>NZ_JBFBOC010000032.1:0-73830 GCF_040685975.1 Kitasatospora sp. NPDC086791 | reverse complement strand
AAGGAACGGACGCTTCCTTCGGACCGCCTTCCAGCGGACCCTCCGGGCTTCGTTCTTTCGTGTTTCCAGCTTATCAGACGTTTTCCGCTCCGTTTACCGGAGTTTGATTCATCCAATCGGCTTTTGCCTTTCGGCGCTCCCGGACTCTATCAGAGTCTCTCGGGCCGTTTTCCCCGGCCGTTCTCGAATTCGAATTCGAGCGCGTTTCCGAGGGGTCGTCCCGTGGGGCAACCCGGAGAACATTACGCACCGGGCCGCCCCACGTCAAACCGGCCCCACCCGGGACCGGACGAGCGTCAGCGCTCGAACGACGAGCGTCAGACCTCGACCACGACCGGCAGGATCATCGGCCGGCGGCGGTAGTTGTCCGCGACCCACTTGCCGATGGTCCGACGGACGAGCTGCTGCACCTGGCGGGGCTCCAGCACACCGTCGCTCGCCGAGCGGTCCAGGGCCTCCTGGAGCTTGGCGACCACCGGACCGAACGCGTTGTCGTCGATGCCGGAGCCGCGGGCCTGGATGGTCGGGCCACCGATGATCTTGCCGTTGGTCGAGTCGACCGCGACGAAGACCGAGATGAAGCCCTCCTCGCCGAGGATCTTGCGGTCCTTGAGCGAGGCCTCGGTGATGTCACCGACCGAGGAGCCGTCCACGTAGACGTACCCGGCCTGCACCTTGCCGACGATCTTGGCGACGCCGCGCTCCAGGTCGACGCAGACGCCGTCCTCGGCGATGACCACGCGGTTGCGCGGCACACCGGTGGCGATGCCCAGCTCGGCGGCCGCGCGCAGGTGGCGCCACTCGCCGTGCACCGGCATCAGGTTGCGCGGCTTGCAGATGTTGAAGAAGTAGAGCAGCTCGCCGGCCGAGGCGTGGCCGGAGACGTGCACCTTGGCGTTGCCCTTGTGCACGACCTTGGCGCCCCAGCGGGTCAGGCCGTTGATCACCCGGTAGACGGCGTTCTCGTTGCCCGGGATCAGCGAGGAGGCCAGGACGACGGTGTCGCCCTCGACGATGCGGATCTGGTGGTCGCGGTTGGCCATCCGGGACAGCGCGGCCATCGGCTCGCCCTGCGAGCCGGTGCAGATCAGCACGACCTCCTTGTCCGGGAGGTCGTCCAGCTGCTTGACGTCCACGACCATGTTGCCGGGGACCTTCAGGTAACCGAGGTCGCGGGCGATGCCCATGTTGCGGACCATCGAGCGGCCGACGAAGGCGACCTTGCGCTTGTACTCGTGCGCGGCGTCCAGGACCTGCTGGATGCGGTGCACGTGGCTGGCGAAGGAGGCGACGATGATGCGCTTGTCAGCGTTCGCGAAAACGTTTCGCAGCGCCGCCGAGATGTCCCGCTCGTGCGGGATGAAGCCGGGGACCTCGGCGTTGGTGGAGTCCACCAGCAGCAGGTCCATGCCCTCCTCGGCCAGCTTGGCGAAGGTCGGCAGGTCGGTGAGGCGGCCGTCGAGCGGCAGCTGGTCCATCTTGAAGTCACCGGTGGCCACGACCATGCCGGCGGGGGTCCGGACGGCCACGGCGAGGGCGTCCGGGATGGAGTGGTTGACCGCGATGAACTCGCAGTCGAAGGGGCCGATGCGCTCGCGCTCGCCCTCCTTGACCTCCAGCACGTACGGACGGATCCGGTGCTCGGCGAGCTTGGCCTCGATCAGGGCCAGGGTCAGCTTCGAGCCGATCAGCGGGATGTCCGGGTTCTCCCGCAGGAGGAACGGGACGGCACCGATGTGGTCCTCGTGCCCGTGGGTGAGGATGATGCCGTCGACCTTGTCGAGGCGGTCCCGGATGTAGCTGAAGTCCGGGAGGATCAGGTCCACGCCGGGCTGCTCGTCCTCGGGGAAGAGGACGCCGCAGTCGATGATCAGGATGCGGTCGCCGTACTCGAGGACCGTCATGTTGCGGCCGATCTCGCCGAGGCCGCCGAGCGGGGTGATGCGGAGGGCGCCCTCCTTCAGGGCCGGGGGCGCGCCGAGTTCGGGGTGCGGGTGGCTCAAAAGACTCTCCTCACGACACACGCCACATGCCCGGGGTCCTCCCCCTGGAGACATATGGCGTGCGTACTCAGTGTCGTTTTCCTACTGGGTCTGTGCTCTCGCGCCTTCGGTCCGGTCCAGCGGCGGACCCTGGGGGTCCGGCGAGCCGGGGCGCGCACGTCCGTGTCTGCTACAGGTGTACCCCGCCGGCGGCGAGATCCTGCTTCAATTTCGCGATCTCCTCGGGCGTCGCACCGACCAGGGGCAGCCGGAGCGGCCCGGCCGGCAGGCCCTGGAGTTCCAGCGCGGCCTTGGTCAGGATGACGCCCTGGGTGCGGAACATACCGCTGAACACCGGCAGCAGGCGCTGGTGGACGCTGGTGGCCTTGACCACATCGCCCGCCAGGTAGGCCTCGATCATCGCGCGCAGGTCGCCGGCCACGACGTGTCCCACGACGCTGACCACGCCGACGGCTCCGACCGACAGCAGCGGCAGGTTCAGGATGTCGTCGCCGGAGTACCAGGCCAGGTCGGAGCGGGCGATCGCCCAGGCCGCCGCGCCGAGGTCGCCCTTGGCGTCCTTGTTGGCGACGATCCGGGGGTGCTCGCCGAGCCGGACCAGCGTCTCGTGGCTCAGCGCCACCCCGCTGCGGCCCGGGATGTCGTACAGCATGACCGGCAGCTCGGTCGCGTCGGCGAGGGCGACGGTGTGCCGGTACAGGCCCTCCTGCGGGGGCTTGCTGTAGTACGGCGTGACGGCCAGCAGGCCGTGCGCCCCGGCGGCCTGCGCCTGCCGGGCCAGCTCGATGCTGTGGTGGGTGTCGTTGGTGCCGACGCCGGCCACCACGTGGGCGCGATCCCCGACCGCCTCCACCACGGCGCGGACCAGTCGGGCTTTCTCGGCATCGCTGGTGGTCGGGGACTCACCGGTGGTGCCGTTGACGACGAGGCCGTCGTTCCCGGAGTCGACGAGGTGCGTGGCGAGGCGCTGGGCGCCGTCGAGGTCGAGCCCGCCGTCGGCGGTGAACGGGGTGACCATCGCGGTCAGGACCCGGCCGAACGGCGTCTGTGGGGTGGAGATCGGAGCCATGCGTCCAAAACTACTCGTAGGCGGTGGGGCGGTATCCACACCGGTCCAGGGTTCGGACAGGGGCAGCGGCGGTGAGCGGTGGAAACAGGCGGTGAAATGGGATCCCGGTGCCGCCCGCTCGGGGGTTCGAGCAGCACCGGGATCCGTGTTCACGAATGTAGGGAGCGGCTAGAAAAGGCGCAATCCAGACATGCCAGACACACTGCCCATATGCCTGTCGTCGCAGGTCAGGGGGCGACTCGGCCGTGCTTCTCGAAGGCCGCATGGGTGAGCGGCATGAGCTGCGCCCACTGCTCCTCCATCTGCTCGGCGACCATCTCGATCTCGCGCTGCGGGAACGACGGCACCGCCGAGTTGTCGCGCTTGGTCCGCAGCGACAGGAAGTGCATCAGCGAGCGCGAGTTGCAGGTCGCGTACATCGAGGAGAACAGGCCGACCGGCAGCACCGCGCGGGCCACCTCGCGGGCCACCCCGGCCGCCAGCATCTCCTGGTAGCGGGCGTAGGACTCGCGGTACGCCGCCTCCATCGCCGCGGTGGTGGTCTCGTGCTGCTCGGGCGTGCCGGGGGTGAACTCGTACTTGCCCGGGCGGCCCTGCTGGACCAGCTTGCGGTCCTCGGCCGGGACGTAGAACACCGGGTCCAGCTGGCGGTAGCGGCCGGACTCCTCGTTGTACGACCAGCCGCTGCGGTGCCGGTGGAACTCCCGGAACACGAAGATCGGCGCGCTGATGAAGAAGGTCATCGAGTTGTGCTCGAAGGGCGTGCCGTGCCGGTCGCGCATCAGGAAGTTGATCAGGCCCTTGGACTTCTCCGGGTCCTGCGAGAGCGCCTCCAGGGACTGCTCCCCCGCGGTCGAGACGCGGGCCGCCCAGATGACGTCCGAGTCGGCGGCGGCGCTGCGGACCAGCTCCACCGTCACGTCGCTGCGGAAGCTGGGGGCCGTCGGTTCGTCGCTCACGCGTTACTCCTTGCGGGTTCGGTGCTGTGCAGCTTGATGGCGTGCTGCATGGTCTTGCGGGCGCGCGGGGTGTCACCGGCGTCGGCGTAGGCCACGGCGAGGCGGAACCAGACCCGCCAGTCGCCCGGGGCGGTCTCCGCCTCGGCCCGGCGGCGGGCGAAGACCTCGTCGGCCGAGGCCCGGTCGATCCGCCCGCCGGTGGTGCGCTTCAGCTCGTCCACCGGCAGGCCGCCCTCGGCCTCCAGCTCCCGCGCGAGCCGCTCGCTGTCCCGCCCGAAGCGGACGGTCTGGCGCAGGAACCAGACGCCGATCAGCGGGATCACGAAGGCGCAGACGCCGATGCCGATGCCGAGCGGCTTGCCGGTGGCGATCAGCTGGACGCCCTCCCCCACGCAGATCAGGGCGACCAGCAGCAGCACGCCGGACAGGACGAAGAAGCCGGTACGGGAGGTCATGTCGGGCTCACAGGTCCAGGAAGTGTTCGAGGCCGAAGGTCAGTCCCGGCGTCTCGACGACCTTGCGCACGCCCAGCAGGATGCCCGGCATGAAGCTGCTGTGGTGCAGCGAGTCGTGCCGGATGGTGAGCGTCTCGCCGGTGTCGCCGAACATCACCTGCTGGTGGGCCAGCAGACCGCGCAGCCGGACGGAGTGCACCGGCACCCCGTCGACGTCGGCGCCGCGCGCGCCGGGCAGGCCGTGGGTGGTCGGGTCCTGCTGCGGCGGGCGGCCGGCCTCGGCCCGGGCGGCCGCGATCAGCTGCGCCGTCCGCGCCGCGGTGCCGCTGGGTGCGTCGGCCTTGCGGTCGTGGTGCAGCTCGACCACCTCGACCGACTCGAAGTACTTCGCCGCGACCTGGGAGAACTTCATGCCGAGGATCGCTCCGATGGAGAAGTTCGGGGCGATCAGCAGACCGAGTCCGGGGGCCTGCTCCAGCCAGCCGCGGACGGTGGCGAGCCGCTCGTCCGTCCAGCCGGTGGTGCCGGTGACCACGTGGATGCCGTGGTGCAGGCAGTGGTCGAGGTTGCCCATCACCGCGTCCGGGTGGGTCAGCTCGACCACGACCTGCGCCCCGGCGTCGGTGAGTTCCCCGAGCTCCGACCCGCGGCCCAGGGCGGCCACCAGTTCCAGGTCCGGCGCGGCCTCGACGGCCTTGACCGCCTCGGAGCCGATCCGGCCCTTGGCACCGATCACGGCGACACGCAGCGTCATAGCGATATGTCCTCTCACACCAGCAGATCGGCGAGCTTGGCGGCCCGCTTGTCGTTGACCGGACCGATCAGCGCCAGCGACGGCCGGTACGCGCCCAGCACATCACGGGCCACCGCGTGGACGTCCTCCAGGGTCACGGCCGCGATCCGGCCCAGCATGTCGTCCACCGACAGGTGGTGACCGTAGCTGAGCTCGGCCTTGCCGATCCGGTTCATCAGCGAACCGGTGTCCTCCATGCCGAGCACGGTCGAGCCGGAGATCTGCCCGATCGCGCGCCGCAGCTCCTCCTCGGTGATGCCCTCGGCGACCACCTTGGCCAGCTCGGCGCGGCAGATCCGCAGCACCTCCTCGACCCGCTTGGGCTGGCAGCCGGCGTAGATGCCGAACAGGCCGCTGTCCGCGTAGGACGAGGAGTAGGAGTACACCGAGTACGCCAGGCCGCGCTTCTCGCGGACCTCCTGGAACAGCCGGGAGCTCATCCCGCCGCCGAGGGCCGCGTTGAGCACGCCCATCGCCCAGCGGCGCTCGTCGTGCCGCGGCACGCCCGGCACGCCCAGCACCAGGTGGGCCTGCTCGGTGGACCGGTTGAGCACCTCGACCTTCCCGGCCGTGCGCAGCGCCTTGACCCCGCGCCGGGCCTCGGCGGGGGCCGCGTCGGAGCGGGCCAGCACCGTCGCGAAGGCCTGCTCGACCTGCTTGACGACCTTGCGGTGGTCGAGGTTGCCGGCCGCCGAGACGACCAGGTTCTCGGGCCGGTAGCGGCGGTGGTAGAAGCCGGCGATCTGGTCCCGGGTGAGCGCCTTGATGGTCTCCTGGGTGCCGAGGATCGGGCGGCCGAGCGGGCCGCTGCCGTAGATCACCTTGGCGAACAGGTCGTGCACCACGTCGCCCGGGTCGTCCTCGGCCATCGCCATCTCCTCGAGGATGACGCCGCGCTCGGCGTCGACGTCCTCGGGGCGGATCAGCGAGCCGGTGAGCATGTCGCAGACCACGTCGATGGCCAGCGGCAGGTCGGTGTCCAGGACCCGGGCGTAGTAGCAGGTGTTCTCCTTCGCGGTGAAGGCGTTCATCTCGCCGCCGACCGCGTCCAGGGCCGCCGAGATGTCCAGCGCGCTGCGCCGCTCGGTGCCCTTGAAGAGCAGGTGCTCCAGGTAGTGCGTGGCGCCGTTGAGCTGCGGGGTCTCGTCCCGTGAGCCGACGCCGACCCAGATGCCGAAGGTCGCGGAGCGCACCGTCGGCAGGGTCTCGGTGACGACCCGCAGGCCGCCGGGGAGGACGGTGCGGCGCACCGTGCCGGCGCCGTCGACGCCCTTGAGCAGGGTCCGGGTGGTGCCGGGACGCTGCTTTACCGCCGGGGCCTGCGCCACGGGGGGTACCTCCAGAGGAAACGCACGCGAGGATGGCACGTGCGGACGTAAGCGGGTGGACAACGGGGTGCGGCCCGCACGCCGGGAGGCGTACGGGCCGCACGGGGTCAGCTAGCGGCGCTTCACTCGGAAGCGGCCTCGCCGGCCTCCTCGCCCTCGATGACCGGGATCAGGGAGAGCTTGCCGCGCGGGTCGATCTCGGCGATCTCGACCTGCACCTTGGCGCCGACGCCGAGGACGTCCTCGACGTTCTCCACGCGCTTGCCGCCGGCCAGCTTGCGGATCTGCGAGATGTGCAGCAGGCCGTCCTTGCCCGGCATCAGCGAGACGAACGCGCCGAACGTCGTGGTCTTGACCACGGTGCCCAGGTAGCGCTCGCCGACCTCCGGCATGGTCGGGTTGGCGATCTGGTTGATCGTGGTGCGGGCGGCCTCGGCGGCCGGGCCGTCGGCGGCACCGATGTAGATGGTGCCGTCGTCCTCGATCGTGATCTCGGCGCCGGTGTCCTCCTGGATCTGGTTGATCATCTTGCCCTTGGGGCCGATGACCTCACCGATCTTGTCCACCGGGATCTTGATGGTGATGATGCGCGGCGCGTTCGGGGACATCTCGTCCGGGGAGTCGATGGCCTCGTTCATCACGTCGAGGATGTGCAGGCGGGCGTCCTTGGCCTGCTTCAGCGCGGCGGCGAGCACCGACGCCGGGATGCCGTTCAGCTTGGTGTCCAGCTGGAGGGCGGTGATGAAGTTGCGGGTACCGGCGACCTTGAAGTCCATGTCGCCGTACGCGTCCTCGGCGCCGAGGATGTCGGTCAGCGTGACGTAGTGGGTCTCGCCGTCGATCTCCTGGGAGATCAGGCCCATCGCGATGCCGGCGACGGCGGCCTTCAGCGGCACACCGGCGTTCAGCAGCGACATGGTCGAGGCGCAGACCGAGCCCATCGAGGTGGAGCCGTTGGAGCCGAGCGCCTCGGAGACCTGGCGGATCGCGTACGGGAACTCCTCGCGCGAGGGCAGCACGGGCAGGATGGCCCGCTCGGCCAGCGCGCCGTGGCCGATCTCGCGGCGCTTGGGCGAGCCCACGCGGCCGGTCTCGCCGACGGAGTACGGCGGGAAGTTGTAGTTGTGCATGTAGCGGCGGCGCGTCTCCGGGGAGAGCGTGTCCAGCTGCTGCTCCATGCGGAGCATGTTCAGCGTGGTGACACCCAGGATCTGGGTCTCGCCGCGCTCGAACAGGGCCGAGCCGTGCACCCGCGGGATGGCCTCGACCTCGGCGGCCAGGGTGCGGATGTCGGTGACGCCGCGGCCGTCGATGCGGACCTTGTCCGTGATGACGCGCTCGCGGACGATCTTCTTGGTCAGCGCGTTGTAGGCGGCGCTGATCTCCTTCTCGCGGCCCTCGAACTCGGGGAGCAGCTTCTCGGCGGCCAGCGCCTTGACGCGGTCCAGCTCGTTGTTGCGCTCCTGCTTGCCCGCGATGGTCAGGGCCTGGGCCAGCTCGTCCTTGACGGCGGCGCTCAGCGCGGCGAGGACGTCGTCCTGGTAGTCCAGGAACACCGGGAACTCGCCGGTCGGCTTGGCGGCCTGGGCGGCCAGCTGCGACTGCGCGGCGCAGAGGACCTTGATGAACGGCTTGGCGGCGTCGAGGCCGGCGGCCACGACCTCCTCGGTCGGCGCCTCGGCGCCGCCCTCGACCAGCTTGATGGTCTTGTCGGTGGCCTCGGCCTCGACCATCATGATCGCGACGTCGCCGTCCGGCAGGACGCGACCGGCGACGACCATGTCGAAGACGGCCGACTCCAGCTCGCTGTGGGTCGGGAAGGCGACCCACTGGCCGTTGATCAGCGCGACGCGCACGCCGCCGATCGGGCCGGAGAACGGCAGGCCCGCCAGCTGGGTGGAGGCGGAGGCGGCGTTGATCGCGACCACGTCGTACAGGTGGTCGGGGTTGAGCGCCATCACGGTGACGACGACCTGGACCTCGTTGCGCAGGCCCTTGACGAAGGACGGGCGCAGCGGGCGGTCGATCAGGCGGCAGGTGAGGATCGCGTCCTCGGAGGGCCGGCCCTCGCGACGGAAGAACGAGCCGGGGATGCGGCCCGCGGCGTACATCCGCTCCTCGACGTCCACGGTCAGCGGGAAGAAGTCGAAGTGCTCCTTCGGCTGCTTGGACGCGCTGGTGGCCGACAGCACCATGGTGTCGTCGTCGAGGTAGGCCACGGCGGAGCCGCCGGCCTGACGGGCCAGGCGGCCGGTCTCGAAGCGGATGGTACGGGTGCCGAAGGAACCGTTGTCGATCACGGCCTCGGCGTAGAACACGTTCTCTTCCACCTGGAAGATCTCCTCTTTCGTACGTCTCCGGGAGAGCGTCCCCGCGCACTTCCTGTCGGTGGCCCTGGGTGCCCTCGTCAGGGAGGGCGGCAGTCGGGCCGGTCTTCGATCGAAGCCTCCGGAGTGCCCCGCTCGGTCTGCGGGGGTTCCGACGGCCACTACCGAGGACCGGCGCCTCACGGCTGCCGGGCCGGGACGGGCGTTCCGCGTCTGGACGCTCTCTCGGATGCGGGCGGCTTCCGTTTGAAGCCTTCGTCCCGCGGGGGGTTCGGGTCTGTCTGCCCGGGTGGCGCGCTGGTGCGCCATCACCCGGCATGCCCACAACCCTACGGTGCAATCCTCGGCCACCTGGGGAGGTGCGCGCGAGTTGTTATGTCAGGGCGCTGCGGCCCGACGGGCGCGGCATACGCGCGAGGGGCGGCTCCCCGGTGTGGGGAGCCGCCCCGAGCGGCGGTCTTAGCGGGCGCCGCCGGCGGCACCGCGACGGATGCCCAGGCGGTCGACGAGCGTACGGAAGCGCTCGATGTCCTTCTTGGCCAGGTACTGCAGCAGGCGGCGGCGCTGGCCGACCAGGATCAGCAGGCCACGACGCGAGTGGTGGTCGTGCTTGTGCAGCTTGAGGTGCTCGGTCAGGTCCGAGATGCGACGGGAGAGCATGGCCACCTGGACCTCGGGGGAGCCGGTGTCGCCCTCCTTCTGGCCGAACTCGGCGATGATCTGCTTCTTGACGTCAGAGGCGAGAGCCACTGCAACTCCTTCGGGGTCTACCGAGCGGTCCTGGTCGACAGCACAGGACTCATCGAGAACTCGGTGTCGTGAGTGCGGCCGGCGCGCTGCAGCCCACGGAGGGGCGGCGGACACACGGCTGCGCTCGGAGGCCAAGCGTACCAGTGCCGCCCATCCGGCCGTCCGGCGGGCCCCGGAGGGGTGGCGGAGCACTCCCGGCGGGGGCGGCGGCGGGCGCCGGAGGGCGGCACCGGCGGGGCGGGCGCGGGTCAGCCGGTGGCGCCGCGGACCAGCCGGTAGATGTCCAGGACGGCCAGCGCCAGCGGGACCAGCGAGATCAGCGTGAGGCTGTCGACCAGGTCCAGGATGCGCCCCCAGAACGGGGAGACGCCGAGCCGGGGCACCACCAGGGCGATCGCGACGAGCAGCGCGGCGCCGAAGGCGATGGAGCCGGCCAGCCAGACGGTGCGCAGGTCGAGCTGGGTGGTGGAGCCCGCGACCCGCAGGAAGAACTGCGGGGTGTGCAGGGACAGCCCGACGATCAGCAGGCACAGGCCGAGCAGGCCGGCCACGGTGAGGCTGAGGACCTGCGCGGTGTAGCGGAACAGCCGGGCGCGCAGCATGGTGGCCAGGCCCAGGGCGAGCGCGAGCAGCTCGGGGAAGGTCTCGTCGGTGAAGCCGAGGACCGCGCAGGCGCCGACCACGACCGCGGCGCAGCCGCCGACCAGGCCGACCAGCACCTCGTGGCCGCGGCGGGCCTGGTGGGCGATCCGCTCGTACTGGACGGCCTCGGCGCGCTCGGCCTCCTCGTCGTAGTCGCGGCTGCGGGTGCGGGTCTGGCCGGGGGCGCTGAAGCCGACCGGCAGCCGGGCGAAGCGGGCGGAGAGGCCGGGCAGGAAGCCGACGGCGGCGACGGCGGCGACACCGGTGACGGCGGCGATGTGCCCGGCCGGGGTCTCCGGCGTCAGGACCGCGGCGAAGGTGGCGAGCGCGCCGGCGGCGGCGACCAGGGCGGCGGCGACGAACACCGCGTCCTTCTCCGGCAGCAGGCCGGTCAGCAGCACGGCGACCACCAGGGCGGTCACGCAGCCGGCCAGGAACTGGATCCGGCCGGGGCCGTCCCCGGGGTGTGCGACGGGGACGAGGCCGCTGCCGCCGATCACGGCGTGCGGCAGCGCGCCGAGGCCGAGGGCGAGGGCGGCCCGGGCGTCCTGGTAGACCCGGGCGCGCACGCCGGCCAGTGCGGTGAGCAGGACGGCGGTGACGCCGGCCAGGACGCCGGGCAGGCCGTGCATGTCGTGGCGCAGGTCGGAGAACCAGAGCGCGAAGCCGAGCAGGGTGAGCAGCACCCCGGCGCCGATCAGGCCGAAGCCGCGCATCAGTTCGGCGGTCCAGAACCGGCGGTCGGCCTCGACGGCGCTGGCGATGGCGTCGGCGACGTCGTCGTAGACGGCCGGCGGGAGGGACTCGGCGAAGGGGCGCAGCGCGAGCAGGTCGCCGTCGCGGACCTGCTGGGCGGTCAGCGACAGGCCGCTGTCGAGGACGGTGCCGTCGCGGCGGACCAGGTGGAAGCCGGTGGGGGCGCCGTCGGGCTGGCTCTGGTTGGCCAGGCGCAGCACCTCGGGGTAGACGTCCGCGAGCGGGACGTCCTCGGGCAGGGCGACGTCGATCCGGCGGTCCGGGGCGACGACCGTCACCCGGCAGTAGCCGGTCGCGGCGGCACTGGTCATGCCCCCACCTCGTTCCTTCGACGCACGTGTCGCTCCCCCTTGTTGACGGTGCCGAGGCACGGCGGCGCTCGGTGTGGCTGCGGAACCGGCCCGACCGGGCCGCGAGTTGGCGCGGCGTTACCCTACCCGCTGGGTTCCCGGCCGAGGCCTGGCGGGCCGTGCGGGGGCGACCGTTAGGATCGGCGCCTGCGCGGAGGTACGTACGGGGGCCCGCGCTGGGTGGGGCGTCCTCAGCCGTCGGGTTCCCGTACGGGCCGTACGCAGTCGCGTCCGGGCTGATGCCGAAGTGATCGATCGACGCCACGGGGTGGATGACACATGGGTGTGATCACGGTCAAGCGACCGGCCAGGGCCTATCCGCCCACCGTGCCGGACGAGCCGGTGGAGCTGGTGAGCCCGCCCGAACTGCCCCGGCAGGGCGGTGAGGACTGGCTGATGAGCATCCTGCCGATGCTCGGCATGGGCGGTTCGGCGGTGTTCTTCTTCTCGCCGGGTGCGGCCGCCCCGATGAAGATCATGGGCGGTCTGATGATCGTCTCGACGGTCGGCATGGCACTGGCCCAGATCGTGCGGGCCCGCCGGGGCGGCTCGACCGCGACGGCGGACGAGCGGCGCGACTACCTCAAGTACCTGCAGCAGACCCGCCGCCAGGTGCGCCGCACGGCGGAGCGCCAGCGCGGTGCGCTGCTGTTCCTGAACCCGGCGCCGGACCAGCTGTGGTCGATCGTCGAGGACGGCCGGCGGCTGTGGGAACGGCGCACCGGGGACGGCGACTTCGCGCAGATCCGGGTCGGCCTCGGGCCGGTGCAGCTGGCCACGCCGCTGGTGGCGCCGCAGACCGCGCCGATGGACGAGCTGGAGCCGCTGTCGGCGGCCGCCATGCACTCCTTCCTGAAGGCGCACGGCACCCTGCAGGACCTGCCGCTGGCGGTGTCGCTGCGGGCCTTTTACCACATCACGGTGTGCGGGGACCCGGACTCGGTGTACGGCAACGTGCGCGCGATGATCGCCCAGTTGACCACCCTGCACTCGCCGGACGACCTGATGGTGGCGGTCGCGGCGGCGCCCGGCGCGGCCGAGGAGTGGGAGTGGGCGAAGTGGCTCCCGCACAACCAGCACCGCAAGGAGGCGGACGGCGCGGGCTCGCGCCGGCTGTTCGCCACCGACCTGGGCGACCTGGAGTACCTGCTGCAGGACGAACTGGCCGGGCGTCAGCGCTTCGTCCGGGACGCGGCGCCCGCCGCGGACCAGCCGCACCTGGTGATCGTCATGGACGGTGCCGGGGTGCCGCACGACTCGCTGCTGGCGAGCCCCGAGGGCGTGCAGGGCGTGACGGTGATCGAGGTGGTCCCGGGCGAGGTCGACGAACCGAGCGGGCACCTGATGGTGACGGTCAACGCCGAGGAGCTGGTCCTGCGTTCGGCCTCCGGCGCGACCTACACCGGCACGCCGGACCTGCTCTCGGTGTGGCAGTCCGAGGCGCTGGCACGGCAGTTGGCGCCGTACCGGGTCTCGGCCGGCGGGGACGACGAGCCGCTGCTGTCCAACCTGGACTTCACCGACATGATGAACTCGGGCGACCCGGGTTCCTTCGACGTCAACCGCAGCTGGCGCCAGCGCGCCCAGCACGAGCGGATGCGGGTGCCGATCGGTGTCGGCGCCAACGGCGAGCACGTGTACCTGGACATCAAGGAGGCCGCGCTGGAGGGCATGGGCCCGCACGGCCTGTGCGTGGGCGCGACCGGTTCCGGCAAGTCGGAGCTGCTGCGCACCCTGGTGCTGGCACTGGCGATGACGCACTCCTCGGAGATCCTGAACTTCGTCCTCGCCGACTTCAAGGGCGGTGCGACCTTCTCCGGCATGGCGGACATGCCGCACACCTCCGCGGTGATCACCAACCTGGAGGGCGAGCTCACCCTGGTCGACCGCATGCGCGACGCGATCGAGGGCGAGCTGCACCGCCGCCAGGAGCTGCTGCGCTCGGCGGGCAACTACGCCAACATCCACGAGTACGAGCGGGCCCGGGCGGCCGGAGCGGCGCTGGACCCGCTGCCCTCGCTGGTGCTGATCATCGACGAGTTCTCCGAACTGCTCACCGCCAAGCCGGACTTCATCGAGATGTTCATCCAGATCGGCCGGATCGGCCGGTCGCTGGGCGTGCACCTGCTGCTGGCCTCGCAGCGGCTGGAGGAGGGCAAGCTGCGCGGCCTGGACACCTACCTCTCGTACCGGATCGGTCTGCGCACCTTCTCGGCGGCCGAGTCGCGGGCGGCGATCGGCGTGCCGGACGCCTACCACCTGCCGCCGGTGCCGGGCGTCGGCTACCTGAAGTTCGGCGAGGACGTGATGGACCGGTTCAAGGCCGCCTACGTCTCCGGGCCGTACCGGGCGCCGGGGCAGCAGCGGTCGACCGGCGGGCGGCGGGTCGCCGCGCGCCCGGTGGAGTTCACCGCGGCCTTCGTGGAGCTGCCGGACCCGGTGGAGGAGGAGGCGTCGCCGGTGCCGGAGCAGGACGACGCGCTGGTGGACACCGTGCTGGACGTGTTCGTCCAGCGGATGGCCGGCCAGGGCCCGGCCGCGCACCAGGTGTGGCTGCCGCCGCTGGAGGAGGCGCCGAGCATGGACCACCTGCTGCCGCCGCTGCAGGTGGTGCCGGAGCGCGGGCTGACCGCCCCCGGCCACCCGGTGGGCCGCCTGCGGGTGCCGATCGGCATCGTGGACCGGCCGCGCGAGCAGAAGACGGACATCCTCGAGGTCGACTACGCGGGGGCGGCCGGTCACGGCCTGATCGTGGGCGGCCCGCGCTCGGGCAAGTCGACCGTGGTGCGCACCGCGGTGGCCTCGTTCGCCCTCACCCACACCCCGCGCGAGGTGCAGTTCTACCTGCTGGACTTCGGCGCGGGCGGCTTCCGGTCGCTGGCCGGGCTGCCGCACGTCGGCGGGGTGGCCGGGCGGCTGGACGTGGACGAGGTGCGCCGGATGGTCTCCGAGGTGCACGGGGTGATGAACCGGCGCGAGGAGCTGTTCCGGACCGCCGGGATCGACACCATCGGCACCTACCGGGCCCGCCGGGCGGCCGGGCAGCTGCCGGACGAGGCCTTCGGCGACGTGTTCCTGGTGATCGACGGCTGGAACACCTTCAAGCAGGAGTTCGAGGGCCTGGAGCCGGTGATCGGCGACCTCGCCCAGCGCGGCCTCGGCTACGGCGTCCACCTGATCATCACCGCGGCCCGGTACGCGGAGGTGCGCCCGGCCCTGAAGGACCTGCTGCAGAACCGCACCGAGCTGAAGCTCGGCGACGCGATGGAGTCCGAGGTGGACCGCCGGGCGGCGCAGAACGTCCCGTCGCAGGCCGGTCGCGGCATCACCCCGGAGCGGCTGCACTTCCTGTCCGGCCTGCCGCGCCTGGACGGCTCCTCCGGCGTCGACGACCTGCAGGACGGCGTGGCCGGGCTGGTCGGCGCGATCGACGGGGCCTGGAGCGGGCCGCGCGCCCCGCAGGTCCGGATGCTGCCGGCCGTGCTGGACGGGCACTCGCTGCCGAAGGGCTTCGAGCACCCGGAGCGCGGCGTGGCCTTCGGCGTGGACGAGGCGGAGCTGGCGCCCGCCTTCGTCAACTTCGAGACCGACCCGCTGTTCATCGTCTTCGGCGACACCGAGTCGGGGAAGTCGGCGGTGCTGCGGATGCTGATCAAGCAGATCACCGAGCGCTACACGCCGGACCAGGCGGGCATCGTGGTCGGCGACTACCGGCGCGCGCTGCTGGGCGCGGTGCCGCCGGAGTACCTGGTCGAGTACGCGGCCGCGCAGCCGGCCATGTCGGCCGTGGTGGAGATGCTGCGCGGGGCCTGCTCCCGCCGGCTGCCCGGCCCGGACGTGACCGCCGAGCAGCTGCGCAACCGCAGCTGGTACAGCGGCAAGGACATGTTCGTGGTCGTCGACGACTACGAGCTGGTCGCGACGGGCTCGGGCAACCCGCTGGCGCCGCTGGCCGAGTTCCTGCCGTTCGCCCGGGACATCGGCCTGCGGGTGATCGTGGCCCGCAGCGCGGGCGGCGCCGGACGCTCGCTGTACGAGCCGGTGCTGCAGCGGATGCGCGAGCTGGGCGGTCAGGGCGTGATCCTGTCCGGGAGCCGGGACGAGGGCGCGCTGCTGGGGACGGTCAAGCCGCAGGCGCTGCCGCCGGGCCGCGGGATCTACGTGTCACGCCGCGTGACCGGCGGGCAGATGGTCCAGACGGGCTGGCTGCCGGTGGCGTAGCCGGGCCGGTCGTCACGGACGGTGGTCGAAGGGGTCGGGCTCCGGGGAGTCCGACCCCTTCGGCGTCCCAGGTGCTGAAACGTTACCTAGATCTTTCCCGGCGGGCGCTGCGGTTCCCGTACCCGGCCGGGGAGTTGCGAGGCCCTTCGAGGGGCGCCTGGACGTACCACCGCCCACCCCGACCGACGCCTTCGAATGTCAACCTTCTCCCTTTGTTCACCTTCGATTCAATCGCGATCCAGCCAAGGTAACAAGTCGGACAAACCGCGCAATGCCTGAAAGTGATCATCGGATCGCATGTTTATACCGTTTGCTGCAACGGATTCCGAAGCAGTTCCGACGTTGACGCGATCAATACGCCCAAGGTTCCATTGCGGCCCGGGAGCGACTGGACCAGAACCCGAGCAACCAGCCCAGCGGAGGCGATACCGCTCCCACCCCAGGACCGCACAGAGCCGATCGGAAGCCACATGACCGACACGCTTCGCCCGCCACAGAACGTAGCCGCCCCGGCGGCCGAGGCGGCCGCGCCCCAGCAGCTCAAGCGCTCGATCGGCGTGGTGGGCGGCACACTGCTCACGCTGTCCTGCGTCACCCCGGCGTCGACGCTCTTCGTGATCGTGCCGGAACTGTTCTCCAGCATCGGCAGCGCCACCGCCCTGGCCATCGCCATCGGCACCGTGCTCTGCGTCGCCGTCGCGTTCTGTTACTCCGAGCTCGGCACCCTGATCCCCAGCGCCGGCGGCGAGTACGCCATGGTCGGCACCCTGGCCGGACGGCTGATGGGCTGGCTGGTCTTCGTGCTCTCGCTGATCGTGGTGATGATCGTCCCCTCGGTCATCGCCCTCGGCACCGCCGACTACCTCGCGCCCGTCCTGCACGTCGACAAGGCCATGACCGGCGCCGCGGTGATGCTCGCGGCCACCCTGGCCGGTCTGCTCGACCTGCGTGCCAACGCCTGGATCACCGGCATCTTCCTGGTCCTGGAGGTCATCGCGGCCGGTGTCGTCTCGGTGCTCGGCTTCGCCCACGCCAACGGCAACGCCCCCAGCCTGCTGCACGGCGTGGTCGCCGGGGACGGCGGTGCCACCACCACGGTGAGCGTCGGTGCCATCGTCGGCGCGCTCGGCATCGCCCTGTTCATCACCCAGGGCTTCTCCACCGCCGTCTACCTCTCCGAGGAGCTGGAGAACCCCCGCCGCAACGTCTCCCGCACCGTGCTGTGGACGCTCGGCATCTCCGCCGCCGTCATCCTGATCCCGGTCGTCGCCATCACCGTGGGCGCCCCCGACCTGCAGACCCTGACCTCCGGCGACATCTCCGGCATGGTCACCGCCTGGAGCAACTCCGCGGTCGGCACCTTCATCAGCCTCTGCGTCGCGCTGGCCATCATCAACGCCGGCATCGTCATGGTCATCCAGAACTCCCGGGTGCTGTTCGCCTCCGCCCGTGACAAGGCCTGGCCGGAGCCGGTCAACAAGGCCTTCGCCACCCTCGGCCGGTTCGGCTCCCCCTGGATCGCCACCCTGGCCGTCGGCCTGCCCGGCGCCGCGCTCTGCTTCGTCAAGGGCGAGCTGCTGAGCAACATCACCGGCGTCGCCGTCACCGGGATGTACCTGCTGGTCGCGGTCGCCGCGCTGCTCTCCCGCCGCGCCCACCACAAGCACGCCGCCGCCTGGCGGATGCCGCTGTGGCCCGCCGTCCCGGCCGTCCTGATCGCCGTCCTGGTCTACGTGATGACGAAGCTGGACGCCGAGCCCCTGCTCTGGACCGGCGGCATCACCGCCGCGGCCACCCTGTACTGGCTGTTCTACCTGCGGCCCCGGCAGGAGACCCGCTGGGTGATCAGCCTCCCCGAGGACCAGCAGGACTGACCCCACCTCCCCCACCTCCCCCACGCGGCGGTGCCCCGGGCCTCCCCAAGCCCGGGGCACCGCCGCGTTCGCACCGCCGCGTTCGGACGGTCGCCGCCCGGCCGCCGGCTACTTCTCGGCCCGCCACACCGGGCTGACGGCGATCGCTTCCAGCTGCTCCCGGGTGAGCAGCGCCGTGCCGGTCGGACCCTGGGAGACCGAGACCTCCATGCCGTCCGGGCGCAGGACGCTCACCGTCGGCGGCATCTTCTCCTTGGTGTCCGTGCCGCCCCTGGTGAGCACCTTGGTCCCGTCGGGCCGGGTGAGCGCGTCCTTGAACGCCTGCGCCCACGGGTTGTCCACCAGCTTCGACCAGTTCTGCACCTGCAGCACCAGCGAGCCGGTGTTCTGCCCCCGGGCCAGCTGGAAGGTGGCGTACAACGCTTCGCCGGTGCGGCCGGTCACGGTCACCCCCGGGGGCAGCAGCGGGACCAGGGCGGCCTCCCGCGCCTCCAGCGACAGACCCGGGTCGGCCGCCTGGGTGTCGATGCCCTCGGCCTTGACCGCCGCGACGACCCGGTCCCAGGACCTGTCGGTCACGACCGCCCTCAGCTGGTCGAGGGTGAGCGGCGGGGCGGGGCGGCTGTCGGGCGCGCCCTTCTCCTGGGCCGCGTTCCACTCGCTCACCGTGATCTCCCGGCCGTCCGGTCCGGACAGCGCGGCGCTCCACTCCTTGGTGCCGGCCCGGCCGTCCGAGTACTCGTACCCCTGCAGGAGCTGGAGCCGGGAGCCGTCCGGCAGGGTGGTGACGGCGCAGGAGTCGATCCGGGCGAGCTCGAGGTCCGTCGGGCAGGTGCGCGGCTGCCCCTGCCCGGGCCGGTGCTTCTGGATGCCGAGCTGGACCAGCGACTTGCCCTGGCCGTCGTCGAAGACCAGGTCCGCGCCGACGAAGGTGCCCTTCGTCCGGTCGTCGTCGGTGCCGTGCCCCTTGGCCTCGGTGGTCTCGCCCTTGGGCAGCAGGGCCTGGAAGGTCGCCAGCACCTCGTCTCCGGTGACCACGGTCGGGGCCGAGGAGCGCACCGTGGTCGGGGTGGCCGCGGGGCTGCCGCCGCCGGGGGCGGTGGCCGGGCCGGAGGCCGCGCTCACCGTGCCCGCGTCCTTCGCCGCCGGGGGTCCGGCCAGGTACACCGCGCCGGTGCCCACCAGGGCCAGCGCGGCGGCGCCGCTCACCACGGCGGCGGCCGAACGGCGGCGCCAGCGGCTGCGGCCGCGCCGGTAGCCGCCCGCGACCAGGTCGGCCTGACCGGTGCGGAAACCTTCACCCGTACGGGTGAGGGCATAGAGCAGATCGTCCTCGAACTTGTCCGGTTCGGGCATGGGGGTTCACCGTCTCCTTGCGTCACGGGTTGCGAGAAGTGCAGTCGGTTCGGAGCCGCCGCCGGCCCGGCAGGCAGCGACTCCGCGGGCACCGGCCCGGCCTCAGCGGGCGGCGAGCTCGGCCAGCGAATCGCCGAGCAGGGCGCGCAGCCGGGCCAGCGCCCTGGTGGTGCGGGTCCGGACGGCGCCGGAGGACAGCCGCATCACCTCGGCGGTCTCCTCGACGCTGCGGTCCTCCCAGTAGCGCAGCACCAGGACGGCCCGGTCCTTGGGCGGCATCCGGCCGAGCGCGTCGAGGAGGGTCAGCCGCAGGCTGCTGTCGCCGTCCTGCCCCGCCGGCTCCGGGAGGTCGTCGGTGGGGCGCTCACCGCTGGCACGGCGGCGCTTCTGGGCGAGGAAGGTGCGCACCATGACGGTGTGGGTGTAGGCCGCCGGGTTGGCGATCCGGTCCCGGCCGCCGGTGAAGGCGCTGCGCCGCCAGAGCACGTACATCCGGCCGAGGGCCTCCTGCACGAGGTCCTCGGCGTAGTGGGTGTCGCCGCTCGTGAGCAGGCAGGCCGAGCGGTACAGGTGGCCGGTACGGCCGCCGACGAGTTCCAGGAACTCGGCGTCCTTGGCCTCCCGGCCCGCCCCGATCCACCCCATGTGCGCCGCCCCCGTGGTCCGCCCTGTCCGACACTCCATCGATGCGGTGGGCGGGCGGCGGTGTTACAGCCGTTCCGGCGGAGATTTCCGGCGGGTCAGTCGGCTGGTCGGTCGGCGGACTTGCGCCGGTGGTCGCGCAGCACCACGCCGCCGCCGATCAGCAGGGCGACCAGCAGCGCGCCGACCCCGAGGACGTACGTCGCGGTGCGGCCGTCGCGGTCGGCCTGGGTCTCGCCGAGCCCGACCGGACGCGGCACGATCGGCGCGGAGGCGAGCTGCACCGGGGCGTCCGGGACGGCGGCCGCCGGCGCGACGTCGGGGGCCTTGGTGACGGCCTTGACCGGGTCCACCACACCCCAGCCGACGAAGACGTCCGGGTCGCGCTGGGTGCGCTGGGCGGTCTGCTCGATCCAGGCCCGCACCTGGGCCGGGTTCCAGGCCGGGTGGGCGCCGATCAGCAGCGCGGCGAGCCCGGAGACGTACGGAGCGGCGAAGCTGGTGCCGTTGTCCACGCACTGGCCGCTCCCGGGCACGGTGGACAGCATGTCGACGCCGGGCGCGGCGACCTTCACGAAGGAGCCGTACTGGGAGAACGGAGCACGCTCGTTGTTGCGGTCGGAGGCGCCGACGGCCAGCACGGTCGGGAAGGCGCCCGGATAGGTGTCGCCCTCCTTGCCGTCGTTCCCGGTGGAGGCGACCACCACGGCGCCGGCCTTCTCGGCGTTCTCGATCTCGGCCTTCAGCTCCTGGTAGCCGCCGAAGCGGGCGTCCCCCGCCCCGCGCACGTCCTGGGAGATGTTGATGACCCTGGCCTTGGCCGCGACCGCCTCGTGGATGGCCCGCACCAGCGTGGACACGTCGCCGTTGCCGTCGCTGTCGTTCTGCCGGATCGAGAGGATCTGGGCGTCGGGGGCCAGCCCGACGAAGCCGGTGCGGTCGCTCCGGCGGGCCGCGATGATCCCGGCCACCTTGGTGCCGTGACCGACCGGGTCCTCGGTGGACCTGCCGGGGATCGGCTCCTTGGTCTCCCGGTTGACCAGCAGGTTGGGCCCCTCCTGGACCTTGTCGACCAGCTGGTTGCCGGTCGGGTCGGTCCTGGGGTCGACGGCCGGGACCTGGCCGGCCAGCTGCGGGTTGTTCCGGTCGACCCCGGTGTCGATGACCGCGACCTTCACGCCCTTGCCCGTGGTCCGGCCGCCCTGCCACAGCTCGTCCAGCAGCAGGCGCTGCAGCGACCACGGCACGGTCTGCACGTCGGGCGCGTTCTTGGGGCAGTCGCCCGCGGCGGCCAGCCCGGGCCCGCCGTCGGCGTGCGCGGGGGCGGCGAGCGGGCCGCCCAGCACCGCGAGCACGGCCAGTGCCGCGGCCGTCTTCCGGGACCCGCGTCCGGACACCCTGCCACCCCTCATGTCGTCCACCCTTGCCGCGCACCGAAGGGCGGGTGCCCGGAATCCGGGTACCCGCCCCTGTCGTTCCCGCCCGGGAACGCCCGGTCAGTGCTGCCAGAGCTTGGCGTTGCTGTCCTCGGTGGTCCGGTAGCTCTGCGCGGCGTTCTCCAGCGAGGACGCGATCTGCATGCAGGCCGTGTGCAGGTCGTTGGCGGACGAGTCCCACTTGGCCTGCTGGACGTTGTAGCCCTCCTGGGCCTTGCCCTGCCAGCTCTGGGCGATGCGGGTGACGTCCTTCCTCAGGTCGTTCAGCGTCTGCTCGATGCGGCCGGCCGAGGCCTTGACCTCCTCGGCGGCGTTGTGAACGGTCTCGAAGTTGACGAGGATGTGGTCGGACACGTTTTCTCCCTTGACGAGGATGCGGAGCGGCCCGCGGTCAGTGGCGGGCACCCCGCCGAGCGGCGGTTCGGAACGGACCGGTGATCAGCGCGGGTTCGGCGATCAGGCCTGGGTGTCGGCGAACATCGCCTTCTGCTCTTCCTCGGTGCTCGCGTAGTGCTTGGTGGTCTGCTCGATCGCGTGCTTGATCGCGGCGAGCGCCTCCTTGAGCGACGCGATGTCCCCGTTGACCCTGTTCTGCAGGTTGGTGTAGGCGGTCGCCGCCTGCCCCTGCCAGCCGCCGACGATCCCGGTGACCGTGCCGTTCAGCTTGACCCGCTCGGCCTCGATCTTGCCGATGGCCTGCTCGATCTGATTGGCGAAAGCCAGCATCTCCTGAGCCGTCATCGTGAACTGACCCTGAGCCATGCTCCACCGTCCCCCATGAGAAAACATTGTGTACACGGAGGGCCCCCGAGAGCCCGCCCGCCACATCACCCGTGTGATGCCCACCAGCACTGTAGTCGGCACACGCAGCTCACCCAACACCGATCATCGGGCAGTTACCAGACCATGACACTGCGGCCAATTCCGTTGCCGCGCTTGGCCGGTCAGGCGTTCTGCGGCTGCGCGGCGCTCTTCGCGGTCAGCGGCGGACCGGCCGGAACCAGGTCCGACCACTCCTTCGGCACCGGCAGCGGCTGGATCCCCGGGTAGCCCAACCGTGCCTGGTTCCCGCCGGGTTCGTCCTGCTGCGGGCCGGACTGCTGGCCCGGCTGCTGACCTGCTTGCTGACCCGACTGCTGGTCCGGCGCGCCCGGGTTCGGCGAACCCGGGCCCGGGGCCCCCTGGTTCGGGGCTCCCGGCTGCGGGACCGAGGCCTTCGGGGCACCGCTCTGGCCGGGCTGCGCACCCGGCGCGGGGGTGGCACCGCGGCCGCCGTCGCCGTTCGCCGGAACGGCGTAGCGCAGACCGGTCTCGGTGATCAGGAAGTCGGTGCCCGAGCCGCCGGTGGTGTTGTCCAGCGCCCGGTAGAACAGGCCGTGACCCGGCGTCACGTAGGCCGCCCCGGCGCCGTTGTTGTACGCCGCGGGGTACGAAGTCCCGGCCCAGACACTGCGCTTGGGCGTCCTGCCGTCCTCGGCGACACCGTCGAAGGTGCTGCAGACGACCAGGCGGGCGTCCTGGCGGTCCTGCCAGTTGTTCACCGGCGCACCGGACTTCACCGGCCAGTCGGCCGCGGTGCCCGGCAGCGGGGTCTCGCTGCGCAGCGAGGAGTGGTCCAGCGGGGTCATCTCGTCGTTGCGCGGCTTCTTGTCCTGGTCGTACTTGTAGAGCATCTGGTACGCCGGGTTCTGCCGGATCAGCTCCGCCTGGAACGGGGTGACCAGGTAGAGCTGGTCCTTGCCGACCACGTAGTTGCGGTCCTGGTAGTGCACCAGCCGGCCGATCCGGTGGTCGGCCGCGTTCCCCAGCGCCACGCTGGAGTTGGGGTTCGCGGTGTCGGCCACCCCCTGGACCTGCGGGAAGGTGATCGGGGTGCCGTTCACCAGGGTCTCCAGCCAGTCCCGCTTGACCCGCTGCGGCACCGCGTTGGGCCCGAAGACCGCGGTGATCAGCGAGGTGCGCTCCTTGTCGTCCGACTGCGGGCCGCCGATCTCGTGCCTGCGGCCCTGCGCGTCGACCAGGTAGACCTTCGCGCCCGAGGCCACCTGCTGGCCGGGCGCCGGGGCGGCGGACACCTGCTGCTCGTCCGCCTGCTGCACCAGCATCAGCTGGTCCGGGCCGAGCACCCGGTCCTTGGCCGCGAGCGCCTGCGCGTCCTGGCCGGCCGCCACGAACACCGCCTGGTTGACGGTCTCCTGCTTCTCGTCCGAGCCCGGGCGGTCGCAGACCGCCCACTTCATCGGCCGGCTCGCGTTGTCCTTGGTCGGCAACTTGTCCGGCGCGTACGGGATGCCGATGGTCGGACCGTGGTTGGGGTACCGGTCGAGCACCCCGTCGTCGACCACCACGACCTTGGCCTCGGCGGGCAGCACCAGCCGCGCCGAGGACATGTTGAGCACCTGGTGCAACCGCTTGGTCCGGCCGTCCGGATCGGTCAGCACCACGTACCGGGTGGTCGACTGCTTGCCCTGGATGACGTTCTTGCCGTCGTCCCACTTCAGCGGCGCACTGGGCTTGAACACCCCCCAGACCCCGAACCCGGCCACCGCCACCGCGCCGACCAGGATGCTCGGCAGCACCGCCTTCACCGGACGCGGCGCGTCCTCGTCGCTCCCGCCGCCGGCGGGCAGCAGGAAGGCCCCCACCGTTCGCTTGCGGGCGAAGGTGTAGGCGTTGAGCTCGTCCCGACGCGATGCCATCCTCGTCGTCCCCCTCGTCAGACGTTGTCGGACGTTGCCGGACCCGGTCCGACCGCCCTGCCCCGTGGTCCACCCGCCGGGCGCGAACCGGTGCGAACCCTCTACGATGCGGCAGCAGACGGTGAGTACGGTACGGGTACGGTCCGCGAACCAGCCAGCCGGGCCGCGACAACCCATCAGAGAGGGCCATCGGGGGATGCCGAACCAGACCGCTCCAGGACGCCGGCGCAGCACGGGCGGCGGCGGACCGCGCCGGTCCGGACGGGCGCAGCAGGGCGGCCCGGCCGTCGAGGCGGAGACCGCAGGTGCACGGCCGCACCCGGACGGCGGCGGTTCCGTCCAGGTCCGGATCAATCCCCGACCCGGGCTGCTCGGCGGCCGGTTGAAGCTCCAACAGCTCGTCCTGGTCGAGGTCGCGGCCGCGCTGGTCGCGGTCGGCTGGACGATCAGCCGCCCGGTGGCGGCCGGTTTCGGTGCGGTCGCGCTGGTGCTGCTCCTGCTCGCCGTCGTCCCGGTGCGCGGCCGGACCGTCCCCGAGCTGCTGCGGGTGCGCTCCGCCCTCAAGTCCCGCCGCAAGCGGGCCGGTACGCTGCCGCCGCCGGCCGGCACCGACCCGGCGCTGGCGCCGGCGCTGGAGCTCGAACCGGGGCTGCGCACCTGCACCCACGCCACCGAGGCCGAGTTCGGCGGCCGCCCGGTGCGCCGGGAGACCGGCATGGTCGGCGACGGCACCTTCCTCAGCTCGGTGCTGCTCGTCCAGGCCAAGGACCAGCCGCTGCGCCCGGTGCGCACCGCGCTGCCGCTGCCGCTGGACGTGGTCTGCTCGGCGCTCACGGTGGACGACATCACCCTGGAGTCGGTGCAGCTGGTCCAGCACACCCAACCCGCCCCGGCCCCGCACCTGCCCGAGCAGTCGCTGGCCGCCCGCGCCTACCGCGAACTGCCGGACGGCACCTCCACCCCCGGGCTGCGGCTGACCTGGATCGCCCTCAAGCTCGACCCGGAGCGCGCGGCGACCGCCGTGCGCGCCCGCGGCGGCGGCGAGGAGGGCGCCCGCAAGGCGCTGCAGCGGGTGACCGACCAGCTGGCGGGCCGGCTGAACAGCGCCGGGTTCAACGCGACCGTGCTGGACGAGCGCGAGCTGATCGCCGCCCTGTCCGTCTCCGCCTGCGCCAACCCGATCGCGGTGGCCGGCCGCCAGGGCACCGGCAGCGGCGGCGGCACCACCCGCCGCACCCAGGAGGGCGGCCGGTTCTGGCGGATCGACGACCGCTGGCACACCACCTACTGGATCTCCCGCTGGCCGCAGCTCAGCCGCCCCGGCGGCTCGCCCGGCCGGATCGCCGCGCCGGACCTGGTCAACCTGATCACCGGCTCCCCGGCCCTGGCCAGCACCTTCAGCCTGACCGTCGGTCACGGCGCCGGCGGCTCCGTGACCGTCAGCGGGCACCTGCGGGTGACCGGGCGCAGCGAGAGCGAGGTCGGCCAGGTCGGCCGCCTGGTGGAGGGCCGGGCGCAGAGCGCCGGCCTCGGCCTCGTCCGGCTCGACCTGGAGCAAGCCCCCGGCATGCTCGCCACCCTGCCGCTGGGAGGAACGTCCTGATGGCGTACCAGACCTATCCGGCCCTCGGGCAGCAGCCCGGCGCCGAGCGGCGGCGGGCCCGGCCGCGGATCCTGCCCGGCTTCGGGCTGCGCGGGCCGCGCCGGGAGAAGCACGTGCTCGAAGCGGCCGACCTGGCCGCTCTGGCCTTCCCGGTCGGCGACGACGGCGTGGTCATCGGCGTCGACCCGCAGGGACTGCCCGCCGTGCTCGGCCTGTTCCGCCCCGGCGCGTACGACCTGGTGCTGGTCGGCGGGGTGTGGACGGCGCAGGTCATCGCGCTGCGGGCGGCCGCGATCGGCGCCCGGGTCGTGGTGGAGACCGCCCGCGGACAGCTGTGGGGTCCGATGGCGCAGGCCGCCGGCGGCGGGCAGCCGTGCGTGACGGTCCACCAGGTCGGCCGACTCGGCCCGCAGGGTGCCTCGGTGGCCTCGCCGGTGCTGGTGGTGCGCGACCTCGGCGCCCGGCCGCCGCGCAGCCGGCTCTCCGCCGCGCCGTGGCAGACCACCCTGACGCTGCTGCCGTACCTGGGCCCGAACGCCGCCCGGGTGCTCAACTCCGCCGACCTGGTCGGCGTGCAGCGGATCTCCCCGCAGGAGGCGGAGCTGACCGGCCGGGTGCTGTCGCTCCCGGCGGAGGACGTGGCCACGCTGCCCACCCTCGGCGACGACCTCACCCTGTGGGCGACCCGGATGCGGCGTCAGTACGTGCGGACGGTGGCCGGACAGGCCGAGCAGCAGGTGCTCGGCGGCCCGCGCCGGATGGACTGAGCGGCGGCTCGCCGCACCCGGCGGGCCGCCGCGGAACCGAAGCCGCCTTCTACCAGGGCTGCCGTACGGCCTAGTCTTTGATGCGGCAACGGCACCGCTGAACAAGCGGCGGCGAACACGAGGGAGCCAGAGTGAGCAGCGATCGGGACGGCGTCTACGTCGGCGACAACGCGGCGGAGGACGACGACGACTGGTCGGACGCGCCTGACTACACTCCCCCGTCCTGGTACGTGCAGACGGAGGCTCCGGCGGCTTCGACGGAGGCTCGGGTGAGCCCGCCCGCCGGGTCGGCCGCCGCGCCCGCGCCCGGTCCGAAGGTGGCGGGGGCTCCGGTTGCCCCGGTTGCTCCGAAGGCGGCGCAGGTTCCGGCCGAGGCGCAGGCTCCGGTGGCCGCTCCGGCTCCGGCTCCTGCTCGGGCAGTCGAGGCCTCGCCGGTCGGCCCGCCCGCCGCCGTGCCGCCCGCCGCCCCGGCGCCCGCGCCCGTCGCGCCGGAGCAGCCCGCGCCGGCCGGGGCCCAGCACGTCCCGTTCCCGATGCCCTCCCCGGCGGCCGCCCCCGTCCCGGCCCCCACCGCCGTCCCCGAGCAGCCGCAGCCGGCCGCCCCGGCCTGGCCGACGCCGGAGGCCTTGGCGCAGCAGCCCGCGCCCCAGCCGTACCCGGCGGCCCCGGCGCCCGCGCAGCCGGCCCAGCCCGTTCCGCCGCAGTCCTACCCGCAGCCGCCCGCCCTGCCCGTCCCGCCGCAGCATCCGCAGGCCCCGCACGGCCCGCAGGACCAGCAGGCCGCCTGGAACCCGCAGGCCGCGTGGGCGGCCCAGCAGGCGGCGGCCGCCCAGCAGGCCCCCGCCGTCCAGCAGCAGCCGCTGCCGGCCCCGCAGCCAGGCCCGGTTGACCCGCGCCAGGGCGGCTGGCCGCAGCCCGCCGCGTACCCGCCACCGGCCCAGCCCCCGGCGGGCCCGCCGCTGCCCGGACAGCCACTGCCCGGTCGGCCCGTCCCGCCGCCGCAGGCACAGCAGCCGGGCCCCGCGCAGCCCTGGCAGCAGCCGCAGGCCCCGCAGCCGCAGCCCGCCGCGTTCCAGCAGGCCGCCGCCCCGCAGCAGACCGCGAACGGCGCGCCGCTCGGCTACACCGCCGCCGTCGAGCTGTCCTCGGACCGGCTGCTGCGCAGCCAGCCCAAGCAGCAGCGCCAGCAGCCCCGGTTCCAGTTCGGCGGCAAGGCCGCGGCGGCCGAGAAGGCCCGCAAGCTGGAGATCATCCGCACCCCGGTGATGAGCTGCTACCGGATCGCCGTGATCAGCCTCAAGGGCGGGGTCGGCAAGACCACGACCACCACCGCGCTCGGCGCGACCCTGGCCAGCGAGCGCCAGGACAAGGTGATCGCGATCGACGCCAACCCGGACGCGGGCACCCTGGGCCGCCGGGTGAAGCGCCAGACCGGTGCGACCATCCGCGACCTGGTGACGGCCATCCCGCACCTGCGCAGCTACATGGACATCCGTCAGTTCACCTCGCAGGACCTGAACTCGGGTCTGGAGATCCTGGCGAACGACGTCGACCCGGCGGTCTCCACCACCTTCGACGACTCGGACTACCGCCAGGTCATCGAGGTGCTGGGTCGCCAGTACCCGATCATCCTGACCGACTCCGGCACCGGCCTGCTGTACAGCGCGATGCGCGGGGTGCTGGACCTGGCCGACCAGCTGATCATCGTCTCCACCCCCAGCGTGGACGGCGCCTCCAGCGCCTCGACCACCCTGGACTGGCTCTCCGCGCACGGCTACGCGGACCTGGTGCAGCGCAGCATCACGGTGGTCTCCGGGGTGCGCGAGACCAGCAAGATGATCAAGGTCGAGGACATCGTCGCGCACTTCCAGACCCGCTGCCGCGGCGTCGTCGTGGTGCCGTTCGACGAGAGCCTGGCGGCCGGCGCCGAGGTCAACCTCGACATGATGCGGCCCAAGGTCCGCGAGGCCTACTTCGAGCTGGCCACCCTGGTCGGCGAGGACATCGCCCGGGCCCAGCAGGCCGCCGCCCAGCAGCCCGTCTGGCAGCAGCCGCAGGCCACGCAGCCGCCGCAGCCCTACCCGGGCCAGGTCGGGCAGGCCCCGCAGCCCGCCCCCGGCGCACCCTGGGCGCCGCAGCCGGGCCAGGCGCCGCCGCCCCCGGTCGCGTACGGCTATCCGCCGCAGCCGGGCGCTCCGCAGCCGGGCCCCGGCTACGGCTACCCGGCGGGACCGCCGCCGGTACCCGCCCCGCCCGCCGGGCCGAACGGCTACCAGCCCCCGCCGCCGGGCTACGGCTACCCGCCGCAGGCACCCCAGCAGTGACGAGACGGAAAGGGCCCGCCGACGGCGGGCCCTTTCCGCGTCCTGCGGCGACTTCCGGCGTCCTCCGGGGCTCAGACCCCGTCGGTCAGCTCACGGGCGCGCTTGACGTCGTCGGCCATCCGGTCCAGCAGCGCCTCGATGGAGTCGAACTTCTCCATCCCGCGCAGGTAGGCCAGGAAGTCCACCGCGACGTGCATCCCGTACAGGTCCAGGCCGACCCGGTCGATCGCGTACGCCTCGACGGTGCGGGCGGTGCCGCCGAAGGTCGGGTTGGTGCCGACCGAGATCGCCGCCGGCATCCTCCCTCCCTGCCCGCCCTCGGGCAGGAGGGGCCCGTTCCTTACGACGGTCAGCCAGCCCGCGTACACGCCGTCGGCCGGGATCGCGCTGTGCGGCACGGTGTCGACGTTGGCGGTCGGGTAGCCCAGCTCGCGGCCGCGCTGCGCGCCGCGCACCACCTCGCCCTCGACCCGGTGCGGGCGGCCCAGCACCTCGCCCGCGCCGGCCATGTCCCCGGCCTCGACCAGCCGGCGGGTCAGGCTGGAGGAGAACGGCTCGCCGTCCCCGGCCGTGCCGCACACCTGCAGGTCGACCACCTCGACCGCGAAGTCGTCCGCCCGGCCCAGCTCGGTGAGCAGCGCGACGTCCCCGGCGGCCCGGTGCCCGAAGCGGAAGTTGGGGCCCTCGATGACGACCCGCGCGTGCAGCGCGTCCACCAGCACCTGCCGGACGAAGGTCTCCGGGGACTCCTGGGAGAACTCGGTGGTGAACGGCAGCACCAGCACCGCGTCCACGCCGAGCTCCGCGATCAGCTCGGCCCGCCGCGGGTGCGGCGCGAGCAGCGGCGGGTGGCTGCCCGGGCGGATGACCTCGCGCGGGTGCGGGTCGAAGGTCACCACGACCGCGGGGAGGCCGAGTTCGCGGGCCCGCTCGACCGCCTGCCCGATGATCAGCTGATGCCCGCGGTGCACCCCGTCGAACGAGCCGATGGTGACGACGCTGCGTCCCCAGTCACCGGGGATCTCCTCCAGGCCACACCAGCGCTGCACCTGACCGCTCCTTGTTCCGTACGGTGCGTACCCTCTGTACGCTCAAACGCTCAAAACCCGAACCCCTATAGCGTGCCATGCGCCTGCCCCGGCTCAGGCACCGGAATACGGGTTGGGCGCACCGGCGGCCGTACGACCCGCTCGGACGCGGTCCGCTCCGCCTCGGCGGCGGCGTACTGCGGGTCCCGGCCGGCCGCCGCCAGGGCCCGCATCCGGGCCAGCCGGGGGCCGTCCGGCGCGGCCGGGGCGGCGTCCCGGGGCCACCGGACGAGCAACCGGGCGAAGGCCGCGGAGCGTCCGGCGCAGCGCACCAGCAGGTCGTCGGCGCCCGGCAGCGCGGCGGCCGCCCTGGCCAGCACGGCACGGGCCCGGGCGGGCGCCTCGGCCGCGCAGTGCTCGGCCAGCCGCTCCACGGCGGCGGTCAGCACCGCCGGGTCGGTCTCGCTGGCGAGCAAGGCGTCCAGCAGCTCGCAGCGCAGCGCGTCCGCCGCCGGGTCGGCCACCGGGACGGACAGCGCCTCGGCGAACGGCCGCCGGACCGCCGCCGCACCGACGGCCGACGCGGCCCCGAGCAGCCCCAGCAGCTCCGGCCGGTCGGCCGGGCCGACGGACGCGGCGCCCGCCAGCCGGCGGCCGAGGTAGTCGACCGCGACCGGGCCGGCCGCCCCCGGGTGCGCGCGCAGCAGCCGGGCGGCCAGTTCGGCGCCCCGCCGGACGGCCGCCGGGGCGGTGGCGTCGGCCAGCACCCGCAGCGTCTCGGCGGTGACCGGTCCGGGCGCCGCCAGCCCGTCGGCGAGCGCGGCCAGGACGGGCTCCGGGTCGCTCTCCAGCGCCGGGGCGAGCGCCCGCGGGGTGAGGAAGGCGTCGCCGCCCGCCCGGTGCAGGGCGAGCGCGGCCGGGAGGTGCTCGGCCCGGGTCGCCGGGTCGGCGACCAGTAGGGCCAGCGCCGCGCCGTGCAGGCCGGGCTCGTCCTCGCGGGAGAGCAGGGTCAGCGCGGCGAAGCGCAGCAGGTCGGCCCCGGCGCCGGTCGCGTACGGGGCGGTCCGCAGCGCGTGCACGGCGGCCGCGACGTGCCGCTCGGGCCGCCGGTCGTGGCTCCAGCGGTCCACCGCGCGGCAGAGCGCGGACGGTTCCTCGACGGCGAGCACGGTGAGCAGCGCGTCGGCCCTCGGGTGCGCGGCGTCGGCCAGCGCGTCGGCCAACTCGTCGAGGGCGAGCCACCGGTGGGCGTGCAGCAGCTCGTGCGCGAGGTCGGCGACGGTGTGACACCCGCCGGGGCCGGAGCGGCCCGGCAGGCCGCGCGGGTCGTCGAACCAGGCGCAGAGCAACGGGAACACCGCGACCGGGTCGTTGCGCAGCCGCTCGACCACCGCGACGAGGAAGCGCTGCCCGGGGCCGTCGGCGACCACCAGGCGGCGCAGCAGGGCGAGTTCGGCCTCGACCGGCAGGCCGAGGCCGGTCCAGAACGCCGGTCCGAAGCGTTCCAGCCCGACCGCCCGGAACTCCCCGGCCCCACCTGCCGCAGCGGCCCGTTCGGCGATTCGGCCGGCCAACTGGTCCAGCAGTGACCGGTGTTCGGCCGGGTCGGGGCTGGCGGCCAGGCCCGCGGTGAGCAGCCGCCCCGCCCACCAGGAGGGTTCGCTGCCGGGCGGGCGCAGGTCCAGCGCGCGCCAGATCCGGTGCAGCCACGGGTCCAGGGCGGGCGCTCCCCAGGTCTCGGCCACCCGGCGCAGCGCGGCGGCGACCGGGCCGATCCGGTGCCGGGGGACGGGGTTCGCCCCGGTGGTCCGGCCGGGCCCGGCCGGGCCGCCGACGGGCCCGGGGGGCGTGTCCGCGGCCTCGCCGAGCAACAGCCGCAGCGCCCCGTCCAGGTCCAGGTGCAGGCCCTGCAGCCAGTCCGCGAACTCCCCGTGCGCGAACCGGAATCCGGGCCCGGCGGGGACGAACAGCCCCTCGGCGAGCACCGCCGCGGCCCAGCCGCCGTCGACCGGGAACAGCTCCTCGAAGGCGGCCCGGTCCAACCCGCCCGGCTCGCTGCCGAGCATCCGCCGGGCCGCCTCGTGGACCCGGCCGGCCACCGCCGCCGCGAAGCGGCGCACCCGCCGGTGGCGCGGTCCCCCGGGGCGACCGGCGCCCTTGCGGTGCGCGCCCGGGCGGCGCGGCCGGCCGTCCTCCGCCAGCCGCTGGGCCACCCGCAGGCAGCGCAGGTCCAGGAAGGCGCCGAACAGCTCGCCCCGGCGCACCGGCCCGTCGCGCAGCCCCTCGGCCCACAGCTCCCCGGCCAGCCGGACGGCCAGCGGGTGCCGGGCGTCCTCGGCGGCGACCGGGTGGCCGGGCGGCAGCCCGTACCGGCGGCGCACCCGCTCGGCGGCCTCGGCCGGCAGCGGCCCGAGCCGGTGCCCGGCCAGGCTCGGCCCGCCCGACCCGCCGCCGTCCATCCGCACGGTGGGGGCGCTGCTCAGGTCGCCGTCCGGGTGCGGCTGCTCCGCGCGGCCCGCACCCGCCGTGCCGCTCCCCCAGGTCTCGGCCGGGAGCCGCTCCCAGAGCTCCTCGCCGCAGGCGGTCAGCAGCCGCGCCCCGCAGCCGGTCAGCCATTGCCCGGCGCCGCGCAGCCAGCCCGCGTCCAGCCGCGCCGGGGCCTCCTCCGGGCCGTCCAGCACGATCAGCAGCGGTCGCCCGGCGGCCGCGCACAGCGCCGCCACCGGCTCCGGCGCGGGCGCCGGGGTGCCCAGCTCGGCGGCCGCCGCGGCCAGCGCCCGCTCCACCGGGTCGGCGAGCGAGCGGTCCTCGGCCCGCAGGTCGGCGCCGCGCAGCCAGAGGGTGGGCCGCGGCCGGGCGCCGCCGGAGCGGCGGACGGCCAGCGCGGCCAGCTCGGTGGAGCGGCCGCTGCCGGGGGCGCCGACCAGCACGGTGACGGTCGCGGCCGGCTCGTCCCCGGTCAGGCCGTCCGGCCGGTCCACCCGGTCGGCCGCCAGCCCGGCCACCCGCCCCGGTCCGGCCCCGGCGGCCGCCAGGGCGGCCGCGGTCAGCCGCAGCACCCCGGCCAGGTTGAGCGCCGACCCGTACCCGGGCACCGCCGCCGCGTTGCGCGCCAGCAACCCGGCCAGTGCCTCGGCGACCTCCACCGCACCGCCGCCGACCCCCACCGCCGGCAGCGCCCCGCCGTGCCGCGGCCCCCGGACGGCGGGTGCGGCCAGCCCGATCACCGCGCCGCTGCGGGCGTCCAGCACCGGCGAGCCGGCCGGCACCGTGACGCCCCCGACCACCGGCACGTCCAGCAGCAGCACACCGCCCAGCCGGTGCCCGCCGTACCCGGCGCCGGTGACCCCGAGCAGTCCGCAGCGCAGCGCGACGGCCCGGCCGTCCTCGCCGCTCAGCGCGGGCAGCAGCACCTGGTGCCCGCCCCCGACCGTGGCCACCGGCAGCGGCGGCACCGGCAGCCCGCCGACCGCGTCGGTGCGCAGCAGCGCGAGCCCGTGCTCCGGCAGCGGCAGGACGGCGTCCGGGCCGAGCACCCGGGTCTGCCCGCCGGGGGTGTGCAGGACGACCCGGTCCAGCCCGGCCACGCTCTCGTGCGCGGTGAGCACCCCGCCCTGCGGGTCGGCGACGAACCCTAAGCCGTGCAGCCGCCCGTTGAGATCGCGGATCCGCAGCAGGTACCGCCCCGGATCGCCGTCCGGAAACCCCGACATCTGTGCCCCCTCGACCGTCGCTCGCTCACCGCCGGGAGCCTGCCCGCCGGGGCGGCGCCCCGACCGCGCCCGCGCCGCTCACCACGGGCGTTCACCCCGTGCGCTCCCTCGTCCGGGTGATCCTCCCGGTACGGGTGAAGGGGCCCCGGGAACGCCGGAACCCCCGTCGGGGGGATTTCCCGACGGGGGTTCCGGGTGACGCTGCGGGGCCGTCAGCCGACGAAGACCGCGACCGGCTTCGCCTGCCCGCCCTTCTCCTCGACCAGGGCGAGGAAGCGCCCGTCCGGCCCGAACACGGCGATCGGCCCGTCCACGCCCAGCCCGGGCGCCTTCAGCCGGGAACCGTGCGACAGCTTCTGCGCCGAGGCCTCGTCCAGGTCCCAGCGCGGGAAGGCGGCCGCCGCGGCCTCGGCGATCGGCAGCACCTGCAGCCCCTCAGCGGCCTCGCCGGTGACCGCGGCCTCCAGCTGCTCCAGGGTGTGCGCCGACTCCACCGAGTACGGCCCAACCTTGGTGCGCCGCAGCGCGGTCAGGTGTCCGCCGACACCCAGCCCGGCGCCCAGGTCCCGGGCCAGCGCCCGGATGTAGGTGCCGGAGGAGCACTCGACGGTCACGTCCAGGTCGATCACCGGCGTGCCGTCCTCGGCGACCGCCGCGCGCTGCCCGTGCACGGTGAAGGAGTGGATCGTGGTCGGCCGGGCCGCGAGTTCGAAGTCCTCGCCCTCGCGCACCCGCGCGTACGAGCGCTTGCCGTCGATCTTGATCGCGCTGACCTTGGACGGCACCTGCATGATCTCGCCGGTGAGCGCCGCGATCCCGGCGTCGATCGCCTCCCGGGTGACGGCGTCGGCCGGGGTCGAGGCGGTGACCTCGCCCTCCCGGTCGTCGGTGACCGTGGTCTGGCCGAGCCGGATGGTCGCCTCGTAGGTCTTGGCGGTGAGCATCAGGTGGCCGAGCAGCCGGGTGGCCCGCTCGACCCCGATCACCAGCACGCCGGTGGCCATCGGGTCCAGCGTGCCGGCGTGCCCGACCTTCCGGGTCCCGGCCAGCCACCGCAGCTTGGCGACGACCCCGTGGGAGGTGATGCCCTCGGGCTTGTCGACGATCACCAGGCCGTCCGGGCCGGTGCCTTTGCGCTTCATCGCGTTCTTTCTCTGAAAACGTCGAAAACGTCGGAAGACGTGGACGTCGGAAGACGTCAGGAGCTGATCACCGTACCGGCCGCAGGGCGGCCCGGAACCGCTCGACCACCGCGGCCACGTCCCCCCGGACGCTGAATCCGGCCGCGTAGACGTGGCCCCCGCCGCCCAGTTCGGCGCAGGCCGCGGCGACGTCCACCGCGCCCTTGGCGCGCGAGGAGCCGCGCAGCGTGCCGTCCGGGTCCTGCTTGAGCACCAGCGCCACCTCGGCCTCGGCCGGGCGGCGCACGATGTCGATCAGGCCCTCGATCTCCTCGACCGTGACGCTGAACAGCGCCAGGTCCTGGTACGGCACCCAGGTCCACACCAGGCCGAGGCCGCCGGCCGCCTCCGGCTCGTAGACGGCCCGGTCGAGCGCGCCCGCGAGCACCTTGAGGTAGCCGAAGGAGGAGGTGTCCCACAGCTGTCGGGAGATCAGGTCGTGCCGGATGCCGGTGGCCAGCAGCCGGCCGGCGAGTTCGTGGGTGGCCGGCGTGGTGGCCCGGTACTTGAACGAGCCGGTGTCGGTGGCGACGCCGGTGTAGAGGCAGGTGGCCAGGTCCCGGTCGAGCTCGACGCCGAGCCGGCGCAGCAGTTCGTCGACCAGCACGGCGGTGGCCGGCGCGGTCGGGTCGATCAGCTGGTGGGTGCCGAAGCCCGGGTTCGAGGCGTGGTGGTCGATCACCACCAGGACGGGCGCGGCGAAGGCCTTGGCGTGCAGCAGGCCGAGCCGGCTCTCCGCGGCCACGTCGAAGCAGAGCACCAGCTCGGGCACGTCCGGCACCTCGGCGGCCGGCACGATCAGCTCCTGCCCGGGCAGGAAGGCCAGCGACTCGGGCACGATCTGCGGGTCGTCCCCGAAGGAGACCCGCACCTGCTTGCCGAGCGCCCGCAGCGCCAGCGCGGCCGCCAGCGAAGAGCCCAACGCGTCGCCGTCCGGGCAGATGTGGCAGATCAGGTCGATCGAGCCGGCCCGCCCGATCTCCGCCACCACCTGCTGCCAGAGCAGCTCGAACCCGCTCTCCTCGGCGCGCGGCCCCGGGAGCGCCGCGAGGGCACCCTCCACCGTGCTGGTGGAGGACGCCCCCGTGGTCGATCCGGCTCGCGAGGCGGCCTGCGCCGGCTCACCCGCCATGACTACTCGTCCTCGTCGTCACGCTCGGACGCCGGGACCCGGTACGGGTCCGCGTCGCCGGCGTAGGTCGCCCCGGCGGCCTGCGTGCGCACCTCGGCGTCGGAGTGCCGGGCCCGGTCGAGCAGGTCGTCGATGTTCCGGGCGTTGTCCGGCAGCGCGTCCGCGACGAAGGTCAGCGTCGGGGTGAAGCGCACCCCGATCTTGCCGACCTCGGAACGGATCACGCCCTTGGCGCTCTCCAGCGCGGCGGCCGTGGCCTCGCGCTCGGTCTCGTCACCGAAGACGGTGTAGAAGACGGTGGCCTCGCGCAGGTCGCCGGTCACCCGGGTGTCGGTGATGGTCACGAACCCCAGTCGCGGGTCCTTGATCCGCCGTTCCAGGGTCTGGGCGACGACCACCTGGATGCGGTCGGCGAGCTTTCGCGCCCTTGCGGTGTCGGTCACGTTGCCTCCTCGTGCAATGGGCCCGGTACCCGGGTGAGCTGCGCACCCGTCGGGGCCCACGCCCCAAAGTACCGGCCCGCGCCCGGCCTTGCGGGCGCTCTCGGTCCTGATCCGTGTGAGAACGGCGACTTCCGTCGACCGGCTCCACAGCTCTCATTCGTCGTCGTCGTTGTGGTACCGCCGCCTCGCGGAGAGGAGCTGTACCTCGGGGCGGCCGGCGACCAGCCGCTCACAGCTGTCCAGGACCTCGGTGACGTACCCGGCCTCGCCGGAGACCACCGCGAGGCCGATCTCGGCCCGGCGGTGCAGGTCCTGGTTCCCGGTCTCGGCAGCGCACACGCTGTACTTGCGCTGCAGTTCGGCCACGATCGGCCGCACGATCGAACGCTTCTCCTTGAGCGAGTGGACGTCGCCCAGGAGCAGGTCGAAGGTGAGTGTTCCCACGAACATGTGTGACAGGTCTAGCCGACCTGGAAGGCCTCGGGGGGGCAGCCCGTGACCGGGCTGACGCCGCTGCGTCTGACTACCCCGGACCCTACACAGCGAGACCGGGGCCGGTCGACGGAAATACCACCCGTCGACCGGCCCCGGACACCACTCGCTTACGCGCGCGGCTTCTCGCGCATCTCGTAGGTCTCGATGACGTCGTCGACCTTGATGTCGTTGAACGACCCGAGCGTGACACCGGCCTCGAAGCCCTCGCGGACCTCGGTCGCGTCGTCCTTGAAGCGGCGCAGACCCTCGATGGTGAGGCTCTCCGCCACGACCTTGCCGTCGCGGATGAGGCGGGCCTTGGCGTTGCGGCGCAGCAGGCCCTCGCGGACCAGCACACCGGCGATGTTGCCGAACTTGGAGGAGCGGAACACCTCGCGGATCTCCGCGGAGCCGAGGCGAACCTCCTCGTACTCCGGCTTGAGCATGCCCTTGAGGGCGTTCTCGATCTCCTCGATCGCCTGGTAGATGACCGAGTAGTACCGGACGTCCACGCCTTCCTTGTCGGCCGCGGCGCGCGCACGACCCTCCGCGCGCACGTTGAAGCCGATGATGATGGCGTCCGAGCCCATCGCCAGGTCCACGTCGGACTCGGTGATGGCACCCACACCGCGGTGCAGGACCCGGAGCTCGACCTCCTCGCCCACGTCCAGCTTGACGAGGGCGTCCTCCAGGGCCTCGACCGAACCGGAGACGTCACCCTTGATGATGAGGTTGAGCTGCTCGATGGAGCCGGCGGCGATGGCCTTGTCCAGGTCCTCCAGGGACACCCGGACCCGACGCTGCGCGAAGGCAGCGTTGCGGTCGCGGGCCGAGCGCTTCTCGGCGATCTGACGGGCGGTGCGGTCCTCGTCGACGACGATGAAGCTGTCGCCGGCGCGGGGCACCGAGGTCAGACCGAGCAGCAGCACCGGGCGGGACGGGCCGGCCTCGGCGAGGCTGTTGCCGTTCTCGTCCAGCATCGCGCGGACGCGGCCGTAGGCGTCGCCCACGACGATCGAGTCGCCGACGCGGAGGGTACCGCGCTGCACGAGCACGGTCGCCATGGCGCCGCGGCCCTTGTCCAGGTGCGCCTCGATGGCGATACCCTGCGCGTCCTGCTCGGGGTTGGCCCGCAGGTCGAGCGAGGCGTCCGCGGTCAGGACCACGGCCTCCAGCAGCTGGTCGATGTTCAGACCCTGGCGCGCGGAGATGTCGACGAACATGGTGTCGCCGCCGTACTCCTCGGCCACCAGACCGAACTCGGTCAGCTGACCGCGGACCTTGGTCGGGTCGGCGCCCTCGACGTCGATCTTGTTGACGGCGACCACGATCGGCACACCCGCGGCCTTGGCGTGGTTCAGCGCCTCGACCGTCTGCGGCATGACACCGTCGTTGGCCGCGACCACCAGGATCGCGATGTCGGTGGACTTGGCACCACGGGCACGCATGGCGGAGAACGCCTCGTGACCCGGGGTGTCGAGGAAGGTGATCGGGCGCTCTTCGCCGTTCACCATCGTCGCGACCTGGTAGGCACCGATGTGCTGGGTGATGCCACCGGCCTCGCCGGCCACCACGTTGGACTTGCGGATCGCGTCCAGCAGGCGGGTCTTACCGTGGTCGACGTGACCCATGACGGTGACGACCGGCGGGCGCGGAGCCAGCTGGTCCTCGTCGCCCTCGTTGGCACCGAAGTCGATGTCGAACGACTCCAGCAGCTCGCGGTCCTCGTCGTCCCGGCTGACGATCTCCAGGACGAAGCCCATCTCGTCCGCCAGCAGCTGCAGCGTGGCGTCGGAGACCGACTGGGTCGCGGTGACCATCTCACCCAGGTTGAACATGACGGAGACGAGCGCGGCCGGGTTGGCGTTGATCTTCTCCGCGAAGTCCATCAGCGAGGCGCCGCTCGACAGGCGAACGGTCTGGCCGTTGCCGCGAGGGAGCATCACACCGCCGACGGACGGGGCCTGCATGGCCTCGTACTCCTGGCGCTTCGCCCGCTTCGACTTGCGACCGCGCGCCGGGCGACCGCCCGGGCCACGACCGAAGGCACCCTGCGTGCCACCACGGGCACCCGGGCCACCGGGACGACCGCCGAAGCCGCCGGGACGGGGGCCGAAGCCGCCGCCACCACCCGGGGCACCGCCACCGGGACGCGGACCGCCGAAGCCGCCGCCACCGGCCGGACGCGAGCCCGGACCGGCCGGACGACCCTGGAAGCCCGGACGGGCGCCACCCGGCGCACCACCCGGACGGCCACCGGGGCCACCCGGACCGCGGCCACCCGGACCCGGACGCGGGCCGGCCGGACGCTGCGGCATCATGCCCGGGTTCGGACGCGGCATGCCGGACGGGGTCGGCCCGCCGGGACGCGGCGCGGCCGGACGCGGCATGCCGTCGGGACGCGGGGCGCCACCCGGACGGGGGGCACCGGCACCCGGCGCACCACCCGGACGCGGACGGTCGCCACCCGGACGCGGCGCACCGGCACCCGGCGCACCACCCGGACGCGGACGGTCGCCACCCGGACGCGGCGCACCGGCACCCGGCGCACCACCCGGACGCGGACGATCGCCACCCGGACGCGGCGCACCAGCGCCCTGGGCGCCGCCCGGACGCGGACGATCGCCGGCCGGCGCGCCCTGGCGGCGGTCGCCGGGGCGACCCATGCCGGTGGCGCTGCCCGAGGTGAACGGGTTGTTGCCCGGACGCGGGCCGGCCGGACGCGGGCCCGGACGGGCGCCGCCGGAGGCCTGACCGCTCGGGCGCGGGGCCTGGGCGGCCGGACGCGGGGCGTCGGCACCGGCCGGAGCCGGCGAGGAGAACTCGGCCGCGGGCGCGGCCGGGGCCGCCGGGGCGGCGGGACGCGCGGCCGGGCGCGGGCCCGGAGTCGGCGCGCCCGGACGCGGGGCGGCGGGGGCGGCCGGCGCCGCGGCGGCCGGAGCGGCGGGAACCGATCCGGCGGCCTGGCTCACGGCCGGGGTCGGACGGGGACCAGGGGTCGCGCTGGGGCGCGGACCCGGGGTCGGGGCACCCGGCTTCGGGGCACCCGAGCCGGCGGGGGAGGGCGCCGCGGACTTCCGCGGGCCCGGCTTGGCAGCGGAACCACCAGTGGGGGCCACACCAAGCGCGTCAGTCAACTTGCGCACGACCGGCGCCTCGATCGTCGAGGACGCCGAACGGACGAACTCCCCGAGCTCGGTGAGCTTGGCCATGACGGCCTTGCTCTCCAAGCCGAGCTCCTTGGCGAGTTCGTAAACCCGGACCTTAGCCACTTCACTCCTGTCTATGAGTCCGGGGGTCTCGTCCGCCGGACTGTCGCTACTTCATGGGCGTACCCATCGCGTACTCATCGCGTACTCATCGAGTGCTCATCGCAATCTCGACCTACTTCCACATCGCGAGGTACCTGACTGGTGCACGGCGCGCGGCTGCCCGCGCGCTGTGCTTGTTGCGGTGGTTCTCCGCCGCGTGGAGCGGCGGCCGTCGCGGAAGGCGGCCCGGCTAGCAGGCTCCGTCCGTCCGCTCCCCGATGAACCCGCGGAGCCGCTCCGTGTCGAGCGCGCCCTGGAGCCGGAAGGCCCGGGGGAACGCCCGGCGGCGGACCGCGAGGTCGAGGCAGGCCGGATCGGGGTGCAGGTGAGCTCCCCGGCCCGGCAGTGCGCCACGTGGATCGGGGACGCACTCGCCCTCGACCGCCGTGACACGCAACAGCTGGTGCTTGGCCGCGCGCTTGCGGCAGCCCACGCAGGTGCGTTCCGGGCGTGCTCGGACGTGCGTCCGGCCAGACGAAGGCAAGTCTACCCCTCCGAAGCGACATGGCGCCGCCCCGCTGATCCCGGGGGACCCGCGGGGACGACTACGACAACACCGACCACCGGCCGTTCGCCACCCATTTCTCCTACTGGGGGCGGCCGTCGTCCTCGGACTGACCCTCGGTGTCCGGCCGGATGTCGATCCGCCAGCCGGTGAGGCGGGCGGCCAGGCGGGCGTTCTGCCCCTCCTTGCCGATCGCCAGCGACAGCTGGTAGTCCGGCACGATCACCCGGGCGGAACGCTGGGCGGCGTCCACGATCTCCACGCTGGTCACCCGCGCGGGGGACAGCGCCGCGGCGACCATCTCCCGGGGGTCCTCCGACCAGTCGACGATGTCGATCTTCTCGCCGTGCAGCTCGCCCATCACCGCGCGCACCCGGGCGCCCATCGGACCGATGCAGGCGCCCTTGGCGTTCAGCCCGGCCCGACGCGACCAGACCGCGATCTTGGTGCGGTGGCCGGCCTCGCGGGCGATGGCGGCGATCTCCACGCTGCCGTCCGCGATCTCCGGGACCTCCAGCGCGAAGAGCTTCTTCACCAGGTTCGGGTGGGTGCGCGACAGCGTCACCGAGGCCCCGCGGACCCCGCGGCGGACCGCCACCACGTAGCACTTCAGCCGGGTGCCGTGCCGGTAGTCCTCGCCCGGGACCTGCTCCTGCGGCGGCAGGATGGCCTCCAGCTTGCCGATGTCGACCAGCACGCTCTTCGGGTCGTTGCCCTGCTGGACGACACCGGTGACGATGTCGCCCTCCTTGCCCGCGTACTCGCCGAAGGTCTGGTCGTCGGCGGCGTCGCGCAGGCGCTGCATCATCACCTGGATGCCGATGCTGGACGCGATCCGGCCGAAGCCGTTCGGGGTGTCGTCGAACTCCTTCGGCTCGACGCCCTCGTCCAGCTCCGTCGGGTCCTCCATGGCCCACACGGTGACGTGGCCGCTCTTGCGGTCCAGGTGCACCCGGGCGCGGCGGCGCGAGCCCTCGGTGCGGTGGTACGCGGTGAGGAGGGCTGACTCGATGGACTCGACCAGCAGGTCGAAGGGGATGTTCTTCTCGTTGACCAGCGTGCGCAGGGCACTCATGTCGATGTCCACGGCTACGCCTCCTCGTCTTTCGTCACGTTCGTCATGGTCGTACGGCGCGCGGTCACTCGGCGCCGTCGTCCCCCTCGTCGAAGTCGGCGGCCTCGTCCAGGAGCTTCTCGTCGTCCTTGCGGTTGAACTCGACCTGGACCCGCGCCCGGGCCACCTCGCCGAACTCCAGGCGGCGCTCCTTCGGACGGCCGCGCCCCTTGACCGGCTGCACCTCGACCTGTGCGCCGTCCTCGTCGGCCTCCAGCACCCGGGCGACGATCTCCCCGCCGTCCTCCAGGTGGATCCTGGCCAGCCGGCCCTCGGCCCGCTGCCAGTGCCGGGGCAGGACCAGCGGACGCTCCGCGCCCGGCGAACCGACCTCCAGCAGGTAGGCCTCGTCGCCCATCAGGTCCGACTCGTCCAGGGCCTCGCCGACCACCCGGCTGAACTCGGCGATGGCGTCCATGTCCACGCCGCCGTCGGTGTCGACGTCGATCTGCACCTGCCGACGGCTGCCCGCCTTGGTGACCCTGACGTCCTCCAGGTCCAGTCCGGCCTGCACGGCCAGCGGCTCCAGCAACTCGCGCAGCCGGTCGGTGTGGGTGGTGCTCATCCGGGTGGACTCCTCGGCCGCGTCTGCTGTTGTCAGAAGGTCGCCCCGCGCCCCCGGTGCCACACCGGGTCACGGCAGCTCGGCCCAAAGCCTATCCGGTGAAGCCCCCAACCACCGATTCCGGACCGCCCCCGACCGCTCGCACACCACCCACTGCGAGCAAGCTCACACGGGCCCGGCCGGGCCCGCGGGTGCCCGAACCGGGCCCGGGGGCGGAGGGATTCTGCCATCATTCACGCCAACGAGGGCAGGCGGGGAGGCCGTCCTCCCGCACCCGCCCGGAGTGACCCCGATGCAGCCGCCCAGCCGACGGACCCTGCTGTCGCTCGGACTGCTCGCCCTCACCGCCGGCCCGCTCACCGCCTGCACCGCCGACCGCACCGGCCCCGCCCCCGAGGTCACCGGCCCGCGCCCCGACCCGGACGCCCCCGTCCGCCTCCGCGCGGTCGCCGCCAGCGACGCCCTGCTCGCCGGGTACGACGCCCTGCCCACGCCCCCCGACGCCCGGGCCGCCGGCCTCCGCGCCGAGAACGCCCGGTACCGCGCCGCCCTCGCCGAGGGCCTGCCCGCCACGGCCGTCCCGTCACCCCCCGTGACCGCCACGCCGACCCCGACCCCGGCCGCCGACGGCCTGGCCGTGCTGGAACGGCGGACCGCCGAGGCCCACCTCGCCGACCTCGACGCCGCCGGGCCGTCGCTCGCCCGGCTGCTCGCCTCGGTCGCCGCCGCCCACGCGCTCCACGCCGCGGTGCTGGGCGCCCCCGCCCCACCGGTGACCGAGCAGACCGGCGCCTCCCCCTCGGCCGCCCCCACCGCCACCGCCGGTACCGCCCCCGTCATCGGTGCCACCGCCGTCGTCGTCGCCGTCCTCCAGAACGCGCTCGGCGCCGAACACGCCGCCGTGTACGGCTACGGCGTCGTCGGCGCCCGGCTCCCCGACGACCCCCAGCGCACCGACGCCCGCACCGCCCACGCCGCCCACCAGGCCCAGCGCGACACCTGGCAACGCCTGATCACCTCCCTGGGCGCCGCCCCCACCCCCGCCGCCGGCGGCTACCAGCTGCCCTTCCCGGTCGCCTCGGCCGCGGACGCCACCCGGCTCGCCGCCCACCTGGAGACCAGGCTGACCGGCGTCTACGCGGACCTGGTCACCGTCGTCCCCACCCCGCACCGCCGCACCGCCGCCCTCGCGCTGCGCGACTGCGCCCTCCGCGCGCACCGCTGGGGCGCCCCCGACCAGCCCTTCCCGGGCATCTCCGGCCCGGCCCCCACCGCCACGGCCACCGCCGGCTGAGGACGTCCGTCCCCGCGCCCCGGCCGGGCGAGCGGGACGCGTCGCCCCCGAAGCCCGACAATGGACCCATGTCGGGAGCCGCACCCACCATCACCGTCCCCACCTGGCTGACGCACAGCGTCACCGCCGCCCACGGCGAAGCCGGCCGGGAGTGGCTCGCCGCCCTCCCCGCCAGGGCGGCCGCCCACCTCTCCGGCTGGCACCTCACCCTGGAACGCGTTCTCGACCCCGGCGGCAGCCTCAGCCTGATCGTGTACGTCCACCGCGACGACCTCTCCCCCGCCGTCCTCAAGACCGGCCTGCTCACCCCCGAGACCGCCCACGAGCACGCCGCCCTCACCCACTGGGCGGGCCGGGGAGCCGTCCTCCTCCTGGACGCCGACCCCGCCGAGGGCGTCCTGCTCCTGGAACGCCTCCACGGCGAGATCCCGCTGCGCTCGCTCGCCGAGCCCAAGGCCATGCTGGAGGCCACCAGCCTGCTGCACCGGCTCTGGGCGGAGCTCCCCGCGGAACACCCCTTCCCCACCCTCGACCGGCTGGTCGCCGCCGCCGCCGAACGCGTCGAGGAACACCGCTCCCACCCCGCCGCCGCCGAGGCCCAGGCCCTGGTCACCGAGGCCCTGGAGACCGCCCGGAGCCTGACCGGCTCCGCCGACGAGTCCTTCCTGCTGCACGGCGACTTCCACCACGGCAACGTCCTCGCCGCCGACCGCGCACCCTGGCTGGCGATCGACCCGCGCCCCGTCGTCGGCGAGCGCGCCTACGACCTGGCCCGCCTCGCCCTGGACCGGGCCGACACCCTGCTCGGCTCCCCCGGCGTCCCCGCCGCCGTCCGCCGCCGGCTGCACCAGCTCTCCGACGCCCTCGACGTGGACCGGGACCGCCTGCGCGGCTGGGCCCTGTTCCGCGCCGTGGACCTGGCCCTGCGCTCCGTGACCGCGGGCCGCCGCGAGGACGCCGAGCTCTACCTCGAACTCGCCGGTTCGCTCTGAGCCCCGGCCCGAGCGGCACCCCCGCGGCGCTCCCGGCCGGCCCCCGTCAGCGCAACGGGTCCCGGGCCGCCGACCGCCGCAGCGGCAACCGGGCCCCCATCACCGCGTACAGCCGGTCCGTCGCCGGGAACCGCACCGCGCGCGCCAGGTCCTGGTACCCCAGCGCCCGGTACAGCCGCCGCGCCGGCGTCTCCGCGTCGATCGCCGAGAGGATGCTGCGGTCCAGCCCCGACCGCTCGCACAGGATCCGGATCAGCCGCGAGCCGACGCCCTGCCCCTGGAACTCCGGCAGCACGTGCAACTCGGTGACCGCGAAGACCCCGTCCAGCCAGTCCCCGTACCCCCGGGCGGTCAGATAGGGCTCGATCACCGTGCTCCACCAGTGCTCCCGCTGGTTGGGCATGCCGTACCCGAACCCGACCAGCCGGCCCCCGCTCATCGCCCCGAACGCGATCACCCCCGGCTGCTGGGCATGCCGCCCGACGATGTGCAGCCGGACCGCGACCTCCTCGGGCGTGAGCCCGAAGGCCACCGCCTGGACCTCCAGCGCCTGCGGCGCCCAGGCCGCAAGGTCGATGGCCTCGATCGTCACGCCCGTCAGCTGATCCATGCTCCGGACGTTACTACCAGCGGCCCCGCGACGCGGCCGAAGATCCGAACCCGGCCGTCCCGCGGTGACGGCGCCCTCAGAACAGCACGCTCATGAACGCCCCGACCTCCCGGAAGCCCACCCGCCGATAGGCCGCCCGGGCCCGCAGGTTGAAGTCGTTGACGTAGAGCGACACCACCGGCGCCACCTCCCGCAGCGCGATCTCCAGGACCGCCGCCATCCCCGTCTCGGACAGCCCCTGCCCCCGGTGCTCCGGCGCGACCCAGACCCCCTGGATCTGGCAGGCGCCCTCGGTCACGGCCCCGATCTCGGCCTTGAAGACGACCTGGCCGTCGGCCCCGAACCGCGCGAACGACCGCCCGGTGGAGACGAGTTCGGCCACCCGGGCCTGGTAGAGCAGGCCCCCGTCACCGGCCAGCGGCGACACCCCGACCTCCTCGGTGAACATCGCCACGCAGGCCGGCATCAGGGTCTCGACCTCGCTGCGCCGCACCCTCCGTACCAGCGGGTCCGGCGCAATCTCCGCCGAGGGCACCGAGGTGGCCAACAGCGGCTGGTGGCCGCGGACTTCACGCGCCGGCCCCCAACTCCGCTCCAGCAGGGCCCAGAACGCCGCGGTGGCCTGGGCCGGCCCGACGACCGAGGAGCAGCGCCGGCCCTGTCGGCGGGCCCGCTCGGCGAAGGCCGCGACCGCCTCCGGTCCGGCGTTCACCAGGACCAGGTTCGCCCCGGCGTAGCAGAGCGCGTCCAGCACGCCGTCCCCGTCGTACCAGCCCCACAGCTCCCCGCCGAGCCGCCACGGGTCGAGCCCGACGGCCTCGACCCGGGTCGCGACGAAGGCGTTGGCGACCGGGTCGCGGTGGAGGATCTCCAGGGCGTCCGCGAGGTCGGGCGGCTCCAGCACGCGGGTGGTGGCCAGGGCCCGGGCGGCCTGGAAGGAGCTCGGGAGCATCACACCTCGATCGAGCATCGAGACAGCACCTCACTGAGACGACTCTGGCCGCACCCTACTCCGTGGCCCCACCCGGCTACGGCTGCGGGGCCGTCCGCGAACGGACGGCCCCGCTTCCGGAAAACTTCACGCGGGCATCCCCGCGCTGTCAGGACAACTAGCGGAGGGTCACTCCCCCGCGACGACGGTCGGCGCCCCCGCCTCGACGCCGGCCGCCTGCATCTGCTCGGCGAGCTTGAGCGCCTCCTCGATCAGGGTCTCGACGATCTTCGACTCGGGAACGGTCTTGATGACTTCGCCCTTGACGAAGATCTGGCCCTTGCCGTTGCCGGAGGCGACGCCGAGGTCGGCCTCGCGCGCCTCGCCCGGCCCGTTCACGACGCAGCCCATGACGGCCACCCGCAGCGGTACCTCCATGCCCTCCAGGCCGGCGGTGACCTCCTCGGCGAGCTTGTAGACGTCCACCTGGGCGCGGCCGCAGGACGGGCAGGAGACGATCTCCAGGCCGCGCTCGCGCAGCCCGAGCGACTCCAGGATCTGGTTGCCGACCTTGATCTCCTCGGCCGGCGGGGCGGAGAGCGAGACCCGGATGGTGTCGCCGATGCCCTCGGCCAGCAGCGCGCCGAAGGCGACCGCCGACTTGATGGTGCCCTGGAAGGCCGGACCGGCCTCGGTCACACCGAGGTGCAGCGGGTAGTCGCAGGCCGCGGCGAGCTGGCGGTAGGCGTTGATCATCACGACCGGGTCGTTGTGCTTGACCGAGATCTTGATGTCGCGGAAGTCGTGCTCCTCGAACAGCGAGCACTCCCAGAGCGCGGACTCGACCAGCGCCTCCGGGGTGGCCCGGCCGTACTTCTCCAGCAGGCGCTTGTCGAGCGAGCCGGCGTTGACGCCGATCCGGATCGGCACGCCCGCGCCCTTGGCGGCCTTGGCGATCTCGCCGACCTTGTCGTCGAAGGCCTTGATGTTGCCCGGGTTCACGCGCACCGCCGCGCAGCCGGCGTCGATCGCGGCGAAGACGTACTTCGGCTGGAAGTGGATGTCCGCGATGACCGGGATCTGCGACTTCTTGGCGATGATCGGCAGCGCGTCGGCGTCGTCCTGGGAGGGCACGGCGACCCGGACGATCTGGCAGCCGGACGCGGTGAGCTGGGCGATCTGCTGCAGCGTGGCGTTGATGTCCGAGGTCACCGTGGTGGTCATCGACTGCACCGAGACCGGGGCGTCGCCGCCGACCGGCACGTTGCCGACCATGATCTGCCGGGAGTAACGACGCTTGGCGAGCGGCTTGAGCGGCAGGGACGGAATACCGAGCGAGATCGCGGTCATGTGCGCAGGGTTCCCCGGGGTTGAGGTGTGATCGGCCGCCCGGCCGTTGGAACGGCAGGGGCCGGGCGCGCTGACGTCGCGCGCCCGGCCTCCACGGTACGGCACGGCGGCGGGCCCCAGCACACCCGCCGTACCCGAACGCCCTAGCTGATCTTCACCGGGTTCACCAGGTCCGCGACCATCACCAGCAGTGTGAAGCCGATGAAGATGCCGGCCACGACGTACGCCACCGGCATCAGCTTGGCGACGTCGAACGGGCCCGGGTCGGGCTGCCGGAACACCTGTGCGAGGCGGCGCCGGAGCGACTCCCAGAGCGCGCCCGCGATGTGACCGCCGTCCAGCGGGAGCAGCGGGAGCATGTTGAAGAGGAACAGTGACAGGTTGATGCCGGCCAGCAAGTTCACGAAGAACGCGATCCGCTGGGTGCCGGGGATGTCGAGCGAGAAGACCTCGCCGCTCACCCGGGCGGCGCCGACCATGCCGATCGGCGAGTCCGGGTCGCGCGGGGCGTCGCCGACGACGGCGTTCCACAGCCCGGGGATCTTGCCGGGCAGGGCGACCAGCGACTTCACCCCGTTCTCGGCCATGTCGGACATCCGGTCGAGCGACTGCCCGAACCCGAGCCGGACGACACCACTCGCCGGCGTGAAACCGAGGAACCCGGCCTGGACGGTCTGGCCCTTGATCGGGACGTTGTTCCCGTCGTACTTCTGCACGTCGTTGACGGCGATGGTCGGGTTCAGCGTGAGCTGCTGCCCGTCCCGCTCGACCACGACCGGCACGGTCCTCCCGGACGACCTGCGGATGTCCGCCTGGAGCTGGTCGTAGGTGTGGATCCGGTCCCCGTCGAAGGAGACGATCCGGTCCCCGGCCTTCAGCCCGGCCTGGGCGGCCGGGGTCTGCGGGGCGCCCGCCGGGCAGCTGTCGGTGGGCTGGCCGGCCTTGACCACGCACTGGGCGACGGTGCTGACCGTCGGCACGTTCATGGAGACGCCGAAGCCCATCATGACGGTCAGGAAGAGCCCGAACGCCAGGACCAGGTTCATGAACGGCCCGGCGAACATGACGATGACGCGCTTCCAGGGCTTGCGGGTGTAGAACAGCCGGTCCTCGTCACCCTCCTGGAGCTCCTCGTAGGAGGCCTCGCGGGCGTCCTCGATCATGGTCCGCCAGGGCGAGCTGCTGCGCTTGGTGATCCGGCCGTCCTCGCCCGGCGGGAACATCCCGATCATCCGGATGTACCCGCCGAACGGGATCCCCTTGATGCCGTACTCGGTCTCGCCCCTGCGGCGCGACCAGAGGGTCGGGCCGAAGCCGACCATGTACTGCGGCACCCGGATGCCGAACAGCTTGGCCGTGGAGAGGTGGCCGAGCTCGTGCCAGGCGATCGAGACCAGCAACCCGATGACGAAGACCAGGATGCCGACCACCGTCAAAACCGTTGCCACCGCTGGTCCTCCGTCATGCCGCTCCGCTCATCGTCTCGTCCTGCCGCGATCGGGGCCGTCAGCCCGCCGCCAGCTCGCGGGCCCGGGCCCGGGCCCAGTCCTCCGCGTGCAGGACGTCCTCCACCGTCAGGGAAGTTCCCGACGACGCCGGCCGACCGTCGTGCTGTCCGTGCTCGGCGACGACCTTGGCAACAGTGTCCACGATTCCGGTGAAGGCGAGGCGGCCCTTCAGGAATGCCTCCACACATTCCTCATTGGCCGCGTTGAACACCGCCGGGGCGGTACCGCCCAGCGTGCCCACCTCGCGCGCCAGCTCGACCGCCGGGAACGCCACGTCGTCCAGCGGGAAGAACTCCCAGGTGGCGGCCTTCGTCCAGTCGCAGGCGGGGGCGGCGTCCGGCACCCGGTCCGGCCAGCCCAGGCCCAGCGCGATCGGCATCCGCATGTCCGGCGGGCTGGCCTGCGCCAGCGTCGAACCGTCGGTGAACTCCACCATCGAGTGCACCACCGACTGCGGGTGGACCACGACCTCGATCCGGTCGAACGGCACGTCGTACAGCAGGTGCGCCTCGATCACCTCCAGGCCCTTGTTGACCAGGGTGGCCGAGTTGATCGTGACGACCGGGCCCATCGCCCAGGTCGGGTGCGCCAGCGCCTCCTGCGGGGTCACCCCGGCCAGCTGGTCGCGGGTGCGGTTGCGGAACGGACCGCCGCTGGCGGTGACCACCAGCTTGCGCACCTCGGCCCGGGTCCCGCCGGCCAGCGCCTGGAACAGCGCGGCGTGCTCGGAGTCCACCGGCACGATCTGGCCCGGCTTCGCCACCGCCCTCACCAGCGGGCCGCCGACGATCAGCGACTCCTTGTTGGCCAGCACCAGCACCCGGCCGGCCGCCAGCGCGGCCAGCGTCGGCCGCAGCCCGATCGACCCGGTGATGCCGTTCAGCACCGAGTGGCACTCCACGGCGGCCAGCTCGGTCGCCGCGTCCGGACCCACCAGCACGGCCGGCAGCGGCCGGCCCGCCGCCTTCGCCGCCAGCGCCTCGCGCAGCGCCGGCTCGGCCGCCGGATCGGCCACCGCCACGGTGTGCACGCCCAGCCGCAGCGCCTGCTCGGCCAGCAGCTCCACCCGCCCGCCGGCCGCCGACAGGGCGACCACCCGGAAGCGGTCCGGATTGCGGAGCACCACGTCGATGGCCTGGGTGCCGATCGAACCGGTGGAACCGAGGATCACCAGCTCCCGGGGGCCGGAGGGGTCCGCCACGGTGGGCGTGAAGCGCAGCTGCGGGTGGGCGAGCGAAGTCATGCGCCCATTGTGTCCTGTCCGCGACCACGTCCAGGACTTCCCCAGGACGACCCGGCACCCCCGGGCTACCGTCGGAGCCATGCGCACCGTTATCGCCGGGGGCCACGGACAGATCGCGATGGAACTGGAACGGCTGCTCGCCGCCCGCGGCGAACGCCCCGCCGGGATCATCCGCCGCCCCCAACAGGCCCAGGACCTGATCGACGCCGGAGCCGAGCCGCTGCTGCTCGACCTGGAGGCCACCACCGCCCCACGACTGGCCGAACTGCTCGCCGGCGCCGACGCGGTGGTCTTCGCCGCCGGAGCCGGACCGGGCAGCGGCGCCGCCCGCAAGAACACCGTCGACCGCGACGCCGCCGTCCTGCTCGCCGACGCCGCCGAACTCGCCGGCGTCCGCCGGTACGTGCTCGTCTCCTCGATGGGCGCCGACGCCGACGCCCACCACCCCGCCGACGAGGTCTTCGAGACCTACCTGCGGGCCAAGGGCGCCGCCGACGACGCGGTCCGGGCCCGGACCGCCCTGGACTGGACGGTGCTGCGCCCCGGGCGGCTCACCGACGGCCCCGGCACCGGCCTGGTCCGGCTGGCCCCCGCGGTCGCGCGCGGCACGGTGGACCGGGCCGACGTGGCCGCCGTCCTGGCCGCCCTGCTGCGCGAGCCCGGCACCGCCGGACTGACCCTGGAACTGGTCGCCGGGAACGCCACCGTCGAGGAGGCGGTCGCCGCCGCGGCCGGGCACGACGGCTGAACGCGCGCGGGGCCCGGTTCGACGAACCGGGCCCCGCGTCGACGCGTCGGTCAGAGGTCCAGGCCGGTCAGGACCAGCACCTTCTCGACCGTGTAGTCGTCCATCGCGTACTTGACGCCCTCACGGCCGACGCCGGAGTCCTTCACACCGCCGTACGGCATCTGGTCGGCACGGTAGGACGGCGCGTCGCCGATGATCACACCGCCGACCTCCAGCTCCCGGTGGGCCCGGAAGGCGGTCTGCAGGTCGTGCGTGAACACGCCGGCCTGCAGTCCGAACAGCGAGTCGTTGACGGCGGCGAAGGCCTCGTCCACGCCGTCCACCTTGTGCAGCGACAGGACCGGGCCGAACACCTCGGCCGTGGCCAGGATCGCGTCCGCGGGCAGCTCGGCCAGCACGGTCGGGGCGTAGGTCGCGCCCTCCCGGGTCCCGCCGGTCAGCACCTTGGCGCCCTTGGCGACCGCGTCCTCCACCCAGGACTCCACCCGCTTCGCGGCGTTCTCGTCGACCAGCGGGCCGACGTCCGTCGCGGCGTCGTTCGGGTCACCGGTGACCTGGGCCCGGACCTTCGCCACGACCTTCTCCACCAGCGCGTCGTACACCGACGCGTCGGCGATCACCCGCTGCACCGAGATGCAGGACTGGCCGCCCTGGTAGTTGGCGAACATCGCGATCCGGGTGGCCGCCCAGTCCAGGTCGGCCTCCGAGGACCAGTCCGCGAGGACCACGGCCGCGGCGTTGCCGCCCAGCTCCAGGGTGCAGTGCTTGCGCGGCACCGAGTCCATGATCTGGTAGCCGACCTTGTCCGAACCGGTGAACGAGATCACCGGCAGGCGGTCGTCCTGCACCAGCGCCGGCATCCGGTCGTTCGGCACGGTCAGGATCGACCAGGAGCCGGCCGGCAGGTCCGTCTCGGCCAGGATCTCGCCCAGCACCATCGCCGACAGCGGGGTCGCCGGAGCCGGCTTCAGGACGATCGGGGCGCCGACCGCGATCGCCGGGGCGACCTTGTGGGCGACCAGGTTCAGCGGGAAGTTGAACGGGGCGATGCCCAGCACCACACCGCGCGGGAAGCGGCGCACCACCGCGAAACGGCCCACGCCGCCCGGGTCGGTGTCCAGCCGCATGGTCTCGCCGTTGGTGCGGCGCGCCTCCTCGGCGGCCCAGCGGAAGACCGAGACCGCGCGGCCGACCTCACCGCGGGCCCACTTGATCGGCTTGCCGTTCTCGGCCGTGATCAGCTGGGCGAGCTCCTCGGTGCGCTCGGTCAGCCGCTTGGCCACGTGGTCCAGGGCGGCGGCACGCTGGTGCGCCGGGGTAGCGGCGAACACCGGCAGCGCGGCGACGGCGGCGTCCAGCGCCTCCTCGACCTGGGCCTCCGTCGGGATGCTCACCTTGCCGACCAGACGGCCGTCCCAGCTGTTGCGCACCTCGAAGTCGGCGTCACCGCTCGCCCGGCGGCCGGCGAGCCAGAAATCGTACGTGGTGGTCACCGTGGTACCGGCCCTCTCCTCGTCGTACGGCCCGCACGGACGTGGGACCGGATTCCGAGGGTAGGGGCGTCGGCGCGCCGACCGGATTGGCCGACTAGGAGCGTTCGGCCCCGAACCCACTCCACGACGTCCAGCCGGGCGTGCTACTCCTCGCCGGACCGGAGCGCCAGCCACAGCTCCATCCGCACGTCCGTGTCATCCAGCGAGCGGCCCAGCAGCTCCTCGACCCGCCGCATCCGGTAGCGCAGCGTGTGCCGGTGCACCCCCAGGTCGGCGGCCGCCGCGTCCCACTGGCCGTGCCGGGACAGCCACGCCCGCAGCGAGGCCACCAGATCGCCGCGAGCCGTCCGGTCGTGCTCGCGCAGCGGCCGCAACAGCCCCTCCGCGAACGCCGTCACCGCGTCCTCCCCGAGCAGCGGCAGCAGCGAACCCGCGCCGACCTCCTCGTGGTCCACCGACCGGCGACCGCCCCGCAGCGCCACCGCCAGCGCCCGCTCGGCCTGCGCGTTCGCCGTCCCGGCCTCCTCCAGCGCGGCCGGAGCCGACACGCCCAGCGACAGCCCCTCGTGCTCCTCCACCGCGCCCAGGCACGCCCGGTGCACCGCGCCGTTGTCCAGCGCCAGCACCATCAGCCGCGGCCCGTGCGTGCCGTCCTCCCGCGCCACCAGCAGCTTCTCGCCCACCCGGGCACCCGCCTGCTCGGCCCGGTCGCCCAGCTCCCCCAACGCCTCCGCGGCATCCGCGCTCGCCGCCCCGGCACCGGCCACCAGGACCCGTATCGTCCCCTCCGGCAGACCGCCGAACAGCCCCACCGCCACCTGCCGGGCCGTCGCCACCTCACCGGCCAGCACCATCCGCAGCAGCGCCGCGCCCATCCGCTCCTCCGCCTGCCGCAGCTCGCGCGAGCGCTCCAGGGTGAGGGTCAGCAGCGCCACCGCCGCGTTCAGCACGTACCGCTCGGTCGGCGTGATCCGGTCCTCGGTCCCGACCGCCAGGAAACCCCGGGCCCGCCGGTCCGCCCCCAGCGACTGGACCACCACGTAGTCCTCGTCCGCCGTGTCTATCCCCGGCGCCCGCCCCTGCAGCGCGGCACTCGACGGCGCCGGCCGCCGGCGCAGCCGGTCCACCTCCGCCGCCAGCCGCCCCGCCCGGCGCGCCGCCCAGTCCGGCGCCACCACCGACAGCGCGCCCGACCCGTCGTACAGCGCCGCCCAGCCCCCCAGCCGCGCCGCCAGCCGGCGCACCACGGCCGTCGTCCCGTCCTTGCCCAGCGCGGCCCGGGTCAGCTCCTCCTGCGCCTCGAAGCTCGTCGTCACCGCCTCGTACTGCTCCGCGGCCAGCGCCGCCGACACCACCTTGCTGATCGCGATGAACGGCGTCGGCTCCGGCACCCGCAGCAACGGCAGCCCGCGCTGCGCCGCCGCCTCCACCAGCGGCTGCGGCACCTCGGTGTGCGACAGCCCGACCCCGAGCCCCAGCCCCACCACCCCGGCATCGGCCAGCCGGTGCACGTACGCCTGCAGCTGCGCCGCCGTGCGGCCCAGCTTGATACCGGTGGTGAGCAGCAGCTCGCCACCCTCCAGGAACGGCGTCGGGTCGTCCAGCTCACTGGTGTGCACCCAGCGGACCGGCCGCTCCAGGTGGTCCGCGCCGGCGAGCACCGTCAGATGGAGCGAACTGTTGCGGACGACGGAGGCGAGTGTGGGGGGCATGGCACCTTCGGGGGATCGACCTGACCGCGCCATTGCGGCCGGGCGAGGAGAGGGGCGTGGGACTGGTGAGGGTCTCTCCCCTTCATTATGGACGCCCCGGACAAGCGGCACTGCCGAATCCACCTCGAAGGCGACTTCCACTCCGGCCGGGGCCGGCCCCGCCTCACCCCCGCAGATCCACCAGGAGCGGCGGCACCTGCTCCCCCGACACCGACGTCAGCGACACCACCGCGTGCCCGGCCGGCAACGCGTGCGCCAGATCCGACGGCGACCACCGCAACCGCTCCACGTCCCGCGTCGTCACCGACTCCGTCTGCGCCGTCGTCCCCGACAACGCCTTCCGCCCCACCCGACCGGCCCGCCGTATCACCCCACCGGAGGTGTCGGGGGTGTGGGTGACCTCGGTCTCCCGCACCAGGTGCGTCCCCCAGGCCTCCGAGAACAGCCGACCGTCCCAGGGTGCGATCCCCGGGAACGCCATCCGGCAGCCGACCGCGCCGAACAGCGGCGCCCGCAGCGCCTCCGGCAGGTCCACCAGGGTCCGCAGCAGCAGCACCACGCCCGCGTTGGCACCGCGCAGCCGCTGCAGCCCGCGCACCGCGGTGGCGTCCAGCGCCGCCGAGGCGTCGTCCACCACCAGGCCCGCGAACAGCGAGCGGTCCACGCGGGCCCCGGCCGCCAGCACGAACTGCCCGACCACCAGCCGGGACAGCATCCGGGCCGCCTCCGGGTGACTGCGCTCGGGCAGCTTCACCCGGACGCGGAGCGGGTGGTCCAGCACCCGCATCGCGAACGGGGGGCGGCCGGTGCCGTCGGTCGCGAAGACGCCCTCAAAGGCGGGCCGGTCCAGCAGCGCCAGCCGGTCCGCCAGCAGGGCCCCGGGATCGTCCGCCCGGTCGCGCTGGCGCTCGCGGTACTCCAGGTCCCGCTCGTGCAGGGCCAGCCGGCCCGCCGTGCCGAGCGCCTTCACCAGGGCCGCCAGCGCGTCCTGATCACCGCCGAGCAGTGACCGCAGCTCACGCACCCCCGGATAGCGGCCGTACGCGGCGTGGAACGGGCCCACCACCTGCTGCAGCGCCGTACGGGCGTTCTCCGCGCGGGCGGTCAGCTCGTCCGGCAGCAACGCCTCGGCCAGCCGGGCGGCCGCCTCGTCGGGGTCCCGCGCGACGCCGTACAGGTCCAGCCCGTACACCGAGGACGGGTCGCCGGGCGCGATCACCACGTCGTACCAGGCGTCCGGGCCGAGATCGGCGTCGGCCGCCCCGATCACCACCGCACAGGCGGTGCCGGCCAGCGCCTGCAGACACAGCGCCTCCGCCACCGGCCGCGCCAGCCGCGCGGTCTTCCCCGTCCCGGCCGGGCCCACCGCCAGCACCGAGGTGCCCAGCAGGGCCGGGTCCAGCGCGAAACCGGCCGTTCGGTGGCTCAGCGGGTTCTTCGGCACATCCTGAGCGGTGCCGAGCCGGACCTGGCCGAGCAGCAGGTCGTGCTGCTCGGCGCGACCGGGCAGCTCGCGGGTCTCGGACGGGTGCGCGAACGCCGCCGCGCCCCGGGCGGCCACCTGCTCGGTGAAGGCCGGCACGAACGACGGGTCCGCCTGCGCGGACTCCCAGGCGCGCTGGATCCGCACGTAGTCGACGTCTCCCACCGCCTCCCCGTCGAGCCGCGCCGCCGCCGCGGCCGCGCCGCCCTGCCGCAGGCCGTCCCACGGGTCCTGCCGCCGCGCCGCCTCGGCCGCCGCCGGGACGTCCTCCTCGGCGCGCTCCTCCCGCGTCACGGTCCGCGACAGCAGCGGCACCGCGTACCGGCGCCACACCTCGGGCCAGCGGCCCATCCGGCCGAAGACCTTGATGACGATGCCGAGTACCAGAACGTTGGCCACCAAGAGCGTGAACATGGCCTCGGACTCGGACGGCGAGGCAAGCGGACCGATGCCCGCCTGACCGCCGAACCACACGAGGACGTACATCAGCATCTGGGTGCCGTAGAGGTACGCGAACCAGGCCACCACCGCGTTGAGCCCCGCCCGCAGCAGCAGCGGCCAGGTCGCGACCTTGGCCGCTTCCGCCCGCTCCGGGTCGATCCGGCGGTAGCCGAGCCGGTAGACGCCGGGCTCGGCTTCGGGGCGCGGGGCGCAGGCCCAGCCGGGCAGGTCGAAGGAGGACGGAGCACCGGGCCGCTGGTGCGGCAGGGGCGTCGGGGGTCTGGTGGTGGTGCGCTCGCCGTGGTGGTGTGACCCGTCCTGTGCCATGTACGGCCCCGCTCCCTCGCCCGCCCGGCCCGACCGCCGTCGGTGCCGCCATACCCATGCCGCCGTACCGGCGACACGCCCGCGCTCAGGGTAGTGGAGCAGGGCCTGCGGGTAGCCGTGCCACCCGCGCTGGCCGTGCCGGACAAGTCGGACGGCGCACTGCTACCGAGTGGCGCATGCCCGGGCGGGGAGGGCGGCCGTAGCCTGCGGAGTACCGAGCCGAGAAGTCTGGAGATACCCCATGAGCGCCGCAACGCCGCTCCCGCAGGAGCGCCGCCTGGTCACCGCGATCCCCGGTCCGAAGTCGCAGGAGCTGCAGGCCCGCAAGCTGGGTGCGGTGGCGGCCGGCGTCGGCACCACCCTGCCGGTGTACGTGTCCCGTGCCAACGGCGGCGTGCTGGAGGACGTGGACGGCAACTCGCTGATCGACTTCGGCTCCGGCATCGCCGTGACCAACGTCGGCAACAGCGCCGAGGCCGTGGTGGCCAAGGCGAGCGAGCAGCTGGCCGCCTTCACCCACACCTGTTTCATGGTGACCCCGTACGAGGGTTACGTGGCCGTGGCCGAGCAGCTGAACGAGCTGACCCCGGGTGACCACGACAAGCGCACCGCGCTGTTCAACTCGGGTGCCGAGGCGGTCGAGAACGCGGTGAAGATCGCCCGCGCCTACACCAAGCGCACCGCCGTCGTGGTGTTCGACCACGGCTACCACGGCCGCACCAACCTCACCATGGGCCTGACGGCGAAGAACATGCCGTACAAGCAGGGCTTCGGTCCGTTCGCCCCGGAGATCTACCGGGTGCCGGTGGCCTACCCCTACCGCTGGCTGACCGGCGCGGAGAACTGCGCCGCCGAGGCCGCCGCGCAGGCGATCGACATCATCAACAAGCAGATCGGTGCCGAGAACGTCGCCGCGATCATCATCGAGCCGATCCAGGGCGAGGGCGGCTTCATCGAGCCGGCCAAGGGCTTCCTGCCGGCGATCGTGGAGTACGCGAAGGCGAACGGCATCGTGTTCGTGGCGGACGAGATCCAGACCGGTTTCTGCCGCACCGGCCAGTGGTTCGCCTGTGACGACGAGGGCGTCGTCCCGGACCTGATCACCACCGCCAAGGGCATCGCCGGCGGTCTGCCGCTGGCCGCCGTGACCGGTCGCGCCGAGATCATGGACGCCGCGCACGCCGGTGGCCTGGGCGGCACCTACGGCGGCAACCCGGTGGCCTGCGCCGCCGCGCTGGGCGCCATCGAGACCATGAAGGAGCAGGACCTCAACGGCAAGGCGCAGCGGATCGGGGAGATCATGCTGGGCCGCCTGCGGGCGATGCAGGAGAAGTACGAGATCATCGGCGAGGTCCGCGGCCGCGGCGCGATGATCGCCGTCGAGCTGGTGAAGCCGGGCGGCAAGGAGCCGAACGCGGAGGTCACCGCGGCCATCGCGAAGGCCTGCCACGCCGAGGGCCTGGTGGTGCTGACCGCCGGCACGTACGGCAATGTGCTGCGCTTCCTGCCGCCGCTGGTCATGCCGGAGCACCTGCTCAACGAGGGCCTGGACATCCTGGAGGGCGCGTTCGCCGCTCTCTGAGCCGGTGTCGCCCGTCAGGTCGTGAACCCCGCCGGAGGGATGTCCGGACAGCGCTGAACGGCCCGTGTGGACCTCTGGTCCCACGGGCCGTTCGGTTGTGCGCGGAGACCTGCGCGGAGACCTGTCCGAGAGCTGTCCGAGAGCTGTACGGAGACCGTGTACGGGAATCGCGTGCGGCCCCGGGGGTTGCCCGGCGCGGGGTGAAGATGATGTGCGGAATCGCTGAAGGCGCTCGGCGCGGAAGGGCTGTTGACGTAGTGTCATCGCAGATGGACAGCGAGCCCCAGCCATTGGCGGAGCCGTCCGCGGAACCTCCCCCGGGAGCGGGTCCGCGCGTGCTCCGCGAGGACAACCAGGCCGCCCCGGCAGGGGTGGCGCACACCGAAGGCCGATCGACCGACCGTCCGACCCACACCCCCCGGGGCGCACGGAACGGCGATCATCAGAGCCGCCCCGGAGCTCTCCCCCCTGCTCCGGGGCGGCTGTCCGCCGTCCGGGCCCGGGCGGGCCTGGCGGCGCGGTCGGTGGCCGTTCCGGCGGTGGCGGCGGCGGTGCTGCTGGCGGTGTCCTGGCAGGTGGCGGTGGACGGGCCGCTGCTCGGGCTGGACCGCTGGGTCCGCCGGGCGGTGCACACGGCACGCCACGACGTCCCGAACGCGCTGCCGGACCACCTCGGCCACCTCCTGTCCGACCTGGGCAGCAGCGTCCCGGCGATCCCGGTGCTGCTGCTGGCCGGCGCCTCGGCCGCCTGGTGGTGGCGCCGGGCCGGGGCGGGGCGCTGGTGGCTGCCGCTGGCGGTGGCGGTGCTGACGGCGGGGCTGATCCCGCTGCTGGTGGTCCCGGCGAAGGCGGCCTTCGCCCGGCCGGGCCCGCTCGGGGATCCGCTGACGCCGGAGCAGTGGGGCTGGTACCCCTCCGGGCACACCGCGACCGCGGCGGTCTCGTACGGGGTGGCGGCGCTGCTGCTGGCCCGGGCGTCGGGGCCGCGCGCCGTCCGGGGGCTGACGACGGGCGCCGCGCTGCTGGCGCTGGGGGTGGGCGCGGGGCTGGTGTGGAGCGACTTCCACTGGCTGTTGGACGTGCTGGCCAGTTGGTGCCTGGCCGTCCTGGTGCTCTGGCCGCTCGACCGGTGGCTGCCGCGGCCGGGGGCGGAAGCGGCACCGGAGGCGGGGAGGCGTCAGGCCTCGGGGTCCTCGTTGCGGTGAACCAGACCGGCCTCGCCGTTGTCGCGGTGCCACTCGACGACGAGTTCGTCGCGGCTGCCGAAGCGGACGAGGTGGCGGCCGACGACGTCCTCCAGCCCGGGCAGGTTGTCGCGCTCGCCCTCGACGGTGAGCAGCAGCGCGTCGGGCCGGGCCTCCAGGGTGGCGGTGCCGGCGCCGAAGACGAGCGTGCCGCGGCCGGTCTCCTCGGAGTAGGCGGCCTCGATCTTGCGCCCCATGTGGGCGGCGAGCTGCTTGGCGTAGCGGCCGGGGCGGTCGGTGGCGACGCGTGCGGTGGAAACGGGCATGGGCCCTCCAGGATCGGGGAGGGAACTTAGGGTCCCCTCACTCAGGCCTACGCTAACCCAGATGCTGAGCTAAGCTCAACATATTTCCGCGACCGTCCTCGGCCGACCACCGGGAGCGCCCCGGGCGGTCGCTACGCTTGGCCGGACACCAGCCGAGGAGACCGCCGATGACCACCACGCCGACCGACGACCCGGCGGACCCCTCCTCCGACCCCCGCCCCGCTTCCGACCCCCGCCCCGCTTCCGACTCCCGTTCCGGCTCCGGCTGCGGCTCTGCGGACACCCTCGGGAACCCCGAGTCGCCCGAGAGCGCCGACTCCACCGCCGGGGGCGCCGCCGAACTGGCGGACGCGATGACCAGGGCGATCAAGCGGATCCGCCGCCGGACCGGCCTGCGGCTGGAGCCGTACGGCATCACCCCCGGCCAGGCCCGGGCGCTGCGCACGCTCGCCCACGTGCCGGGCTGCGAGACGCCGGACCGCGCGATGCGACTGAGCGACCTCGCCGACAAGCTGCACATCGCCCCGCGCTCGGCCACCACCGTGGTCGACGCGCTGGAGGAGGCCGGCCTGGTCGAGCGCAGCCCGGACCCGGCCGACCGGCGGGCCGTGCGCATCCTGCTGACCGAGGCCGGCCGCGCGGCGGTGGAGCGGATCGGACAGGTCCGGGACGAGGTGGCGCAGGAGTACTTCGGCGAGGTCAGCCCCGCGGACGAGGAGGCGCTGCTGGGCGTGCTGCGCTCGGCCGAGGCCCGGTTCCTCGCAGCCGGGCCGCCACGGCGCTCGGCGCCCCCGGACGCAGCGCGCTGATCCCGATCCCGGCGACCACCAGCAGCGCGGCCGCGGCGGCCGTCGGGCTGACCCGCTCGCCGAGCAGCAGCCAGGACGAGGACATCCCGAACACCGGCACCAGCAGCGAGTAGGGCGCGACGGCGGTGGCGTCGTAGCTGCGCAGCAGGAAGCTCCAGGCGACGAAGACCAGCAGGGTGGAGACGAGCCCGACGTAGCCGATGGCGCCGAGCCCGGCGGGGGTGATGTCGCGCAGCGCGCGCAGGTCCGCCGCCGGGCCCTCGACCAGCAGGGACAGGCCCAGCAGCGGCAGCGGCGGGACGGCGCTGACCCAGACCATCCAGCGCAGCGCGTCCGGCGGCGCGGCCCTGCGGGTCAGCACGTTGGCCAGGCCCCAGGCGACGGCGGCCAGGGCCACCAGCGCGAAGGCGCCCAGCGGGCCGCCGACGCCCTGGTCGTACGCGCTCAGCGCGATGCCCGCGAAGGCGATCGCCAGGCCCAGCAGCCGCTGCCCGCCCGGGCGTTCGCGCAGCAGCACGGCGGCGAACAGCGCGGTGAAGCCGGCCTGTCCCTGCAGCACCAGGGAGGAGAGGCCGGCCGGCATCCCGGCGTGCATGCCGAGGAAGAGCAGCCCGAACTTGACCACCCCGAGGACCACGCCGACCGCCACCACCCAGCGCCGGGCCACCTTGGGCGGGCCGACGAAGAAGACCGCGGGCACGGCGACGACGGCGAACCGCAGGGCGCAGAAGAGCAGCGGCGGGAAGTTGTCGAGGCCGACGTGGATCAGGACGAAGTTGAGGCCCCAGACGGCGGCCACCAGGACGGCCAGCGCGATGTGGGGCGCGCTCATGCTCGTGCTGCTCGTGGCCGTACCCCTGCTCGTGGCCGTGCCGGTGCTGCTCGTGCCGGCACTGCCGACGCCGGTACTGCCGGCGCCGATGCTGCCGGCGCCGGTGCTGCTCGTGCCGCTCGCGGCGGCGGGTGTCGCGGTCATGGGTCGAGCATGGTGGCGCGAGACCGTGTAGCACCAGCGATGAATACTGAACAGGACACTTTAGGATCGCTGCATGATGGATCTGGGGCGCCTACGGGCGCTGCACGCGGTGGCGGTGCACGGCTCGGTCGGCGGGGCGGCGGCCGCCCTCGGCTTCACGCCCTCGGCGGTCTCGCAGCAGATCGCCAAGCTGGAGCGGGAGACCCGGACGGTGCTGCTGGAGCGGCAGGGCCGGGGCGTCGTGCTGACCGAGGCGGCGCGCGAGCTGGCCGCCACCGCGCAGACCGTGCTGGGGCTGGTGGAGCAGGCCGAGGTACGACTGGAGGAGCAGCGCGGCCGGGCGGTCGGACGGCTGCTGGTGGCCGCGTTCGCCTCCGGGGCGCGCGGGCTGATGCCCGGGGTGCTGGCCGACCTGCGCCGGCGCTGCCCGGAGCTGGACGTACGGCTGCTGGAGCGCGACCCCTACCCGGCGGCCGATCTGGTGGCCCGGGGCGAGGTCGACCTGGCGCTGGTCCAGGACTGGCCGACCGTGCCGCTGCCGGTGCAGGAGGGCGTCTCCCGGCTGGACCTCGGGACGGACCCGGTGGACCTGCTGCTGCCCGCCGACGACGAGTTGGCCGCGCTCGACCCGGTGCCGGTGGAGCGGCTGTGCGGGCAGCGCTGGATCAGCGTGCCGCCGGGCAACATCTGCCACGACTGGCTGGTCCGCACGCTGCGCGAGGCCGGTGAGGAGCCGGACGTGCGCTACCAGGTCGGCGAGTTCGAGACCCAGATCGCGCTGGTCGCGGCCGGTCTCGGGATGGGCCTGGTGCCGAGGCTCGGGCGGGGGCCGCTGCCGCCCGGGGTCGCGGCCCGCCGGGTGACGCCGGAGCCGGGCCGTCGGGTGTCCGCGCTCTGGCGCGCCCAGGCCTCCCGGCGGCCGGCCATCACCGAGGCGCTGGCCTCGATGCGGGACTACTGGGGGCGCCTCCAGGCTCCGGAGCGCACGGAGGCGGGGTGACCCCGAGCGCCACTGCGACCGCGGCCTTCCCCGACGACGCCTGACGGGCTGAGCGGGCCAGGCGGCCTCAGGTGGCGAAGCCGATCACCAGCCACATGAAGCCGACCCCGGCGAGGGTGCACAGCAGGGTGCTGCGCGAGGGGTGCGGGCTGTGGGCCTCGGGGAGGATGTCGGAGGTCGCCAGGTAGAGCAGGAAGCCGGAGAAGAAGCCCAGGTAGAGGCCGAGCAGGTGCTCCGGGATGGTGAACGCCAGGGTGATCGCGGCGCCGGTCACCGGGGCCAGCGCGTCCGCCGCGAGCAGGGTCAGCGCCCGCCGCCGGTTGTTCCCGTACAGCCGGGTGATCGTGTAGGTGTTGAAGCCGTCGGCGAAGTCGTGCGCGACCACCGCGATGGCCACCACGGTGCCGACCGTGGTGCCGGCCTGGAAGGCGGCGCCGATCGCGAAGCCGTCCATCACGCTGTGCCCGACCAGCGCCAGTGCGGCGGTCAGCCCGACGCCCTGGTGCCCGGCGCCGTGGGCGTGACCGTGGCGGTGGCCGCCGTGGGTGTGTTCGGCGTACTCGCCCTCGTGGCCGCGGTGGATGGCGACCGCGCGCTCGACCACGTGGATGGTGAGGAAGCCGACCGCGAACATCAGCAGTGCCTGCGGCACCCCGTGCACCTCGCCCGGCGCCTGGCGGATCGCCTCGGGCAGCAGGTCGAAGGCGACCACGCCGAGCATCAGTCCGGCCGCGAAGCCGAGCACCAGGTGGCGGCGGTCGCCGGTGCGCTGGGCGACGAAACCGCCGATCAGCGTCATCAGGAACGCCCCGGCGGCGACCAGGACGGCGGTCATCGGGCCGCCTCCGCCGCAGGTGCGGCCGGATGGCCGGTTCCGTCGTGTGGTCTGCCGAGCGCTCTGCCCATTCCTCTCCCCCTGGGGTCCGCCCGTGGCCGGGCCGACCGCCGACCGTACCGGACGGACGTTCGACCTCTGTCGACCGGGGTACCGGGCGGGACCGGGTTCCGTCCCCCAGCCTCGGTCCGGGCCCGGTGGGATGCCCGCCGGATGGGCCGTCGGGGTGATCCCGCAGGTGGGGCGGGTCAGGCGGGGAGCGGCGGGCCGGGATGGGTGCCGCCGGTGGTCGCCGGCCGCCGCCGTCGGCCGTCGTCAGTGGCTGTCGGCCGTCGTCAGTGGCTGTCAGCGGCCGACGGCGAGCGGCAGGCCGAGGTGGGTGCGGGCGAGTTCGCGGACGCCGTCACCGTCGATCAGGTGGATGTGGCGGTGGCTCTCCTCGGCGGTGAGGTCCAGGGCCTCGTCGGTGAAACGGCCGGTGGTCAGCCGTAGGCCGCGCTCGGCGGACTCCTCGCGGACCGCCTCGGCCAGCGTGCTGACCTGCTCCGCGCCGACCGGCTCGGGGTCCCGGGAGGCCCACACCACCCAGCGGCCGGGCAGCGCGCTGCCGGGGGCGCCCTCACCGGTGGCGACCAGCCCGGACGGGCCGCGCAGCCGTACGCTCCAGCCGGCGATCCCGCCCCGGGTGAGCAGGTCGCGCACGAGCTCGGCGAACTCGTTGGCGGACAGGTCGGGCGCGGCCGGCACGGTGGCCCCGGCCTGGGCGGCCGGCCGGACGCCGACCCGGTCGTACGGGTCCGGGGTGACGGCGGCACCGAGCTGGCGCAGCCGGACGAGCGCCTCGTCCCGCTCGGCGTCGGCGTAGACGCCCTCGTCGTCGCGCTCCTCGTACGGGGTCCCCGGCGGCAGCAGCCGGGTGCGGGCCAGCGCGTCGCGGTCGGCGTCCACGCTGACCAGGCAGAGCGGCTCGGCCGTGCCGGGCTCGCGCAGCCAGCCGTTGAGGACGACGCCGGCGAGTATCTCGTCGGTGTCGACGGCGTCGGCGGCCTGCAGGGCGCGCAGGGCGAGCCGGGCGACCAGCCGCAGGTAGTCGGTGGCCCGGTCGGCCGGCGGGCGCGGCACCGGGACGATGTCGCCGTCCGGGGCGAGGCGGTAGCCGGTGAGCGAGGGCACCAGGTCGAGCGGCGGCAGGTCGAGGTCCAGCACGGCGGTGCGGGTGAGCGGGCGGAACACCGCCCGGCAGGGGGCGAGCAGGTCCTGGGTCGCGGTCTCGGCGGCGGCCAGCGCCCGTTCCAGCAGCGATTCGACGGCGGCCGGCTCGGACAGCCGGTAGGCCCGTCGGCACTCCTCCAGGCTCTCGTTGTACTCGCGCACGGCGCGGGCGCGGGCCTCCTCGGCCGCGTCGTGGGCGCGCCGGGACTCGTCGGCGGCCGGACTGCCGGCCTCGGCGCGGCGGGTGCGCCACTCCCGCAGGGCGCGCTGGTGGGTCAGCCGGGCCTGGGCCAGTTCGCGCTGGTAGCCGGAGTCGAGCAGCCGGCGGGACGGACCGCTCCCGGGGTCGGCCGTGGCCGGCTCGGCGGGGGCGAAGTCCGCCCAGCGGGGCTCCGGCACGTCGGCGGTGCCGGGGCCGTCGGCCGGGTAGGGGCGGGGTTCGTAGTGGCGCAGCTGGCTCTCGAAGTCCATGGCCGAGACCGGCAGGGCGGCCCGACGCAGCAGGTCGGCCAGCCGGTCGTGCTCGGCCCGGACGGTGACCGTGCGGTGGTGGGTCAGGGCGGCGGCCCGGGCGTGCGCCGCGACGGCCTCCTCCGGGTCGGCCGGGCCGGGATCGGCACCGCCCTGGTCGACGCCGCCCTGGTCGGCGGTGCCGGCGGGGCCCGGGACGGACGGACCGTCACCGGCCGCCCCGGTGGGGGCGCGGCCGGTGACGGCGTCGTCCGGCTCCGGGCCCCCGTCGACGCCGAGGTCGCGGAAGACCGAGGCCAGGAAGCCCGGTTGGGGGACCCGGACGGTGGTGCTGCCGTCGGACCGGCCGTCTGCTGAGTGCTGCATCGGTCGTCGTTCCCCCATGCTCGTCCGGCGCCTGCCCGGGGCGGTCGGCGAACCTGCGGACCCACCCCCTGCCGGACATTGTCCACCGAACGGGCGCGGCGGTCAGCCAAGCCGGTCAGTTGGTCCGGGTGTTGGTCAGGTGCAGACCGATGTAGCCGACGTAGATCCGGCCACTGCCCGAGCAGTCGTCCAGGTAGTGCAGCCGGGGCGCGGTGCGGCCGCCGCCGATCCTCAGGTGCGCGCCCATGAAGGCGCGCCGGGAGGCGTCCACGCATTCCGGCACCGGCAGCATCCGTTCGCGCTTCCACTTGGTGTGGCTGAACACCGTCCTGGACTCCCCGCGCACGGCCTTGCGGGGCGGGAAGCGGTGGCAGCCCTCCGGGGTGTGCTCGCACCACTGCTTGAAGTCCCCGCCGGCCGCTCCGCGCACGGCTGCCTCGGCGTACTCCTGGAGGGCGGTCAGGCCGTCCCAGGCGAGCCGGGCCCAGCCGGCGCCGGTGCGCTGGAGCTCGTCCAGGGCGAGGGCCGCCTTCTGGTCCCCGGTGAAGGACAGCAGCGGGAACTCGCCCAGTCTGGCCAGGAGTTCGGTGAAGCTCCCGGGCCGGCCGGCGGAGTGCTGCCCGAGGGCCGGCCCGCTGCCGGACGTGCTGCAGTGGCGTCCGGCCAGCGCGCGGGCCCCGGCGCGGAGGCGGCCCTCCCGGCCCTCCCGGACCTCCCGGGTGTCGTGGCCCTCCCGGGCCTGGCCCCGCTCGCGGTGGTCGCGGCGCTCCAGGCGCAGGGTGTGCCGGACGCGCTCCAGCTCGTCGGCCCGGGCCTGCTGCTCCGCGCGGTCCTGCTGCTCCTCGTGGGCGAGCGCGGCCAGTTCGGCCCGGGCAGCGGTCTGCTCGGCGCCCTGGTCCACCGCGCTGCGGTCGGCGGACTGCCCGGCGGCCGGGCGGAGCCGCGACGGCGGGACGCGCAGCACCGGGACGGCCGCCAACGGCGGCGGCAGCGGCTGCTCGGCGGCGAGCCGGCGCGGCTCGCGGGCGAGCAGCCCGGCGGCGCGGCGCAGGTCCTCCTCTATTCGGCCCCGGGCGAGCACCGGGTGCCGCGCGCCGTCCTGCCGGGAGGCCGGGTCGACCTCGGGCAGGTAGGTGCGCACCGCCCCGCCGTAGACGGTGTGGTACTCCAGCGCGACGTTGAAGCCGGTGCGCGCGCCGGGGTCCAGCACGTAGGCGGTGGCCAGGCCGGGCAGCTGGTGGCAGAGCGGGCCGACCACGTCCTCGACCCAGCGGTCGGTCGGGAGGTTCACCGGGACGCTGGCGACCACGACGGGCAGTCGGCGGTCCGGGTCGCACAGCTCATCGATCAGGGCGTCCACCTCGTCGGCCGTGATCACCCGGGGCGCGGAGTGGACGGTGGCCGGGCCGTCGGTGGCGTCGAGCAGCGGCAGGAGCGAACGGGCCAGCTCGGGCACCGGCACCCGGCAGGGGGTGCGCACACCGCTGCCGGTGTTGTGCGTCTCGGCCTCCAGCCGGACCCAGGTGGGGCCGCCGGCGCCGGTGGCCACGGTGAGCGTGAGCTGCTGGGTGCCGTGCGGGGCCGGGGTCCGCAGGCGGCGGCGGTCGTAGCGGCCGGCGCCCGGGCCGCCGCGCAGCGGGCCGTGGTCGCGGTCGAGCAGGACGCGCTCGCCGAGGCGGAGGCGCTCGCCGAGGCCCGGCGCGGCCGGCGGCGGTGCGTCGGGAGGCGGGGCGTCCGAGGCCGGCCCGGTGGAGGGCCGCCCGGTGACCGGTGGCTGACCGGCGGGGGTGCGGAGGGCCGGCGGGGGCTCCTCGCAGCCCTCCTGCTTCAGCCAGGAGGCGAGCTGTTCGTCAGCCAGGGCGAGCGCCTCGGCGTGCGGGAGGGCCGTGGTGACGGTCATCCGGTAGGGCGTCGCGGGGCCGCGGGGACCGGGCAGATCGGCACCGGCGTGCGAGCGGGAGCGGTTCGAAGTCGGGCGATGAGAGGTCGAACGGTCTGAAGTCCAACGGTCTGAGGCCATGCGCATACCTCCGTGGTGCGGGGTGGGGTCCTGTGTCCTCCATCGATGGGTTTCGTCCGGTTCCGCCGGATCCTTGCCCAGGAAACGCCACGGCCCGGAGCGGAAGTTCCAACTCCGGGCCATGACCCTACGTTCGAGTGAATCCGTTCAAGCCGTCTTCCGCGTGGCGCGAGCCTGGGCTACGACAATCGGCCCGCTGCGAGGGGCACGGGGACTCGTCCGGCGGCCCCGTCCGGCCGTTCCGGACCCGGTCGGGCCCCGTTCCGTCGCCGGTCAGGCCCCGGCGGGCCCGGCCGGGCTGCGGCTCCAGGCGGGCTCCGCGACCGGCACGGCCAGCGGGCAGCCCGCCGGAGCGGCGTAGCTGGCGATCAGCACCACGGGTTCGGTCCCGAGGTTGCGGCCGACGTGGACGTGGACCGGCCCCGCCTCTTCGACCAGGGAGTCACCGGCGCGACTGACCTCGACCCGGCCGTCGTGCAGGGTCCGGGTCAGCGTCCCGGAGAGCACCACGACGTCGACCCGGCCGGGGTGGTAGTGCCAGCCGGTCTCGGCGCCCGGGGGCAGGGTGATGGTCTGGACGACGGGCATCGCGACCGCTTCCTGGAGGCGTCCTGGGGCTGCCGGACGGCTCCTGCCCGACGGCCGGTTCAGGCTAGACAGGCCCCTCGGGCCACCGAAACCGGCCGGTGGCGATGTGGCCGGATGTGTGGCCGAAACCCACCCCGCCGACCGCGCCGGGCGGCGCCGTCCGTCTCGTCGCGCGCCCCGGAGCGCGCTCCGGAGCGTCGGCCGCCACCCGGTTCAGACCGGTACCTCGACGTAGGTGCGACCGGCCGGGACGGCCACCGCGGTGCCCCCGGTCGCCTCGGCCAGCCAGGTGTGGAAGGCCGCCGTCTCCGGCTCCGGCACGCCCACCTCGATCCGCACCCCGGCCGCCTCGTAGGCCAGGTCGCTCACCGTGTACCCGGCCGCCCGCAGGTCGTTCTCCACCCGGCCGGCCCGGACGTGGTCCACCGTCACCGCGAGCAGCGCGACCGGCCGCCGCTCCAGCAGGCCGATCCCGTCCAGCGCCTCCGACACCGCGTTCCCGTACGCCCGCACCAGGCCGCCCGCGCCGAGCTTGATCCCGCCGAAGTACCTGGTCACCACGGCCGCCGTGTCGGTCAGACCGCGCCGGCGCAGCACCTCCAGCATCGGCACCCCGGCCGTACCGCCGGGCTCGCCGTCGTCGCTGGAGCGCTCGCGGCGCTGCTCGTCGCCGACCACGAAGGCGGTGCAGTTGTGCCGGGCGTCCCAGTACTGCTTGCGGATGCCGGCGATGAAGGCCTGCGCCTCCTCCTCGTCGCCGACCCGGGCGAGGTGGCAGATGAACCGGGACTTCTTGATCTCGATCTCGTGGCTGCCGGCCCGCCGGATGGTGAGGTACGGCCTGGCGCTGGGCTCCGGCGTGGCGGACATGACGCGGTGGTTCTCCCGGGAACGGCGACGGCTGGCAGCGCGCACCCCGGGTGTGCGCCGGGGCGGGCACCGCCAGCCTAGTTGGCGCGCGGGCGGGAGACCGGCGACCGGGAGCCGGTGGGGCTCGGCGGCCGGTCGGTCCGGCAGACGGCGGCCCGGGGGGTTCGGCGGCCGGCCAGGGCGTCCAGCCGCCCGTGGTCCAGGCCGGTCAGCGCGGTGACCTCGGCGAGGTCGACGGCTCCGCAGTCCAGGCCGCGCAGCAGGTAGCCGCTGAGCGCCCGGGCGGTGGCCGGCTCGTCCAGCACGTCGCCGCCCGCCTTGGCGACGTACGCGGCCAACCGGGCCGCGGCCGCCGCCAGGCCCTCGCGGTAGAAGGAGTACACCGCGACGTAGCGGGTCGGCAGATGCGCCGGGTGCATGTCCCAGCCCTGGTAGTAGGCACGGGCCAGCGAGCGGCGGACCAGGTCGTGGTGGAGCTTCCAGGCCGCGTGCACCTGCTCGGTGGAGCCGGTCGGGACGACGTTGGTGGAGCCGTCGGAGAGCCGGACCCCGGTGCCGGCCGCGGCCACCTGCATGACCGCCTTCGCGTGGTCGGCGACCGGGTGGTCCAGGCTCTGGTGCGCCGCGCTGACGCCGCAGGCGGCGCTGTAGTCGAAGGTGCCGTAGTGCAGGCCGGTGGCCCGGCCCCCGGCGGCCTCGATCATCCGGGCCACGGTGGCCCGGCCGTCCGGGCCGAGAACGGCCTGGGTGGTCTCGATCTGGATCTCGAAACCGATCCGGCCGACGGGCAGCCCGGCCCGGCGCTCGAAGTCCTCCAGCAACCGGACCAGCGCGGTGACCTGCTCGGCGTAGCTGACCTTGGGCAGGGTCAGGACCAGCCCCTCCGGCAGGCCGCCGCCAGCCAGCAGCGTGGCCAGGAACAGCTCCAGGGTGCGGATCCCGCGGGCGCGGACGCCCGCCTCCAGGCACTTGATCCGGATGCCGACGTACGGCGGGGCGCCGCCCCCGGCCACGGCGGCGGAGATCAGTTCGGCGGCGCGGACGGCGGCCGCGTCCTCCTCCGCGTCGGGGCGGGGACCGTAGCCGTCCTCGAAGTCGATCCGCAGGTCCTCGACCGGCTCGCGCTCCAACTTGGCGCGGACCCGGGCGTGCACGTCGGCGAGCAGGTGGTCGTCGGCGACGCCGAGCGCGCGGGCCAGCTCGGCGGGGGTGGCGGCGTGGGTGTCGAAGGCCGTCAGGGCCTGGCGACCCCACTCCCGCACGGTGTCGGCGTCGAAGGCGTCGGCCGGGACGTAGACGGTGTGCACCGGCTGCCTGGTCCCGGAGTCACCCGGGTAGCGGCGCGCCAGCTCGGCGTCGACCGGGGCGAGCAGCGCCTCCACGGCGGCCCGGGCGGCGTCGGAGAACAAAGCCCCGTCCGTCGGCCCGTTTCCGCCGACCTCGACCTGCGGCATCCGCACACCTCCGTGCCGAACCAGCGCTTCAACACATTGTTGAGGCGAAGGTAGCTCCGGTGGGGTCGGGCGTCAACGGCCGCCCGGGCACCGGACGGCGAACCGCTCCGGTCAGTCCCGCCCGGCGGCGGCGTAGCGGTCGCGCAGCTCCGGGTAGAGCTCGGCGACCTCCTTGGGGTGGACCGAGCCGTCGGGGCCCTTGCCGGTGACGCCGTACTCCCTGGTCAGCCAGTCGGCGAGGCGCTGCGGGTCGGGCTGGTGGCCGTGGTTGTCCAGGTAGGTGACGAGGGCCTCGTAGGCCACGTCCGGGTCGAGGCGCGGGGACACCGGGCGGGTGTCGGGCTGCTCGGCTTGGACGGGCTCCTCGGCCGGGACCGGCTGCTCGGCCTGGGCGGACGGGGCGGGCCGCCCCGGCTGCGGGGCCTGCTGAGTCTGCGGGGCGGCCGGACGCTGGGCCTGCGGCCGGGGTGCCGGAGCGACGGGCGCGGCGACCGCGGCGGGCTCCTCGACCGGGCGCGGGGGCTTGAACCAGGGCGAGGCCTGGCCGGGTACCCGCCCGGCCGGGGCGGCATCGGACGGATGGCCGGTGGTACGGACCGGACGCTCGGTCCAGACGTTCAGCTCCTCGCGCCGCGGCTGCGGGACGGCGTCCTCCGCCTGCTCCGGCTCCTGTGCGGCGCGCAGCCGGACGGCCGCCAGCTTCGCCAGCATGGGCGCGGCCACCTCGGCGGGCATCGGCGCGACGCCCCCGGGAGCGGCAGCGGCCGCGGCGGCCTGGTCCGGAACCGCGGCCTGCGCCGTCTGCGGCTGGGACTGCGGCTGCGGCTGCGGCTGCGGCTGCGGCTGCGGCTGCGGAGCCTGCACGGTCCGCGGCGCCTGCTGTGCCGGGGCAGCCTGGGCGGCTGCCGTCGGGGCGGCTGCCACCGGGGCGATCGCGGCGGTACGACCCTCCTGGGGTTCGAGCACCCGCGGTTCCTGCCCCGCCGGGAGGTCCCTGACCTCTCGCTCCCGGGCCTCGTCGTCCAGCCGGTCGAGCAGCCCCGGATCCAGCGGTACGCCGAACTTGGCCAGCTTGAGCGGCAGCAGCGCCTGGATCGGCGCCGAGCGGCGCCAGCCGCGGCCGTAGCGGAAACGCAGCTGCGCCCGGTAGACGAGTCGGTTCTGTTCCAGGCGGATGACCTCGTCGTAGGAGCGGAGCTCCCAGAGCTTCATCCGCCGCCAGAGCCGGAAGGTCGGCACCGGGGACAGCAGCCAGCGCATCACCCGGACCGATTCCATGTGACGGTCCGCCGTGATCGCCGCGATCCGGCCGACCGCGTGACGGGAGGCCTCGACCACGACGACGAAGAGCACCGGGATGACGGCGTGCATCCCCATGCCGAGCGGGTCGCCCCAGGAGGCGGCCGCGTTGAAGGCGATGGTGGCGACGGTCAGCAGCCAGGCGGTCTGCCGCAGCATCGGGAAGGGGATCCGCAGCCAGGTCAGCACCAGGTCGAGCGCGAGGAGCACCACGATGCCCGCGTCGACGCCGATCGGGAAGGCGTAGGAGAAGGCGCCGAAACCTTTCTCCATGGCCAGCTCGCGCACCGCGTTGTACGAGCCCGCGAAACCGATGCCCGAGATGATGCAGGCGCCGGCCGCGACCAGGCCGAGCAGGCCCCGATGGGCCTTGGTGAGCGTTGGGCGTGCCATTACGTCTATCAACCCCTGGATGTCGGCTGCGGCCGTACGCTGCCTCGACTGTCGGGTCCCGCTGGTCGGGCCGCCGGACGGCTGAGCAACCTCCGGACTCGGCCCACCGAAGTTTACTCGTACACCTGTTTAAGCGTTTCCGCAGCCTGGGGTGTCACGGTCCGGGGCACGGCGACCGCTGCGGCGCGGTGCGGCCCGTCCCCCGGGACCGGCCGGACCGTCAGCGGCTCTGCCCCTCCGTGCCGTTGAGGTAGGTCAGCACGGCCAGCACCCGGCGGTTGGCGTCCTCGGCCGGGGCGAGTTCGAGCTTGGCGAAGATGTTGGCGATGTGCTTGGCCACCGCGCCGTCGCTCACCGAAAGGCGGGCGGCGATCGCCGAGTTGGAACAGCCCTCGGCCATCAGCTCCAGCACCTCGCGCTCGCGCGGGGACAGCCGCAGCAACGGACCCGGCCGGCGCGAGGTGGTCTGCATCAGCTTGGCGATCACGTCCGGGTCCATCGCCGTTCCGCCCGCCGCCACCCGGCGGACCGCGTCGATGAACTGCCCCGCGTTGAACACCCGGTCCTTCAGCAGGTAGCCGATCCCGCCGGTGCCGTCGGCCAGCAACTCCCGCGCGTACAGCTGCTGGACGTGCTGCGACAACACCAGGACGGGCAGGCCCCGGATCTCCCGGCGCGCCGTGAGCGCGGCCTGCAGCCCCTCGTCGGTGAGCGTCGGGGGCAGCCGGACGTCGACCACCGCCACGTCCGGGCGGTGGGTCAGCAGCGCCTCCAACAGCTCGGGCCCGGTCTCCACCGCCGCGACGACGGTGAAACCGTGCGCCTCCAGCAGCCTGATCAGACCTTCGCGGAGGAGGTAGAGGTCCTCGGCGAGGACAACTCGCACGGCAACTCCAAGGTGATGGTGGTGGGACCGCCCGACGTGCTGTCGATGGCGAGGACACCGTCGAAGGTACCCAATCGCTTCTCGATCCCGCGCAGTCCGGTCCCCCGCCCGGGATCGGCCACGCCCACGCCGTCGTCCGTCACCGTGACCCGCAGGGAGCCGGCCCGGTACAGGATGTCCACCCACACCTGGTCCGCCCCCGAGTGCTTGGCCGCGTTGGCCAGCAGCTCGCAGACGCTGAAGTACACGGCGGCCTCCACCGGGGCCGGCGGCCGGTCCGGCAGGCTGACGAGCACCTCGGTCGGCAGCGCGCTGTCCAGCGCCAGGGCCCGGACCGCGTCGCCCAGTCCGCGCTCGGCGAGCACCGGCGGATGGATGCCGCGCACCAGGTCCCTCAACTCCTGCAGGGCCCGGGCCGAGGACTGCCGGGCCTCGGCGAGGAGCTCCCGCGCGGCCGTCTGGTCGGTGTCCATCAGGTGCTCGATGGTGCCCAGGGTCATGCCGATCGCGACCAGCCGTGCCTGGGCGCCGTCGTGCAGGTCCCGCTCGATCCGCCGCAGCTCGGCCGCCTGGTTGCCCACCGCGTCCGCCCGCGTCTCGGTCAGCCGGGCCACCCGCCTGGTCAGCTGGGCGTGCGTCGCCCGGCCGTCCTGGTCCAGCACCCGCCGGGCCACCTCCGCGTGCGCGCGCACCGCGAACGGTGCCACGAGCACCCCGACCACGATCGCGGCGCCCCCGAACGCCAGGCCCAGCAGGAGCGACCCAGCCTGCCCGCCCAACGGGCCGACGCCGGATACGGACACCGACCCCGCCACGGCGTACACGACACCGAACACGAACGGACCGGCCACCGGCCCCGCCAGGGCCAGCGTCAGGAACGGGTTCACCGCGAGCCAGGCCAACTCGGCGCGGGTGGTCCGGTCCCGCAGTCCCCAGTGGACCAGCTGCGCGTACTTCGCCACCGTCCGGGAGCGGTGGTACGAGTACCCCGTCCACCAGTGCCCTCGGTCGTCCAACTCCAGTGCCGGCCGCGGCCCGTACACCGCCGGCAGGCGTATGCCGAACCACCGCTCCAGCTGCCCACGCGTACGGTTCGCGGTGCGCCGGATGCCGGAGGCGGCGACCACGAGACCGACTGCCGTCGCCACCAGCAGGGCGAAGAAGACCTGCAGGTCGTAGGCCGCCAGGAGCTGGGCCGTCACCGCGCCGGACAGGATCGCGGCGACCATTGGCAACACCGCCCCCGGCACCGCGGCGAACACCACCACGACGAGCCGCGCCAGTCCCTCACCCCCGGCCGCGAACGCCGCCCGGGTTTGACCACTTACGGACGTGCCGCTCGTACGACCCACAGTTGTCACGGGAAGCTCCTGATGCCGGTACCGATCGTCCTCCCTCAGTGTTCACGAACCGTCCGCCACCCCACACTGGCCATGACACCCCAATACCGAGGTGGACCTAGGACTACCTGCCGGTGGCTGCAGCAACACCGGCCCAGGAGACTGGTTTCCGGGAAACGCGAAGAACCCCCATCCGGAATCCGGATGGGGGTTCTTCTCAAGAATTGTTCGGCGGCGTCCTACTCTCCCACAGGGTCCCCCCTGCAG
>NZ_JBFBOC010000031.1:31618-77663 GCF_040685975.1 Kitasatospora sp. NPDC086791 | reverse complement strand
TCGTGCAGCTCGGCGACCCGCCCGCGGGCGTCGGCCGGGACCTCGGGGACCTCGCCGTCGACCGGCGCCTCATGCACAACCGTCATCTCGAACCAATCCAAGGGTGGTGAGGGTGGTGTCCGGCCGGCGGTGACGCGCGGCGGTCGCGGGCGGGCGAACTCGGACCTCCGCTGACAGTACTGAACCGGTCGCTCCCCGCGATGTAGTCGATCAATTTTTGGCCGTCAGTGTGGCTGAAACTGACATCATGTTGATTCACGAACGGAATGGCCGGTTCATGGGAGGGCGCCGAGAACCCGCTGGTCATGACGACGGATCAGCGTGTGTGGCGTACACCTCACTTGACGCCAGCTCAAAATGTGAAGGAGTCTGTTCGCGGGGTCGCATGATCTGCGAGGTATTGAGGGGGATCTGGTCAGTGGTGAACCACGGCTTCCGTAACGTCCTGCCCGCACTGTCGGTGCGTCGCGTGTGGGAGCGCGCGTGCACCGCGGTTGTCGGTCCGGCGGGACGGCAACGGTGGTTCGTGGACCACGTCACAACCTGCTGAGCAGGCCTGGTCGACGTCCACGCGGGGTGCGCAGAGCAGCCGCCGCCGCGTTCCGGCGTCCTCATTCCTGAGCCACGGCTCTGACAAACCGCAATCGACGCTCGACGCCGTTCCCCCGTCCGCGGGCTCGATCGGCGTGGCGCTCGCGTGCCCTGACGCGCCGCGGGCGGGGGGCAGGGCAAGCCAAGAGGGGTTTCGCAATGCAGCAGCACGACGTCGCGGTGGTCGGCATGGCCTGCCGCTTCCCCGGAGCGGCGGACCACCGCGAGTTCTGGGAGAACCTGAAGCTCGGGCGGTCGTTCATCGGCCCGGTGCCGGCGGAGCGTTGGGGTGGCAAGTCCGGCGGCTCGGACGCGCTGCCCGACCACGCCGGGCTGCGGACCGGCGCCTTCATCGCGGACGTCGACGCCTTCGACGCGGCGTTCTTCCGGCTGTCCCCGCTGGAGGCGGAGAGCATGGACCCGCAGCAGCGGATCATGCTCGAACTCGCCTGGTCCTGTCTGGAGGACGCCGGGGTCCGGCCGGACACGCTGTCCGGTACCGACACCGGCGTCTTCCTCGGTTCCTTCGGCCAGGACTACAAGGAACTCCAGGAGCGCGGCTCCCAGGAGGTGGCGGCGCACCACGCGACCGGCACCGCCGGAGCCGTCATCGCCAACCGGATCTCGCACTTCCTCGACCTGGGCGGGCCGAGCGTGGTGGTCGACACCGCGTCCTCGGCGTCGGCGCACGCCCTGCACCTGGCGGTCCAGTCGCTGAACCAGGGCGAGTGCCGGGTGGCCTTCGCCGGTGGCGTCAACCTCGTGCTCAGCCCGGCCCGGAACGTCTCCTTCGCCAAGACCGGCATGCTCTCCCCGACCGGCTCCTGCCGGCCCTTCGACGAACGCGCCGACGGCTACGTCCGCGGTGAGGGCGCCGGGATCCTGCTGCTCAAGCCGCTGGCCGACGCGCTCGGCGCCGGTGACCGCATCTACGGCGTCATCAAGGGCACCGCCGTCAACCACGTCGGCCGCAGCCGCACGCTGACGTACCCCGGCGCCGAGGCGCAGTCCCGGGTGATCGCCGAGGCGATCCGCCGGGCGGGCGTCGGCCCGGACACCATCGGCTACGTCGAGACGCACGGCACCGGCACGCCGACCGGCGACCCGGTCGAGGTCGAGGGCCTGTTGGCGGCCTTCCGGGCGGTCGGCGTGGACGGCGCCGAGGACGGCGAGAACGACGGGGACGGCGAGGACGGCACCGAGGTCGCCGAGGGCGGCGGCCACGACCCGGCGCCCGGGTACTGCGCGCTGGGTTCGGTGAAGCCCAACATCGGCCACCTGGAGGCCGCCGCCGGGATCGCCGGCGTCATCAAGGCCCTGCTCGCCCTCGACCACGGCCACCTGCCCGGACTGCCCGACTTCGGCACCCTCAACCCGCGGATCGAGCTGGCGGGAACGCCCTTCCACGTCCTCGACTCCGCGCGCGACTGGCAGCCGCCGCACGATGCGGACGGCGAACCGCTGCCGCGCCGCTGCGGGGTCAGCTCGTTCGGCATCGGCGGCACCAACGCGCACATCGTGCTGGAGGAGGCCCCGGCCCCCGCCGTGAGCGCCCCGCAGCCGCGCCCCGCCTACCTGGTCTGTCTGTCGGCCCGGACCCCCACGGCCCTGGAGCACCGGCTGCGGGACCTGTCGGAGTGGATCGACCGCGAGGGGCTGGGCTTCGACCTCACGGACCTCAGCGCCACGCTGCTCCTCGGGCGCGAGCACCTCGGCTGCCGGACCGCCCTGGTGGCCCGGACCCCGGCCGAGCTGAGCGTGAAGCTGAAGCGGCTGCTCGACGGTGAGCAGGCCACCAACTGCTTCCACGGCCGCGGGGACGCGGCGGAGCCGGGCTCCGCCGGCCCGGAGGGTCCCGCGGGCCCGGACGGCCCGGTGGACCCGGCCGCCCCCGCGGCCCCGGACGGCTTCCACCTCGGCGCGGACCTCCCCGAGGAGGAGTACACCGACCGACTGGTGGCCCTGGCCCGCGCGTTCGCCGACGGCGCCGAGCTCCCGACGGAGGAGCTCCTCGCCACGGTGCGGGCACGCCGGCTCCGGCTGCCGACCTACGCCTTCGACCGGCGGCGCTTCTGGATCGCTCCGGACGCCCCCGAAGCGGAGCCGGCCCAGGTCGGTCCCGAGGAACGAGCACCGGTGACGACTGACGACGTACGCGGCGAGGAGTGGGCGGGCTTGGGCGTGGAAGAGAACCTCGATGCGGACCTCAGGAGCATCGCGGGCGAGGTACTGAAGCTGACCGCGGACGAGGTCCACCCGAAGGACCGCCTGACCGACCTGGGCTTCGACTCGGTCGGCAACACCCGGCTGGCGCTGCGGCTGAACGAGCACTTCGGGATCGACGTCACGCCCTCGCTCTTCTACACCCACTTCACGCTGGAGATGGTCAGGGACCACCTGATGAAGGAGCACCCGGAGGCCGTCCGGCGCACCTACCAGGGGTCCGTCGCCGTGCCCGAGCGCCCCGGATCCGCCCAGCCGAAGTCCGCGCAGTCGAACTCCGCGCAGCCGAAGGCGGCGCCCGCCCCGTCGGCGACCGCGGCGCCGTCGGCCGGGCAGGACGGCGCGGTCGCCATCATCGGGATCAGCGGCCGCTTCCCCGGGGCGCGCACCGTCGAGGAGTTCTGGGGCCTGCTGGCCGAGGGCCGGGACGCGACGGCACCGCTGCCCGCCGACCGCCGGGCGGGCTGGCGCGGCGTCGCCGACCCGGCCGAGGTCCGCGGCGGCTGGCTCCCCGGCGCGGCGGAGTTCGACCCGCTCTTCTTCGAGATCCCGCCGCGCGAGGCCGAGACCATGGACCCGCGCCAGCGGCTGCTGCTGCAGGAGTCGTGGCGGGCCCTGGAGGACGCCGGCTACGGGCCCGAGCAACTCGACGCGCACACCATGGGCATGTTCGTCGGCGCGGAGCAGGGCGACTACCAGCACCTGACCGGTGCGGAGGAGACCCTCACCTCCGGACACGACGGGATCCTCGCCTCGCGGCTGGGCTACTTCCTGAACTTCTCCGGCCCGGTGCTCAGCATCAACACGGCCTGCTCGGCGGGGCTCGCGGCCGTCCACCAGGCCTGTCTGAGCCTGCGCAACGGCGAGTGCGACACCGCCGTCGCCGCGGGCGTCAGCCTGCTGTCCACCTCCCGGTTCGTCGAGCACGCCACCCGTTCCGGCATGCTGTCGGCCGACGGTGTCACCTACGCGTTCGACCGGCGCGCCAACGGGATGGTGCCGGCCGAGGCCGTCGCCGTCCTGGTCCTGAAGCCGCTGGCCGAGGCGGAGGCCGACGGCGACCGGATCCACGCCGTCATCCGGGCCAGCGGGGTCAACTACGACGGCCGGACCAACGGCATCACCGCCCCCAGCCAGTCCTCCCAGGCGGCGCTGCTGGCCTCGGTGTACGAGCGCTTCGGCGTCGACCCGTCCCGGATCGAGCACGTCGTGGCGCACGGCACCGGCACCCGGCTGGGCGACCCGATCGAGGTGAACGCGCTCGCCGAGGTCTTCGGCCGCTACACGGACGCGAAGCAGTACTGCGCCCTGACCTCGGTCAAGAGCAACGTCGGCCACACCCTGGCCGCGTCCGGCGTGGTCAGTCTGATCGGCCTGGTCCAGGCCCTGCGGCACGAGACCCTGCCCGCGAGCCTGCACTGCGAGCAGGAGAGCGACTACATCGACTGGGCGAGCAGCCCGTTCTACGTCAACCGGGAGGCCCGCCCCTGGCGCGACGCCCCGGGCCGCACCCGTCTCGGTGCGGTCAGTTCCTTCGGCATCAGCGGCACCAACGCCCACGTGGTGGTGGAGAGCCACCCGCGGACCGTGAGCGCCGGGCCGGGCCCGGAGCAGCCCTCCCAGCTGCTGGTGCTGTCCGGGAAGACCGACGAGGCGCTGCGCGAGCGGGCGGCGGACCTCCTCGGCGTGCTCGCGGAACCGGCGGCCGAGGAGACCGGGCTCGACCGGATCAGCGCCACCCTGCTGGCGGGCCGGCACCACTTCGCGCACCGCCTCGCCCTGCACGCGGCCACCCGGGAGGAGGCGGAGCGGCTGCTCCGCCAGTTCCTCGACGGCCGCCGGGCGCCGCAGCTCTTCCACGGCGTCTCCGGACGCGACTTCCGGCCGCAGACCGCGCTCACCGAGTACGGCAACGAGCTGATCGAGCGGGTGGCCGGCGGTGCCGGGGACCCCGGCCGCCACCAGGACGCGATCCGGGCCCTGGCCGACCTCTACTGCCAGGGCTACCCGCTCCGCTGGGCGCGGCTGTTCGGCGATCGGCCGCCGCTCGCCGTGTCGCTGCCCGGCTACCCCTTCGCCCGGGAGACGTACTGGGCCGAAGCGGCCCGCGGCAGCCGCCCGGCGGACGCGTCGGCCGACGCGCGCCGCGCCGCGCTGCACCCGCTGCTGGACAGCAACGACTCGCTGCTGCACGACCAGCGGTTCAGCAAGCGGCTGTCGTCCGCCGAGTTCTTCCTCCGCGACCACGTGGTCGACGGGAAGATCCTGCTGCCGGGCGTCGCCCACATGGAGATGGCCTACGCGGCCGCGCGGCTGTCCTCCGGCTCCGACACCGTCACGCTCCAGGACATCATCTGGGGCCACCCGGTGGTCATGGACCAGGACACCCGGACGATCACCATCGGACTGTCTCCGCTCAAGCAGGACTCCCTGGAGTACCTGATCCACGCGGAGCAGGACGGCAAGCGCACCGTCTTCTCCCAGGGCCGGGCGAACTACGCCGCCGAACAGCCCGGGCGGGTCCGCGGCGCCATCGACATCCCCGCCGTGCAGGCCCGGTGCACCCGCGGCCGGCAGGAGAACGCGGAGATCTTCGCGAGCTTCCGCGAACTCGGCTTCGGCTACGGCGAGACCTTCCAGGCCATCGAGACGCTGTGGTGCGGCGAGACCGAGGCGCTGGCCAGGATCGTCCTCGCGGACGGGCTGGAGGAGGAGTTCCCCGCCTTCACCATGCACCCCTCGCTGTTCGACGCCGCGCTCAACACCCTGCGCGGGATCGGGCACCAGGACGGGGTGCTGCGCATCCCGTTCAGCCTGTCGGAGCTCGCGGTCTTCGCGCCGATCCCCCGGGTGTCCTACTGCCACGCGACGATCAACCGGATCGCCCGGGACGGCGCGGTGAGCGTCAACCTGGCCATCTGTGACGAGAACGGCGCCGAGTGCGTGCGCGCGACCGGTCTGGTCTTCAAGGAGTTCTCCGCCGCGAAGGAGGACCCGCTGCACCTCTTCGTGCCGCGCTGGAACGACACGGCCGGGGAGCCGGCCGCCGCGGCCGCCGCCCCCACCGGCGAGCAGCGCCTGCTCCTCCTGGACGACGACGAGGAGCGCGCGGCCCGCTTCGAGGCGAGCCACCCCGGTCCGGTGGTGCGGGTGCGCTCCGGCGCCGCCTTCGCGGAGCAGGCGCCCGGCCGCTTCACCGTCGACCGTCGCGACGGGGCCGACTTCGACCGGCTGCTGACCGCCCTCGCGGGCCGGGACGCGATGCCGCACGCGATCGTCAACCTCTGGCCGCTGGACCGGAGTTCGGCGCATCCCGAGCTCACGGTCGAGGTGGAGAGCCTGCTGCACCTCTTCCGGGCCGCCCACCGGATCGGCCTGGAGCGCGAGCTGCACCACCTGGCCGTCCTGCCCGAGCGGTCCGGCCCCCGGCGGGCCGCCGCGGAGGCGCTGGCGGGCTTCGCCCGGGCGATGACGCCGGTGAACCACCTGTTCCGGATGAACGGGCTGCAGCTCGACGCCACCCTGGGCGCGGAGGAGATCGTCCGGGCCGTGCTGGACGAACTCCGGCTGACCGCGGGCGCCACCGCGCGCGGCGGGCACGAGGTCCGGCGGACGGGAAGCACCCGGGCCGAACGGGTCCTCACGCCGTGGACCGGCGGGAACGACCGGGGGACGGCCGCCGCCCTGCCCTTCAAGGAAGGCGGGGTGTACCTGATCACCGGCGGCGCCGGGGCGATCGGCCTGCACCTGGGCCGCTACCTGGCCCAGCAGTGCCGGGCCAAGCTCGTCCTGCTCGGCCGCCGGCAGCCGGACGCCGAGCGCCGCGAGCGGATCGCCGAGCTGGAGGCCGGCGGGGCCGAGGTGCTCTACCTCGCCTGCGACGTGGCCGACCGCGACGACCTCGGCCGCGCCCTCGACCGGGCGCGCGAGCGCTTCGGCCCGCTGGACGGCGTCTTCCACGGGGCCGGCCTGGTCGGGAAGACGGGTGTGCTGGAGGTGGAGCCGGCGGAGTTCCACGCCGTCCTGGCGCCGAAGGTCCACGGCACCGTCCACCTGGACGAGTTGACGCAGCGTGACCCGCTCGACTTCTTCGTGCTGTTCTCGTCCATCGCCGCCCACGTGGGCGACTTCGGCCAGGGCAGCTACGCCGCGGGCAACCGCTTCCTCGACGGCTACGCCCAGCACCGGGAGGCGCTGCGCGCCGAGGGGGAGCGGCACGGCCGGAGTATCTCCGTCAACTGGCCCTACTGGGACGAGGGCGGCATGCTCGGCGACATCGAGCAGGACGGCGCCGCCCGGACGCTGTACCACGACTACTCGGGGATGCGCGGGCTGCGCACCGCCGAGGGCATCCAGGCCCTGGTGCGGATCCTCGCCGCGGGTGAGACCCAGGTCGTGGTGACCAAGGGTGACCGGCGGAAGATCGAGAAGGTGCTCCGCGTCCCCGGGGCGGAGGGTCCGCGCAAGGCGGTGGCCGAGCGGGGCCCGGAGCCCCGGGGCGGGGTCACGGTACGCCTGCCGGAGCCGGCCGCTGCGGCTCCGGCGCCCGTCGCCACGGCCGTGGTGCCGGCTGCGGTGCCGGTTCAGCCGGTGGTGTCGGCGGGTGGTGCGGTGGAGGGTCTGCTGGAGCGGACGGTCGAGTACTTGAAGGACCGGTTGTCGCAGGTGTTCCGGATCCCGAAGGGGCGGATCGACGCGGCGGCGGAGCTGGGTGAGTACGGGATCGAGTCGATCCAGATCATGGAGTTGATGCGGCTGTTGGGGAAGGACTTCGAGTCCGTTCCGGGCACGTTGTTCTTCGAGTACCGGTCGATCGACGAGTTGGCGGGGTACTTCGCGGAGAACCAGGCGGAGCGTTTGGTGGAGTTGCTGGGGCTGGGTGCGGCGCCGTCGCCGGCCGCCGCCGCTCCGGTCCCGGCTGCTGCGGCTCCGGCGCCCGTCGCCACGGCCGTGGTGCCGGCTGCGGTGCCGGTTCAGCCGGTGGTGTCGGCGGGTGGTGCGGTGGAGGGTCTGCTGGAGCGGACGGTCGAGTACTTGAAGGACCGGTTGTCGCAGGTGTTCCGGATCCCGAAGGGGCGGATCGACGCGGCGGCGGAGCTGGGTGAGTACGGGATCGAGTCGATCCAGATCATGGAGTTGATGCGGCTGTTGGGGAAGGACTTCGAGTCCGTTCCGGGCACGTTGTTCTTCGAGTACCGGTCGATCGACGAGTTGGCGGGGTACTTCGCGGAGAACCAGGCGGAGCGTTTGGTGGAGTTGCTGGGGCTGGGTGCGGCGCCGTCGCCGGTCGCCGCCGCTCCGGTCCCGACGGCCCCGGCTCCGGCCCCCGCCGCGCCGACCGCGCAGCGCCCGCTCGCGACGGCGACCGCTCACCAGGCCGCCCAGGTCGCCCAGGTCGCCCAGGCTCCCGCCCCCGGCCGGTCCCGCGACGTCGCCATCATCGGCGTCAGCGGCCGCTACCCGAAGGCCCGCAACCTCGACGAGTTCTGGCGGCTGCTGGAGCGCGGCGAGGACTGCATCGAGGAGATCCCCGCCGACCGCTGGGACAAGGACGCGTTCTACGCGCCCGAGAAGGCGCCCGGCAAGTCCACCAGCAAGTGGGGCGGATTCATCGACGGCGCCGACGAGTTCGACGCCCTGTTCTTCAACATGTCGCCCAACCAGGCGGCCGTGACCGACCCGCAGAGCCGGCTGTTCCTGCAGTCCGCCTGGGAGGCCATGGAGGACGCCGGGTACACCCGCGGCACCCTGAGCGCGGACAAGGCCCGCAGGGTCGGCGTCTACCTCGGCATGATGTGGAACGAGTACCAGCTCCAGAGCAGCGAGGGCCTGGTGCTGTCCGACCGGGCGGCCGCCTCCAACGCCGTCTCGTACTTCTTCAACCTGCACGGACAGAGCCTCACCGTCGACACGGCCTGCTCGTCCTCGCTGTACGCGATCGCCATGGCGGTCGAGAGCATCCGCAACGGCAGCGCCGAACTCGCCTTCGCCGGCGGTGCGAACCTCTCCCTGCACCCCAACAAGTACATCGCGCTCAGCCAGATGAACTTCTTCGCCAAGGACGGGCGCTGCCGCTCGTTCGGCGACGGCGGCACGGGCTACGTGCCGGGCGAGGGCGTCGGCTGCGTGCTGCTCAAGTCGCTGGACCGGGCCGTCGCGGACGGCGACCACATCCACGGCGTGATCCGCGGCGTCGCCACCGTCCACGGCGGCAAGACCAACGGCCTGACGGTGCCGAACCCGCTGGCCCAGGCGGACATGGTCACCGCCGCCCTGGCGGACGCCGGCCTGTCGGCCGAGGACCTCAGCTACATCGAGGGCCACGGGACGGGCACCTCGCTCGGGGACCCGATCGAGATCACCGGGCTCACCCGCGCCTTCCGCAAGCACACCGCGAAGAAGCAGTACTGCCCGATCGGCTCGGTCAAGTCCAACATCGGTCACCTGGAGGGCGCGGCCGGCGTGGTCGCCGTCACCAAGGTGCTGCTGCAGATGCGGCACGGCATGCTCGCGCCCTCGCTGCACTCCGAGACCCTCAACCCGTACATCGACTTCGCCAACTCGCCGTTCTACGTCCAGCAGGAGCTGGCGCCGTGGGAGCGCCCCACCCGGACGGGCGAGGACGGCGTGACGCGCACCCTGCCGCGGATCGCCGGGGTGTCGTCGTTCGGCGCCCACGGGGCCATCGCCCACGTGATCATCGAGGAGTACCTGCCCGAGGCGCCGCGGCCGACCGTCGGGGCCGGGTCCGAGCTGGTCGTGCTGTCGGCGAAGGACACCGACCGGCTGCGGGACAAGGCCGGGGAGCTGCTGTCCTGGCTGTCGGCGGACGGCGCGGAGGCCGCCCTCGCGGACCTCGCCCACACCCTCCGGATCGGCCGCGAGCCCATGGAGGAGCGGCTCGCCCTGGTCGTCGACGACCACGCGGCGCTGCGCGCCAAGCTCCAGGCCTTCCTGGACGGCCGCACCGAGGAGGAGGGCCTGCACCGGGCGGGGATCCGTCAGCACCGCGACACCGTCGACCTCCTGGAGGCCGACGAGGAGATGCGCTCCCTGGTGGCCGGGTGGCTGGCCCGGGGCCGGCTCGACAAGCTCGCGGAGCTCTGGGTGAAGGGGCTGGCGCTGGACTGGACGCTGCTCGCCCACGACGGGCAGCCGCGCCGGGTGCCGCTGCCGACGTACCCGTTCGCACGGGAGCGGCACTGGCTCGCGGCCGTGGCGGTTCCGGGTACCGCCCTTTCCGTCGACGCGCTCCCCGCCGCCGCCCTTCCGGCCGCGTCCGGGGTTCCCGCGCCGTCCGTGCTGGCGCCGCCGGCCGTCGTGGCGGCGGAGAGCCGGCCCGAGTCCGGCCCGCGGGCCGAGGAGCCGGTCCGCCCGCTCGCCTTCACGGAGGGCTGGGAGGCGCAGGATCCGGACCCGGACGCCACCCGGACCCTGCGGGGCATCCTCTTCCTCTGCACCGGGACCGAGCGGCTGGCCGAACTGACCCGGGCGGTACGGTCCCTCGACCCCGGTCTGCGGCCGGTCTTCGTCGCCGAGGGAACGGCCCGCCGCACGCTCTCCGCCGACTCCCACCTGGTCCGGGCCGGTGAGCTCGGCGACCACGTGGACGCGTTGCGCGAGCTCCTCGCCGCCGGGGCCGAGCTCGACGCGGTCGTCGACCTCCGCCCGCTCGACGGCGCCCCGCTCGACGAGGCCACGGCCGGCGACGGCTTCGGCGCCACCGTGCTGCTCCTGCAGGCCCTGGCCGAGGCCAAGGTGCCGGCGAGCCGGCTGCTGATCGCGGGCGAGTACCGGGACGGCGTCGAACGCGCGCTGCTGGAGGCGACCATCGGCTTCGAGCGCTCGGTCGGCCTGGTGATGCCCCGGCTGTCCGTCACCGCGCTGATCCAGGAGCGGGCGGACCGGAACCGGCCCGCCGACACCGCCGCCTGGGCGGAGCGGCTGCTGGTCGAGCTCCGCCAGGGGACGGCCGTCAGCGCGCTGTACCGGAACGGCCGACGGTTCGTCAGCCGCGTCCGGCCGGCCGAGCTCACCGACGGTCCGGACCTGCTCCGGCAGGGCGGCACGTACCTGATCACCGGAGGTTCCGGTGGCCTCGGGATGATCATCGCCCGCCACCTGGCGGAGGAGTACCGCGCGAACCTGGTGCTGACCGGACGCTCCCCGCTGGACGGGGCGCGCCGGGAGAACCTCCGGCAGCTGACCGGCGCCGGCGCCCGGGCGCTCTACCTGCAGGCGGACGTCTCCGACCCGGTGGACATGAAGGCCGCCGTGGCGCAGGCCCGCGAGCAGTTCGGCGGGCTGCACGGCGTGATCCACGCGGCCGGGGTCCAGGGGCAGGGCAGCGTGCTGCGGAAGGACCCGGCCGACTTCGCCGCGATCCTGGAGCCGAAGGTCCGCGGCACCCTGGTGCTGGACGAGGCGCTCGCGGGCGAACAGCTCGACTTCGTCTGCTACTTCTCCTCCTCCTCGGCGGTCATCGGCGACTTCGGGACCTGCGACTACGCCGTCGGGAACCGCTTCCAGATGGCCTACGCCGCCCACCGCGAGGCGAAGGTGCGCGCGGGCCGGCTGTCCGGACGCACCGTGGTGGTCAACTGGCCGCTGTGGCGCGAGGGCGGCATGGGCTTCGACCACGACACCACCACGATGCTGCTGCGCTCCAGCGGCCAGGACTTCCTGGAGACCGCCGACGGGGTCGGCCTGTTCGGGCGGCTGCTGTCCCAGGAGGCCTCCCAGCATCTCCTGCTGGTCGGCCGTCCGAGCCGGGTGGTGCGCTTCCTCGGCCTGACCGACCTGCCGGCCCGGCCGGACGCCGTCGCCGAGACCGTCGCCGAGACCGTTGCCGGCACCGACGGCGACACCGCCGCCGACACGGCCGGCGGGGCGGCGGCGGGCCCGGGCTTCCGCGCCGACCTGCGCGGGCTGCCGGTCGAGGAGTGCCTCGACCGCGACCTGCGGGACCTGGTCGGCCGGGCGGTCAACGTCTCCCCCGACCGGATCTACGAGGACGACAACCTCGCCGACTACGGGTTCGACTCGGTGAGCCTGGCCGAACTGGCGGCGATGCTCGGGCGGCACTTCGCGATCGACGTCACCCCCTCGCTCTTCTACAGCCACTCCACGCTGCGCAAGCTCCGCGGCCACCTGGCCGCCGAACACGGTCCGCTGCTCGCCGCGTTCTACGCCGACGGCACGGCAGCCGAGGGCGCGACGGCCGATGGCGTGACGGCCCACGGCGAGGCGCCCCACGGCGCGACGGCCGAGCGGCCGGCCCCCGTGACGGAGCCCCGGTGGTTCCAGGAGGCGCTGGACCGGGCGGCGGCCGACCGCCCCGAGCAGCGGCGACCCGCCGCCGGGCCGGCGCACCCCGACCGGACCGGCACCGGGGTGACCCCGCCGCCCGCGGACCTCGACCGGACCTCGCCGGCGCCCGCCGCGCAGGACGCGGACCTCGACCGGACCTCGCCGGCGCCCGCCGCGCAGGACGCGGACCGGACCCCGGTGGAGGACGATCCGATCGCCATCGTCGGCATCAGCGGCCGGTTCCCCGGCGCCGCGGACGTCGACGAGCTGTGGTCGGTCCTCGCCGAGGGCCGCGACGTGGTCGGCCCGGTGAGCCCCGAGCGCCTCGCGCTGTGGGGCGAGCCGCAGGACGGCCCCCTGCGCACCTTCCGGATGGGGCAGTTGGCCGACCCGGACGCGTTCGACCCGCTGTTCTTCGAGCTCTCCCCGAAGGAGGCGCAGAGCCTGGACCCGCGCCAGCGCCTGCTCCTCCAGGAGTCCTGGCGGGCCCTGGAGGACGCCGGCTGGAAGCCCGGCCCGGCCCGGCGCGGGGTCGGCGTGTTCGTGGGCGTCGAGCAGGGCGACTACGGCGACCTGACCGAGGGCCCGGACGCCCTCACCGCCAACCACGACGGCATCCTCGCCGCCCGGCTGTCCTACTTCCTGGACTTCGCCGGCCCGGTGATGGCCATCAACACCGCCTGCTCGTCCGGTCTCGTCGCCGCCCACCAGGCGTGCGCGAGCCTGCGCAACGGCGAGTGCGACACGGCCCTCGCCGCCGGCGTCAGCCTGATCAGCACCTCGCAGCTGCTCGACACCACCCGGCAGGCCGGGATGCTGTCCGAGGACGGCGTCACCTACGCCTTCGACCGGCGGGCCAACGGCATGGTGCTGAGCGAGGCCGTGGCGGTCGTGGTCCTCAAGCGGCTCTCCCGGGCGGTGGCCGACGGCGACCGGATCCACGGGGTCATCCGCGCCAGCGGGATCAACTACGACGGCCGGTCCAACGGGATCACCGCGCCCAACGGCGAGGCCCAGGTCGAGCTGCTGCGCTCCACGTACCGCCGGCACCGGATCGACCCGGCGGCCATCGACTACGTGGTGGCGCACGGCACCGGGACCAGGCTCGGCGACCCGGTCGAGGTCAACGCGCTCAACGACGCCTTCCGGACCTTCACCGACCGGCGGGGGTACTGCGCCCTCACCTCGGTCAAGCCGAACCTCGGGCACACCCTCGCCGCGTCCGGCCTGGTCAGCCTGATCGGGATCGTCCAGGCGCTGCGCCACGAGACCATCCCGGCGAGCCTGCACTGCGAGCAGGAGAGCGACTACGTCGCCTGGCAGGACAGCCCGTTCTTCGTCAACAGGGCGAACCGGGCCTGGCCCGAGACGCCCGGCCGCAGGCGCCTCGCGGCCGTCAGCTCCTTCGGGATGAGCGGAACCAACGCACACATGGTCGTGGAGAGTTACCCGGTGCAGAACGAGGACGACAGCACGATGACGCCCGCCCACCTGCTGGCCGTCTCGGCCAAGTCCGAGGAGTCGCTGCGCCGGCGCGTCGCGGACCTGGTGGAGTTCCTGGAGGACGCCACCCGCACCGCCGGTCTGCGCGAGGTCGGTGCGACCCTGCTCGACGGACGGGCGCACTTCCGGCACCGCCTCGCGGTGGTGGTCCGGGACCGCGCCGAGGCCGTCCGGGCGCTGCGCCGCTGGGCCGCCGACGCGACGGCTCCGGGGGATCCGGAGGCCTTCACCGGGCTGGTGCCCAAGGGCTTCGCACCGCAGGCCGACGTGCTGGCGGCCGGCAACGACCTGCTGGAGCGGGTGGCCGGCCTGAACGGAGACCCGGCCGCCCTGGCCGAGGCGCTCGGCGCCCTGGCCAAGGTGTACTGCCAGGGCTACGAGCTGGACTGGCGCCTGCTGACCGGCGGCCGTCGCCTCGCCCCGGTCCCGCTGCCGGGGTACCCGTTCGCGGGCCGGCGGCTGTGGCAGCGCGACACCGGGCCCCGCCCGCTGTCCGCCGCCGCCGGCGGGGACGGTCGCACCGCGACCACCCTCACCGGGCGGGAGTTCTTCCTGCGCGACCACGTGGTGGCCGGGGAGCGGGTGCTGCCGGGCGTCGCCCAGCTGGAGCTGGTCCGGGCCGCCCACGCGGCGCGGGCGGACCACGGCGGCGCGGGCACCGTCTCGCTGCGGGACGTGGTCTGGATGCGGCCGGTCGCGGTCCGCGACACCCCGGTGGACGTCCGGGTCGAGTTCGATCCGGACGCCGGGGCCGGCCCGCGCTTCCGCCTGCTCGCCGCGACCTCGGCGGGCGAGCCCGCCGCGGTCCACAGCCAGGGCCGGGTGCTGACCGGCGGTCCGCGCCGGGAGTCCGCGCTCGACCTGGAGCGGTTGCGCGCCGAGTGCGGCGCCTACGAGATCCCCGCCGCCGAGGCCTACTCCGGCTACCGGCGCAAGGGCATCCAGTACGGCCCGGCCTTCCGCGGCCTGGTGCGCGTCCTGGTCGGCGACGGCCAGGCGCTGGCCGAGCTCGCGCTGCCCGCCGAGGCGGACCGGGACCTGGAGCGCTGGGTGCTGCACCCCAGCCTGCTCGACGCCGCCCTGCAGGCCTCCGTCGCCCTGACCGACCAGGCGGGCGGCCCGCGACTGCCCTACGCCGTCGAGGAGGTGGAGATCCTCGGGCCGTGCGCCCCGGTCATGTGGGCGTGGCTGCGGCCGAGCGAGGGCGCGCAGCCCGGCGGCAAACTGGACGTCGACCTGTGCGACGCGCGGGGCAACGTCAGCGTGCGGATCCGGGCCTTCAGCACCCGTCCGCTGAAGCAGGGTGCCGCCGCCCGGCCCGAACCGCTGCGGCCCGAACCGCTTCGTCCGGCGGCCGCGGACGCCGGGCAGCTCGTCCTGATGCGGCCGGACTGGGAGGAGGTGCCGTCCCCCGGCACGGCCCCGGCCGGCCCGGCCGGGCGGGTCCTGCTGGTCGGCGACGACCCGGACCTGCTGGCCTCCGTCCTGGTCGACCACGAGGCCGTCGACCTGCTCCTGCTGCGGGCCACGGACACCGTGGACGGCCTGCGGTCGCGGCTGGCCCGGGGGGCCGCCGTCGACCACGTGGTGTGGATCGCGGGCCCCGGCACCGACGTGCGCCCGGACGCCGAAGACCTGATCGAACGTCAGGAACGCGGCTGCTACGCCGGTTTCCGGCTGGCCAAGGCCCTGCTGGCGCTCGGCTACGAGAAGCGCGACCTGCAGTGGACGGCCGTCACGGTCGGGGCCCAGTACGTCGGCGACGGCGACCGGGTCGATCCGGCCCACGCGGGCGTGCACGGCCTGCTCGGCTCGCTGGCCAAGGAGAACCCGCGCTGGCGGGTCCGCCTCGCCGACGTCCGGGCCCTCGGTGCGGACGTGCTGCGGGAGGCGCTGGCCCTGCCCGTGGAGCCCACCGGCGCCACCTGGGCGCACCGCGCCGGACGCTGGTACCGGCAGACCCTGACGGCCGTGCCGGCCGTCGAGGCGGCCGGCACCGGCGACGTGCCCTACCGGCACGGCGGCGTGTACGTGGTCGTCGGCGGCGCCGGCGGCCTCGGGGCGGCCTGGACGGAGCACGTCGTGCGCGCGTACGGCGCGCAGGTGGTCTGGATCGGCCGCCGGGCCGAGGACGACGCCATCCGGGCGCGGATCGCCGAGCTGGCGCTGCTCGGACCGGCCCCCTGGTACCTCCAGGCGGACGCCACCGACCGGGACTCGCTGGCGGCCGCGGTCGCCCGCGTCACGGAGCGGTTCGGGCGCGTCCACGGCGTCGTCCACTCCGCGATCGCCCTGCTCGACCGGAGCGTGGCGCGGATGGACGAGGACCGGTTCCGGGCCGCCGTGCGCGCCAAGGTCGACGTCAGCGTGCGGATCGCCCAGGCCTTCGCCGGGGAGCCGCTGGACTTCGTGCTGTTCTTCTCCTCGCTCAACGCCTTCCAGCGGTCCGCCGGGCAGAGCAACTACGTCTGCGGCTGCGTGTTCAAGGACGCCTTCGCCCGGCTGCTCGGGCAGCACTGGCCGGCCGCCGTCAAGGTCATGAACTGGAGCTACTGGGGCAGTGTCGGCGTGGTCGCCTCGGACGCCTACCAGCGGCGGATGGCCGTCGACGGGATCGGCTCCATCGAGCCCGCCGAGGGCATGGCGGCGCTCGACACCCTGCTGTCCGGGCCGTACGGCCAGCTGGCGCTGGAGAAGACCGTGCCCGTGCGCCGCCCCGCCCGGCCGCACTTCAGCACCGAGCTGATGCCCGGCGAGACCGTGCCGGAGCCGGCTGCCGCCCCCGCGCCGGTCACCGCCCCCGCGCCGGTCACCGCCCCGGCGCCGGCCCACCAACTGCGCCTCGACCGGGTGATCGCGGACTCCGGCCCGGCCCGCGGCTTCGACGACGACCTGCTCTGCGCCCTGCTGTACACCCGGCTGCGGGACCTCGGCCTGCGGGCCGGCGGCGGGAGCGTCGCCGAGCTGCGGTCGGCCCTGAAGCCGGGCGGCTACGACCGCTGGCTGGACGAGAGCCTGCGGGTGCTGGCCGCGCACGGGTACCTGGAGCAGGACGGGGAGCGCTACGCGCCGACCGCCCAGGCCCCGGCCGATCACCAGGCCGTGTGGCGCCGCTGGGACGACCTGTGCCGGACCAGCGGCGGCGGCAACCCGTACGTCAACCTGCTGGACCCGGTGCTGCGCGCCCTCCCGGAGGTCCTGACCGGGCGCCGCCCGGCCACCGACGTGGTCTTCCCCGATTCCTCGATGGCCCTCGTCGAGGGCGTCTACCGGCACTGCGACACGGCCCGCGCCCTCAACGAGATCGTGGCGGACCGGGTGGCCGCCCGGGTCGCCGAGCTGCTGGAGCGGGACCCGGCCCGCCGGGTGCGGATCTTCGAGATCGGCTCGGGCACCGGCGGCACCACCGAGCAGGTGCTGCGCGCCCTCGCGCCGTACCGCGACAGCCTGGCGGAGTACCGCTACACCGACGTCTCGCGCTACTTCCTGCTCAAGGGCCGGAAGGAGTTCGGCGCCGAGCACCCCTACGCGACCTTCGAGCTGTTCGACGTCGAGCAGGACCCGGCCGGGCAGGGCGTGGCCGCGGGCGGGTACGACCTGGTCCTGGCGACCAACGTGCTGCACGCCACCCGGGACGTGCGGACCGCGGTCCGGCACGCCCGGACGCTGCTGGCCGCGGACGGCGAGCTGGTGCTCAACGAGATGGCCGCCGGGACGCTGTTCCTGCACCTGACCTTCGGGCTGCTGGACGGCTGGTGGCTGTACCAGGACGCCGAGCTGCGGATGCCCGGCTGCCCGGGTCTGTCGCCGGAGAGCTGGCGGGCCGTGCTGACCGCGGCGGGCTTCGAGGGCGTCGCCTTCCCCGCCGCCGCCGTCCACTCCGTCGGACACCAGATCGTGACGGCCGGGCCGGCCGCCGCCGCGCCCACCGCTGCCGGGGCCGGGGCGCCGCCGGCCGCGGCCGAGGGCGACGTGCGGGCGGCCGTGGGGCGCGCGATCGTCGCGCAGATCCGGGAGTCCCTGGGGCTGGCGGCGAGCGAGGTCCACGAGGAGGACGCCTTCGCCGACTACGGCGTGGACTCGATCCTCGGGGTGCAGCTGATCCAGGACCTCAACGCGGTGCTCGGCGGCGTGCTGGTCACCACGGACCTGTTCGACCACAGCTCGGTGAGCCGGCTGGCGGCGTACGTGGCCGAGGCGTTCCCGGCGCAGGCGCGGGCCCTCCGGGAGCGCGAGTCCGGAGCGCCGGGTCCGGTGGCGGCTCCGGCCACCGCCGTCGTGAGCGCGGCCACCGCCGTCGCGGCCGAGGCCGTGGCGCCGGCCGTCGGGCCGGACGCCGAGGCGCGGGTCCGGGAGGCGATCCTGGACCGGATCCAGCTCTCGCTCGGGCTGGACCGCCGTGAGATCTCGGAGGAGGACGCCTTCTCGGACTACGGCGTGGACTCGATCCTCGGGGTCGCGCTCACCCAGGACCTGAACGAGGCGCTCGGCATCTCGCTCGCGGCCACCGACCTGTTCGACCACAGCTCGGTCCGGGCGCTGGCGCGGTACGTGGTGGCGCACCACGGCCACGAGCCGGCGGCCGCGGCGCCCGTGCCGGTCGCCGTGCCCGCCCCGGTGGCCGTGCCGGCCGCGGTCGCCGACCCCGCGGTGGTCACCGCCCGCATCCCGGCGCCTGCGGCCGCAGCCGTACCCGCGCCCGTACCCGCGCCCGCGCCCGCACCCGCGCCCGCCCACGAGCCGATCGCCATCATCGGCATGAGCGGCCGGTACGGCCGCGCGAAGGACGTCGACGAGCTCTGGCAGCACCTCGTGGACGGCCGCAGCCTGGTCGGCGAGATCACCCGCTGGGACCTCTCCACCCACGTCCCCCCGGGCACCGACCACCCCCGGTACGCCGCGATGATGGACGACATCGACCGGTTCGACCCGATGTTCTTCCAGATCTCCGGCCTCGAAGCCGCCTACATGGACCCGCAGCAGCGCCTGACGCTGGAGGAGTCCTGGAAGGCCCTGGAGGACGCCGGCTACGCCGGTGACGCGGTCCGCGGCGGCTCCTGCGGCGTCTACCTGGGCACCCAGGTCAGCGACTACCTGACCGCCCCCGGCCCGGACGCCCCGGCCCAGGCGATGTGGGGCAACGCCGAGGCCATCATCCCGGCCCGGATCTCCTACTTCCTCGACCTGCAGGGCCCCGCCGTCGCCGTCGACACCGCCTGCTCCGGCTCGCTGGTCGCCATCCACCTGGCCTGCCAGGCGCTGCGCGCGGGCGAGATCGGACTCGCCCTGGCCGGCGGCGTCTCGGTGCAGTGCTCGCCCGGGTACTACCTGGACGCCCACAAGGCCGGCATGCTCTCCGCGACCGGCCAGTGCCACACCTTCGACGAGCGGGCGGACGGCTTCGTCCCGGGCGAGGGCGTCGGCATGGTGGTGCTCAAGCGGCTCTCCGACGCGCTCGCCGACGGCGACCACATCCACGGCGTGGTGCGGGCCTCCGGCCTGAACCAGGACGGCACCTCCAACGGCATCACCGCGCCGAGCGCCAAGTCGCAGGAGCGGCTGGAGCGTTCCGTCTACGAGACGTTCGGCATCGACCCCGCCGACATCCAGCTGGTCGAGGCCCACGGCACCGGCACCAAGCTCGGCGACCCGATCGAGTTCCAGGCGCTGACCCGCGCGTTCCGGGCCTTCACCGACAAGCAGGAGTACTGCGCGATCGGTTCGATCAAGACCAACATCGGGCATGCGGCGCCCGCCTCGGGCGTGGCCGGCCTGACCAAGATCCTGCTCGCGATGCGCCACCGGGAGCTGCCGCGCTCGCTGCACTTCGAGCGGGGCAACGCGCACATCGCCTTCGCGGGCAGCCCGTTCCGGGTGAACACCGTCCACCGGGACTGGCCGGCCGAGCCCGGCCGCCCGCGGCTCGCGGCACTCAGCTCGTTCGGCTTCAGCGGCACCAACGCCCACCTGGTCATCGAGCAGGCCCCCGAGCGGCCGGCGCGGGCCGGCGCACCGGTGCCCGGTCACCTCGTGGTGCTGTCCGCCCTGTCGACCGAGCAGCTGCGGACCCAGGCGGAGCGCCTGCTGGCCCACCTGGGCGCCCACCCGGACACCGACCCGGCCGACCTGAGCCTCACCCTGCTGCTCGGCCGCCGGCACTGCCCGGTGCGGCTGGCGTGCGTCGCGGGGACCACGGCGGAGCTGGCCGAGCGGCTGCGGGACTGGCTGGCCGGCGGTGGCGAGCGGCACGTCCGGGTCGCCGACCTGACCGAGCACCAGGCCAGACCGCAGGCCTCGCTGGAGCGGTTCGGCAACAGCTGCGTCCGCCAGGCCGCCGAGGCCACCACGGCCGCCGTCCGGACGGAGCGGCTGGAAGCCGTCCGCGACCTCTACCTCCAGGGCTACGGGCTGGACTTCGCGGGGCTGTTCCCGGCCGGCACCGCCCGTCGCGTCCCGCTGCCCACCTACCCGTTCGCCCGTCAGCGCCACTGGCTGCCGGAGACCGCCCAGGTGTCGGGCCCGGCCCGGCCGGTGCTCGGCGCCGGGGCCGCCACCACCGCCGTCGCGCCGGCCACCACTGCACCGGCCACCACTGCGCCGGCCGTCACCGCCACCGCGCCGGCCGTGGACGCCGACCACCTGGCCCTGACGCCGGTGTGGGTCCGCGACGCCGCCCCGGCGGACACCATCGCGCTCCCCGTCACCGGGCCCACCCTGGTCGTCGGCGGGGACACCGCCGAGCGCGCCGCCCTCGCGGCCGCCTGCACCGAGGCGCACGTCCTGGACGTCGACGCCCTGCGCGACGTCGAGCAGCTCACCGCCCGGCTGCGCCGGCTCGGCACGTTCCGGCGGATCGTCTGGATCGGCGCGGCCGGGCCCGACGACCTGCGGGCCGAGGCCCTGCTCCGACGCGCCGACACCGGTGTGTCGGCCTTCTTCCGGCTCACCAAGGCGCTGTTCGCGCTCGGCTACGGCGGCGAGGCGCTGGCCTGGACGGTCGTCACCAGGCAGAGCCGGCCGGTGCTCCGGGGCGAGACGGTGCTGCCCGCCGACGCCGCGGTGCTCGGCCTGGCCGGGGTGATGGCCCGGGAGCTGCCCGACTGGACGGTCTCCTCCTTCGACCTCGGCGTGGCCGAGCCGCTGCCGGTGGCCGCCCTGCTCGGCGCCCCGGCGCAGGGCCTGCGCGCGCTGCGCAACGGCCAGTGGTTCCGCCAGCGGCTGGCCCGCACGGAGCTGCCCGAGCCGGCCCGGGCCCCCTACCGGCAGGGCGGCGTGTACGTCGTCCTGGGCGGGGCCGGCGGGATCGGCGAGCTCTGGAGCGAGCACGTGGTCCGGCGCTTCGGCGCCCAGGTGGTGTGGATCGGCCGGCGCGCGCTGGACGACACGATCCAGCGCAAGATCGACCGGCTGGCCGCCCTCGGCCCGGCCCCCTGGTACCTGTCCGCGGACGCCTCCGACCCGCAGGCCCTGGGCGCCGCGTACGCGCGCGTCAAGGAGCGCTTCGGCACCGTCCACGGCGTGGTCCAGTCGGTGTTCGGGCTGGTGGACCAGAGCCTGCTGAACACCGGTGAGCCGGAGTTCCGGCAGGGCCTGAGCGCGAAGTACGACGCCAGCATCCGGATGGCCGAGGTGTTCGACGCGGAGGACCTCGACTTCCTGCTCTTCTTCTCCTCGATCGCCTCGATCGACCAGACCCGGGGCTACTGCAGCTACGTGGCCGGCAACGCCTTCGAGGACGCCTTCGCCCTGCGGCTGGGCAGCGAGCGCCGGGCGGCCGTCAAGGTGGTCAACTGGGGTTACTGGGGCGCCGTCGGCAGCGGGCTGGACGTCCCGCAGCACGTGCGGGAGCGGATCTACCGGCAGGAGGGCCTGGGCGACATCGACCCGGCGCTCGCGATGGCCGCGGTCGAGCGGCTGCTGGCCGCCCCGCTCGGGCAGCTGGTGTACGTCAACACCCACCGGCCGGAGCGGTTCGAGGCCTACGACGAGCACGAGACGGTCCGGGTGCTCAGCCCGGCGCTGCCGCCCGCGCTCCCGCTCCGTCCCGAACTCCCCGCCCGCGGGGCCGCGTTGCGCACCGTGGAGACCGAGGCGAAGGACAAGCTCCGGACGCTGGACGCGCTCCTCGCCGACCTGCTCTGGTGCGAGCTGCGGGACCTGATCGGCGACCGGGAGTTCGACGCGCCGGCCCTCCGGCGGGCCACCGGCATCGTCGCCAAGTACGACCGCTGGCTGGAGGAGACGCTGAAGCTCTTCCTGCGCGAGGGCCACCTGGTGGAGACCGCCGGACGCTACCGCCCGGCCGGCGGACGCCCGGTGGACGCGGCCGCCGTCGCCGCCCGCTGGGAGCGCGAGAAGCGCGCCTGGCTCGCCGACCCCGAACTGCGGGCCTCCGTCGACCTGGTCGACCGGACCCTCGGTGAGCTGACGGCCATCCTCACCGGACGGACCAACGCGGTCGACGTGATCTTCCCCGGCTCCTCGCTGGAGCTGGTGGAGGGCATCTACAAGCGGAACATGATCGCCGACTACTTCAACGACGTCGTCGGCGACTGCACCGTGGCCCTGGTCGAACGCCGGCTGGCCGAGGACCCGTCCGCCCGCTTCCGCATCCTGGAGGTCGGCGCCGGCACCGGCGGCACCACCGCCACCGTCATGGAGCGGCTGCGCCCGTACCGGGAGCACATCGGCGAGTACTGCTACACCGACCTGTCCCGCGCGTTCCTGATCCACGGGAAGCAGCAGTGGGGCGCCGAGAACCCCTTCCTGCGCTGCGAGCTCTTCGACGCCGGCCGCCCGGTCACGGACCAGGGCTTCGACGAGGGGTCCTACGACCTCGTCATCGCGACCAACGTGCTGCACGCGACCAAGGACATCCGCGAGTCGCTGCGCAACAGCAAGGCGCTGCTGCGCCCGGGCGGTGCCGTGGTGATCAACGAGATCGCCGGCCACACCGTGTTCGGGATGCTCACCTTCGCCCTGCTGGACGGCTGGTGGCTGTACGACGACGCGGAGCTGCGCGAGACCGGCGGCCCCGGCCTGGAACCCGCCCGGTGGCAGTCGGTGCTGGAGTGGGAGGGCTTCCGGGAGGTCGAGTTCCCGGCGAGCGACGCCCACCACCTCGGGCAGCAGATCGTCCTCGCGGTCAGCGACGGGGTCGTCCGCGGCAGCGGTGCCGAGCGGCCCGCGCCGGCCGGTCCGCGCGCCGCGGCGCCGGCCGGGGAGGCGACCGCGGCGCGGCGGCCGGAACCCGCGCCGCAACCCGCGCCGGAACCCGCGCGGCTCGACCCGGCCGCGCTGACCGAGGCCGTCCGCGGCTACCTCAAGGAGCTGGTCGGGCGGACCCTGCTGATCCCGGCGGAGTCCATCGACGCGACCGAGCCGCTCTCCGCCTACGGCATCGACTCCATCCTGATCCTGCAACTGCTGAACGCCCTCAAGAAGGACCTCGGGGAGGTCGGCAGCACCCTCTTCTTCGAGTACCGCACCGTCGAGGAGCTCGCGGGCCACTTCGTCGAACGGCGACCGGCCGACCTCGCGCGGGTGGTCGGCCTGGCCCCGGCGGAGCCGGTGCGCCCGGAGCCCTCGCCGGTCGCCGCGGCGGCCGCCCCGGCTGCTGCGGTCGCCCCGGCCGTGGGCGGCGAAGCCCCCGCCGCCGCCCCGGTGCGGACCGGACCCGCGCCGGTGCCGGCCCGGTCCGGGGACATCGCGGTCATCGGCATGAGCGCGCGCTTCCCGCAGGCCGAGACCCTCGACACCTACTGGGAGAACCTGCGCGCCGGCCGGGACGCCGTCACCGAGATCCCCGCCGACCGGTGGCCGCTCGACGGCTTCTTCGAGCCGGATCCGGAGAAGGCCGCCGCCGAGGGCAAGAGCTACAGCAAGTGGGGTGCCTTCCTGGAGGGCTTCGCCGACTTCGACCCGCTGTTCTTCGGGATGACCCCGAACGAGGCGGTCGAGATCGACCCGCAGGAGCGCCTCTTCCTGCAGGAGGCGTGGCGCGCGTTCGAGGACGCGGGCTACACCCGCGCCCGGATCCGGCGTCAGCACGACGGCAGCGTCGGCGTCTTCGTCGGCATCACCCGGGCCGGCCACAACCTCTACGGCCCCGAGCGGTGGCGTCAGGGCGACCTCGCCTACCCGTACACCTCGTTCGGCTCGGCGGCGAACCGGGTCTCCTTCAAGCTCGACCTGAACGGCCCGAGCCTGCCGGTGGACACCATGTGCTCGTCCTCCCTCATCGCGCTGCACGAGGCGTGCGAGCACCTGCTCCGCGGCGACTGCGAGATGGCCGTGACCGGCGGGGTGAACCTGTACCTGCACCCGTCGAGCTACGTGAACCTGTGCAACCTCCAGATGCTGGCCGAGGAGGCGCGCTGCCGCAGCTTCGGTGCGGGCGGCAAGGGCTTCGTGCCCGGCGAGGGCGTCGGCGCGCTCGTGCTCAAGCGCCTGGAGGACGCCGAGCGGGACGGCGACCACATCCACGCCGTGATCCGGGGCAGCAGCACCAACCACGGCGGCACGACCAACGGCTACACCGTCCCCAACCCGGTGGCCCAGGGCAAGGTGGTCCGCCAGGCCCTCGACAAGGCCGGGGTGGACGCCCGGACGATCAGCTACATCGAAGCCCACGGCACCGGCACCGCGCTCGGCGACCCGATCGAGATCAACGGTCTGACCAGGGCGTTCTCCGCCGACACCGAGGACCTGCAGTACTGCGCGATCGGCTCGGTCAAGAGCAACATCGGCCACGCCGAGGCGGCGGCCGGCATCGCGGGCGTGTTCAAGGTGCTGCTGCAGCTGCGCCACGGTGAGCTGGTTCCCAGCCTGCACGCCGAGCGGCTCAACCCGCACATCGACTTCGGGTCCACGCCGTTCGTCGTCCAGCGCGAGCGGGCGGACTGGAAGCGGCCGGTCGTCACGGTGGACGGCGTGACGCGCGAGGTGCCCCGCCGGGCCGGCGTCTCGTCGTTCGGCGCGGGCGGCGCCAACGCCCACGTGGTGATCGAGGAGTACGTGCCGCGGGAGCCGGCCGCCGCCCCGCGGCCCGCCGAGGGCCCCGCCGTGGTGGTGCTCTCGGCCAAGGACGAGGACCGGCTGCGCGACCAGGCGCGGGCGCTGCTGGGCCGGCTGACGGACCGTGAGCGGCCGGCGCCGGACCTGGCCGACCTCGCCCACACCCTGCGGACCGGGCGCGAGGCCATGCCGGAGCGGCTCGCGACGGTGGTCGGCAGCCTCGACGAGCTGACCGAGCGGCTGCGCGGCTTCCTCGCGCACCCGGAACGGACCGAGGGGCTGCACCGCGGCCGCGTCCGGCGGGGCGACCGCACGTACACGGCGTTCGCCGCGGACGAGGACATGGGCGAGGTGGTCGACGACTGGATCGCCAAGGGCAAGTTCGCCAAGGTGCTCGACCTGTGGGTGAACGGCGTCGAGGTCGACTGGGAGCGGCTGCACCCCGGGCGGAGCCCGCGGGTCGTGCCCCTGCCGACGTACCCCTTCGCCAAGGAGCGGTACTGGATCGCCGAGAAGGGGATCGAGGGCCGTCCCGGCGGCGCCGGGACGGTGCGGCCGGGCCTTCCGGACGACGCGCCGGACGACGCGCTGGACGACGTTTTGGACGGCTACCTGAGCGGTGACCTCGGCATGGAGGCCGCCGCAGAGCACATCCGCCTGTCATTCATCGACGGCAGCGGTCGGAACACGGACAACGAGGGTCGCTGAACATGGACAGGCAGCTCGAACGGCTCCTGCTGGACCTCAAGGCCGGGCGCGTCTCGCGGGACGCGGTCAAGGAGCAGCTGAAGAACCACCGGGAGCCCGCCGGGCCCGGCGCGTCGGCGGCGCCCGGGGACGGGCCGGCGCCCGCCCCCGAACTGGTGCGGGCCCGCCCGGTGTGGCGGCCCGCGGTGCCCGGCACGGGTGCCGGCGTCGAGGGCCACCTGGTGCTGCTCGCCGGACCGGCCGAGCTGGACCGGGCGCTGCGCGAGCGGGCCGGGCAGGCCGCGGTGCGGCTCCTGGTGAGCTCCGCCGACCGACTCGCCGAGCGCTACGCGGACCTGGCCGTGCAGGTGCTCGAAGCCCTGCGGGAGCTGGCCGCGGACCGGTCGCTGCCCCGCACGGTGGTCCAGCTGGTCGTCCCGGCGGTGGGCGCGGACGCGCTGCTCGCCGGGCTGTTCGGGCTGCTGAAGTCCGCGGCCCTGGAGAACCCGCGGCTGCTGCCGCAGCTCGTCCTGGTCGAGCCTTCGCAGGGCGCGGACGCCGCCGCCGGGATCGTGGCGTGCGCCGGCCGGCCCGGCGAGCGGGAGGTCCGGCTGCGGGCCGACGGCCGGGAGGTGCGGGGCTGGGAGGAACTGCCCGAGCCCGGGCCCACCGCGCTGCCCTGGAAGGAGGGCGGCGTCTACGTCGTCACCGGGGGCCTCGGCGGACTCGGCCTGCTGCTCGCCCGCGACCTGGTCGGCTCGGTCAGCTCCGTGACGGTCCACCTGGTCGGCCGCTCCGCCCTGGACGACCGGCGGCGGGCGGTCCTGGAAGCGCTGGCCCGCCCCGGGGCCCGGCTGAGCTACACGGCGCTCGACGTGGCCGACGCGGCCCGCACCGAGGCCTTCCTGGCCGCGGTGCGCCGGGAGAGCGGCACGATCGACGGCGTGCTGCACAGCGCCGGTGTCCTGCGCGACGACTTCGTCCTGCGCAAGAGCGCCGGGCAGCTGCGCGAGGTCTTCGCGCCCAAGGTCGCGGGCACGGTCAACCTCGACCGCGCCACCCGGGACGACGCGCTGGACTTCTTCGCCCTGTTCTCCTCGCTGGCGGCGGTGACCGGCAACGTCGGACAGGCGGACTACGCCGCCGCCAACGCCTTCCAGGACGCCTTCGCGCACCACCGGGACGGTCTGGCCGCCGCCGGCCGGCGCTCCGGCCGCAGCCTGTCGGTCAACTGGCCGCTGTGGGCCGAGGGCGGCATGGCCCCCGACCCGGAGACCGTGCGCGCACTGCGCGCGGAGGTCGGCATGGACCCGCTGGCCACCGCCTCGGGGCTGCGGGTGCTGCACGAGGCGCTCGCCTCGGCGCACTGCCAGGTGATGGCGGTCGAGGGCGACGGGCCGAGGATCCGCCGGACCCTGCTCGGGGACGGGGCGCAGGCCGCCACGGCCGCCGATCCGGTGGCGCCCGCCGCGTCGACGGAGGCCGCGGCGGCCCCGGAGGTCGCGGAGGTCGCGGAGGTCGACGAGGGAGTGCTGCACGAGCGGGTCGTGCGCCGGCTCAAGCAGGTGCTCGGCGGCGTGATCGGCCTGCCGACGGCGAAGATCGACCCGCAGGCCCCGCTGGAGGACTACGGGATCGACTCCATCGTCATCACCCGGCTCAACCGCAAGTTCGCCGAGGTCTTCACCGGCCTGTCCAAGACCGTCCTCTACGAGTTCAACGTCCTGGACGAGCTGGCCGGTCACCTGCTGCGGGAGCACCGCGGAACCTGTCTGGCGTGGACCGGCCTGACGGCGGCCCGGGCGCCCCGCACCGCCCCGGCCGTCGCCGTCGAGGCCCCGGGCACCGCCGCCCGGCCCGTCCCCGCGCAGGCCACCCCGGTTGCCCAGCCCGCCCAGGCCGTCGCGGTCACGGCGACCACGACCACGACCACGAACACGACCACGACGGCGACGGCGACGGCGACGGCGTCCGTCCGTCCGGCCGACGACGCCGTCGCGATCATCGGCATGAGCGGCCGGTTCCCGCAGGCCCGCACCCTGGACGAGTTCTGGCGCAACCTGGCCGAGGGCCGCGACAGCGTCACCGCGATCCCCGCCGACCGCTGGAGCCTGGAGGGCTTCTACCACCACGACCGCGACGAGGCCGTCGCCCGGGGCCTCAGCTACAGCAAGTGGGGCGGATTCCTCGACGGCTTCGCCGAGTTCGACCCGCTGTTCTTCGGCATCTCCCCGCACGAGGCGATGAACACGGACCCGCAGGAACGACTCTTCCTGCAGGAGTCGTGGAACGCCCTGGAGGACGCCGGCTACACCCGCCGCCGGCTGGCGCAGGCGCACGGCGGCCGGGTCGGCGTCTTCGCGGGCGTCTCCAAGACCGGCTTCGACCTGCACGGCCCGGGCCTGTGGGAGCGCGACGGGAAGCTGCACCCGCTGACCTCGTTCGCCTCCGTGGCCAACCGGGTCTCGTACGTCCTCGACCTGCACGGCCCCAGCCTGCCGGTCGACACCATGTGCTCCTCCTCGCTGAGCGCCGTCCACGAGGCGATCGAGCACCTGCGCCGGGGCGAGTGCGACCTCGCCCTGGCCGGAGGGGTCAACCTCTACCTGCACCCGTCGAACTACACGCTGATGTCCGGCAAGCGGATGCTCTCCGACGACGGCCGCTGCCGCAGCTTCGGCGCGGGCGGCAACGGCTTCGTCCCCGGTGAGGGCGTCGCGGTGGTCCTGCTCAAGCGGCTCGCCGACGCCGAGCGGGACGGCGACACCATTCACGCGGTCCTGCGCGGCAGCAGCATCAACCACGGCGGCCGGACCAACGGCTACACCGTGCCCAACCCGGTCGCGCAGGCCGAGGTGGTGCGCGCGGCCCTGGACCGGGCCGGTGTCTCGGCCCGTGACATCAGCTACCTGGAGGCCCACGGCACGGGCACGGAGCTGGGGGACCCGATCGAGGTCGACGGGCTGACCCAGGCCTTCGCCCCGGACTCCGGGGACCGGCAGTACTGCGCCCTCGGTTCGGCCAAGAGCAACATCGGCCACCTGGAGGCGGCGGCCGGCATCGCCGGTCTGCTCAAGGTCGTCCTGCAGATGCGGCACGGCCGGCTCGTCCCGAGCCTGCACGCGGACGAGCTCAACCCCAACATCGACTTCGGCCGCACGCCGTTCCGCCTCCAGCGCGAGGCGGGGGAGTGGCGGCGGCCGGTGGCCGCGGACGGCACCGAGCTGCCGCGCCTGGCGGGCGTCTCCTCGTTCGGGGCGGGCGGGTCCAACGCGCACGTCGTCGTCGAGGAGTACCGCCCGGCCGCCGCGGCCCGCACGGCGGCCCCCCCGGCTGACCCGAGCACCCCGCGGCCGATCGTGCTCTCGGCCCGGGACGAGGAGCGCCTGCGCGAGCGGGCCCTGGACCTGCTGGACTGGCTGGACCGCCAGGACCTCGACGCACTGGACCTCGACGCACTGGCCCGCACCCTGCAGACCGGTCGCGAGGCGATGGAGACCCGGCTGGGCCTGCTGGCCGCCACCCCGGCCGAACTCCTCGACCGGCTCGGCGACTTCCTCGCCGGGGCGCAGGACGTCGAGGACCTCTACCTGGGCAACGTCAAGGAGCACCGGGAGACCCTGGCCGTCCTCGCCGCCGACGCCGACATGGCGGCGACCGTCGACCGCTGGATCGCCAAGGGGAAGTACGACAAGGTCCTCGACCTCTGGACCAAGGGCCTGGCCGTCGACTGGGACCGGTTCCACCCCGGGGGCCGCCCCCGGATGCTGTCGCTGCCCGGCTACCCCTTCGCCCGGGAGCGCCACTGGGTGGGCGACCTCGCGGCCGGCCCCGCCGCCGCGCCGCGCCCGGCCGGGCTCCACCCGCTGCTCCACGCCAACACCTCCAGCCTCGACGAGCAGCGCTTCGCCTCGGAGTTCACCGGCGGGGAGTTCTTCCTCGCCGACCACGTCGTCCACGGCCGCAAGGTGCTCCCGGGAGCCGCGTACCTGGAGCTGGCGCGGGCGGCCGTGTCGGCCTCCCTGGACGCCGTCCCCGAGCGGATCAGCCTGCGCAACGTCGTCTGGGCCCGTCCGCTGACCGTCGACGGGCAGCCCGCGCGGGTGCGCACCACGCTGTTCGCCGAGGAGGACGGCGCCGTCGCGTTCGAGATCACCGGACTGCCGGACGGGGACCGGAGCGCGCCGGTCGTGCACAGCCAGGGTCTGGCCGTGGTCGGCGCCGCCGTGCCGGCCGAGCCGCTCGACGTGGCCGCACTGCGGGCCGCCTGCGGCACCGCGACGCTGGACGCCGACCAGTGCTACCGCGCCTACGCGGCCATGGGCCTCGACTACGGGCCGGGCCACCGCGGCCTGGCGGGCATCGAGATCGGCGACGGCCAGGCCGTCGCGCGGCTCCTGCTGCCGGAGGCGGTCGCGGCCGGCCTCGACTCCTTCGTGCTGCACCCCGGCCTGCTGGACTCCGCCCTGCAGTCCTCGCTCGGGCTGTTCGGCGCCCCGGGGGCGGACGGCCCGGCCCCGCTGCACCTGCCCTTCGCGCTCGACGAGCTGGAGATCCTCGGCCCGTGCACCCCGGCCATGTGGGCCTGGGCGCGGTACAGCGCGGACGACCGGCCGGACGGCGCCGTGCGCAAGCTGGACATCGACCTGCTGGACGACGCCGGCGCCCCGCGCGCCCGGCTGCGCGGCTTCACCTCCCGCGCTTACACGGCCGACGCCGGCCAGGAGGCCCCGGCCGGGCGCGAGCCCGTCGAGGCGGCGCAGCCGCTCCCGGCGGCCCCGGCCGCCGCTCCGGCGGCGCCCGCCCGCCCGGTGGGCACGCTCGCCGAGCGGACCGCCGGGTACCTGGTGGGTCTGCTGGCGGCCGAGCTGCGGCTGCCCGCCGAGCGGATCGAGGCGGACGACGACCTGAGCCTGTACGGCCTCGACTCGATCATGACCATGAACCTCACCAACTCCCTGGAGCGGGTGTTCGGTTCGCTGCCCAAGACGCTGTTCTTCGAGTACCAGACCATCCGGGCGCTGGCCGAGTACTTCGTGGCCGGGCACGAGGGGAAGCTCGCTGCCCTGCTCGGCGCCGGGGACGCTCCGGCGGCCGGGGCACCGGTGCCGCCCGCCGCCGGCGAGGCCCCCGCCCACCGGTCCGAGCACCGCTCGGGGCGCCGGTCGGCGCGCCGTGACCGGGCCCGCCGGGCCGGCGCCGGGCCCGTCCCGGGGAGCGCCGACATCGCCGTCATCGGCCTGGCCGGCCGCTACCCGCAGGCGCGCAACGTCCGGGAGTTCTGGCGCAACCTCGCCGAGGGCCGGGACAGCATCACCGAGGTGCCGGCCGACCGCTGGGACCACGGCCGCTACTTCGACCCGGACCCGGACGCGCCGGGCCGCACCTACACGAAGTGGGGCGGCTTCCTCGACCGGGCCGACCACTTCGACCCGCTGTTCTTCAACATCTCGCCGCGCGAGGCCGCGTTCATGGACCCCCAGGAGCGGCTGTTCCTGGAGTGCGTCCACGAGACCCTGGAGGACGCCGGCTACCCGCGCGAGGCGCTGAGCCGCCACGACGGGCGCGGACTGCCCGGCAACGTCGGGGTGTTCGTCGGCGTGATGTACCAGGAGTACCAGCTCTACGGCGCCCAGGAGCAGGCGCGCGGCCGCAACGTCACGCTGTCCGGGAGCGCCTCCTCGATCGCCAACCGGATCTCCTACGTCTTCGACCTGCACGGGCCGAGCCTGGCCGTGGACACCATGTGCTCGTCCTCGCTCACCGCGCTGCACCTGGCCTGCGAGAGCCTGCGCACCGGCGGTTGCGAGCTGGCCGTCGCGGGCGGGGTGAACCTCTCCCTGCACCCGAACAAGTACCTGATGCTCGGCCACGGCAAGTACGCCTCCAGCAAGGGCCGGTGCGAGAGCTTCGGCGAGGGCGGGGACGGCTACGTGCCGGGCGAGGGCGTCGGCGCCGTGCTGCTCAAGCCGCTGGACCGGGCCGTCGCCGACGGGGACACCGTGTACGGCGTCATCCGCGGCACGGCCGTCAACCACGGCGGCCGGACCAACGGCTACTCGGTGCCGAACCCGCGCGCCCAGCACAACGTCGTCGGGCACGCGCTGCGCGCCGCCGGGGTGGACGCGCGGTCGGTGAGCTACGTCGAGGCGCACGGTACCGGGACCTCGCTCGGGGACCCGATCGAGATCGCGGGTCTGACCAGGGCGTTCGGTGAGCACACCGGGGACCGGCAGTTCTGTGCGATCGGTTCGGTGAAGAGCAACATCGGGCACGCGGAGAGCGCCGCCGGGATCGCGGCGCTGACGAAGGTGCTGCTCCAGCTGAAGCACGGCACGCTGGTGCCCTCGCTGCACTCGGAGGTGCTGAACCCGCACATCGACTTCGCCGACACGCCGTTCCGGGTGCAGCGCGAACTCGCCGAGTGGCGGCGGCCGGTGGCCGCGGACGGCACCGAGCTGCCGCGGCTGGCCGGGATCTCCTCGTTCGGCGCGGGCGGTTCCAACGCCCACGTGATCGTCGAGGAGTACGTCCCGGCGACCGCCGCCCGCCCGGCGGGCGACGCGGACGACACCACCGCCGTGGTCCTGTCCGCGCGCACGGCCCAGGCCCTGCGTGCCCAGGCCGAGCAGCTGCGGGACTGGCTGGCGCAGGACGGCGCCGCGGTGGCGCTCACCGACCTCGCCCACACCCTCCGGGTCGGCCGCGAGGCGTACGAGGAGCGGCTCGGCCTGGTGGTCGGCTCCACCGCCGAACTCGCCGCGAAGCTCGGCGCCTTCCTCGCCGGTGCGGAGCCGGCCGGGTGGTATCGCGGCCGGGCCGACCGGCAGCAGGGCGCACCGGCCGGAGCCACCGGGGCCGGACCGGAGCGGGCGGGAGCGGAGCAGGCCGGGGCGGCCGACGCCCGGCCCGCCGACCGGGACCTCGACCGGCTGCTGGAGCGGTGGGTCACCGGCCGGGCGGTCGACTGGGAGCGGCTGTCCGGCGCGGACGGCGCACGCCGGGTGCCGCTGCCGACCTACCCCTTCCAGGGGGAGCGCTACTGGCTCGCCCCGGGGCCGGCGACCGCGCCGCAGCCCGCGGACGGCGCGGGCCGGCTGCACCCGCTGCTACACACCAACACCTCCAGCCTGCACGAGCAGCGGTTCACCTCCGTCTACACCGGCGAGGAGTTCTTCCTGCGGGACCACCGGGTCCGCGGCGAGCGGGTCCTCTCCGGCGCGGCCTGCCTGGAGCTGGCACGGGCCGCGGTGGCGGCCTCGCTCGACGGGCCGTCAGGCGCCCTGCGGGTGCGCAACGTCGTCTGGGCCCGGCCGGTCACCGTGGGCGAACGGCCCCGCACCGTGCGGGTGGCCCTGTTGCCCAAGGGGCCGGCGGAGGTCGGCTTCGAGATCTTCAGCGCCGCCGACGGCGCGGAGGACGGCACGGGCGACCGGGTGATCCACGGCGAGGGCTCGGTCGTCGTGGACGACGCGCCCGCGCCCGCCGCCCGCCTGGACCTCGCCGCGCTGCGCGCCGCCTGCCGGGGGCCGGAGGTGGACGCGGAACAGGCGTACCGCACGTTCCGCGCCCACGGCATCGACTACGGCCCCGGCCACCGGGGCGTCGAGCGGATCCTGACCGGCGACGGTCAGGTGCTCGCCGAGCTGGCCCTGCCGGGTGCCGTCCGGGACACCCTCGACGCCTACGTGCTCCACCCGGCGCTGCTCGACTCCGCCCTGCAGGCCTGCGCCGGGATGCCGCCGCTCGACGGTGGCGAGGGGCGGCTGCTGCTGCCGTTCGCGCTGGACGAGCTGGAGATCCTCGGCCCCTGCACCCCGGCGATGTGGGCCTGGGTGCGCGAGGGCGCGCGGACGCCGGACGGCGCGGTGCGCCGCCTGGACATCGACCTGTGCGACGAGCAGGGCGGGGTCCGGGTCCGGCTCCGGGGCGTGTCGCTGCGCGCCTTCCCGGTCGAGCCGGCGGTCCGTCCGCTGGTGGCCGTGCCGCTCTGGAGCGCCGCCGAGCGCGCCGACGGCGGCGAGGCGCCCGAGGGGCTCGTCCTGGTGGCCGGTCTGCCCCGGCTCGCCATCGCCCTGGAGGCGCGGGGCGCCGGGCGGGTGGTCCGACTGGAGTCCGCCGCCGCCGGTGTCGACGGCCGGTACACCGAGGACGCGCTCACCGTCCTGCGCACCGTGCGGGAGCTGCTGGGCGAGCGCGCCCAGCACCCCGTGCGGGTCCAGCTGGTCGCCCCGGCCGACGCCGAGGGCGCCCTGTGGGCCGGGCTGTTCGCCGTCCTGCAGTCCGCGCACCTGGAGAACCCCCGGGTGCTCGGCCAGTTGGTGCTGGTCGACCCGCAGGACGCTCCGGAGGACACGGCCGAGCAGGTGCTCGCCGACCGGGCCGCGCTGTCCGACACCGCGGTCCGCTACCGGGGCGGCGCCCGGGAACTCCTGCGCTGGAGCGAGCCGCAGGACGCTCCGGTCGCCCCCGCACCCTGGCGGGACGGCGGCGTCTACCTGATCACCGGCGGGGCCGGCGGGCTGGGCGCGCTGTTCGCCCGGGACATCGCCGAGCGGACGAGCGGGGCACGGATCGTGCTCACCGGCCGGGCGCCGCTGGACGGGCGGAAGGAGGAACTCCTGCGCGAGCTGCGGGAGTCCGGCGCGGAGGCCCGCTACGAGCCGGCCGACGTCGCCGACCGGGCCGCGGTCGAGGCGCTGGTCGGGCGGACGGTCGAGCGCTTCGGCCGGATCGACGGCGTCCTGCACGCCGCCGGGTTCCTCAAGGACGGCTTCGTGCTCCGCAAGTCCGAGGAGGACTTCGCGAGCGTCCTGGCGCCGAAGGTGGCCGGCCTGGTGAACCTGGACCGGGCCACCCGCGCGCTGGACCTGGGCTTCCTGGCCGTCTTCTCGTCCGTCGCCGGAGCCCTCGGCAACGTCGGCCAGTCCGACTACGCCGCCGCCAACGCCTTCATGGACGCGTACGCCCTGCACCGGAACGCGCTGGTGGCGGCGGGGGAGCGGAGCGGCCGGACGGTCGCGTTCGACTGGCCGCTGTGGGCGGACGGCGGGATGCACGTCGACCCGGGCACCGAGCGCTCGCTCGCCGAGCGCTTCGGCCTCGTCCCGCTGCGGACCACGACCGGCCTGCAGGCGTTCGACCGGGCGCTGTCCGCGGACTGGAGCCGGGTGCTGGTGCTGGAGGGGGACCGGCCGCGACTGCGGGAGACCCTGCTGGCCGGGCTGCTCCACGAGCGGACCGCGCCGGCGTCGGCACCGGTACCCGCGGCGCGGGCGCTGCCCGCCCCGGCGCAGGCGCTGCCCATGGCGGACGGCACGGACGAGGACACCGCCCAGCGGGCGGCGGCCTACTTCAAGAAGCTGCTGGCCTCGGTCATCGACCTGCCGGCGGCCCGGATCGACGCGCTGGCCCCCCTGGAGGACTACGGCGTCGACTCCGTGATGACGATGGAGCTGACCCGCGCTCTGGAGCAGGTCTTCGGCTCCCTTCCGAAGACGCTGTTCTTCGAGTTCCGCACCATCGACGCGCTCTCCCGGCACTTCCTGGAGACCCGCCGGGAGCGGATGAGCGAGCTGGTCGCGGTGTCCGCGCCGGCCCGCGCCGCCGCCGTCGCGACCGCGGAGCCCGAGCGGGCGCCGGCCCGGACCTGGCGGACCACGGCACAGGCCCGGTCCGCCGCCGACCGGCCCGGTGGGCAGGGGCCCGCGCCGACCGGGGACATCGCGATCATCGGCCTGGCCGGGCGCTACCCGAAGGCCCGCGACGTCGAGGCGTTCTGGCACAACCTCGCCACCGGGACGGACTGCGTCACCGAGGTGCCGGCCGACCGCTGGGACCACGGCCGCTGGTTCGACGCCGCTCCGGCCGAGGGCCGGACCTACAGCAAGTGGGGCGGCTTCCTGGACGGCGCCTACGACTTCGACCCGCAGTTCTTCGGCATCTCGCCGCGCGAGGCGGAGATCATGGACCCGCAGGAGCGGCTGTTCCTGCAGTGCGTCCACGAGACCCTGGAGGACGCCGGCTACGTCCGGGACACCGGCAGGAGCGCCACCGGGCACGTGCTGGCCGGCCGGGTCGGCGTGTTCGCCGGCGTCATGTACGAGGAGTACCAGCTGTTCGGCGCCCAGTCGCAGCTGGGCGGCGCCCCGCTGGCGGTCGCCGGGAGCCCGGCCTCGATCGCCAACCGGGTCTCGTACTACTTCGACCTCCGGGGGCCGAGCCTCAGCCTGGACACGATGTGCTCGTCCTCGCTGACCGCCCTGCACCTGGCCTGCCAGAGCCTGCGGGCGGGTGACTGCGAGACGGCGATCGCCGGCGGGGTCAACCTGTCGCTGCACCCGAACAAGTACCTGCTGCTGAGCCAGGGCCGGTTCGCCTCGACCGACGGCCGCTGCCGGAGCTTCGGCGAGGGCGGGGACGGCTACGTGCCGGGCGAGGGCGTGGGCGCGGTGCTGCTCAAGCCGCTGGCCCGGGCGCTCGCGGACGGCGACCGGATCCACGGCGTGATCAAGGGCACGGCGGTCAACCACGGCGGCAAGACCAACGGGTACTCGGTGCCGAACCCGCAGGCCCAGACGGACGTGGTGGCCCGGGCCCTGGCGTCCGCGGGCGTGGACGCGCGGACGGTGAGCTACGTCGAGGCGCACGGCACCGGGACGGCCCTCGGCGATCCGATCGAGGTCGCCGGTCTGGTCGAGGCGTTCGGCGCGCACACCGGGGACCGGCAGTTCTGCGCGATCGGTTCGGTCAAGAGCAACATCGGGCACGCGGAGAGCGCCGCCGGGATCGCCGGACTGACCAAGGTGCTGCTGCAGCTGCGGCACGGCAAGCTCGCGCCCTCGCTGCACGCGGACGCGCTCAACCCGCACATCGACTTCGGCGCGACCCCGTTCGTCGTGCAGCGGGAGCTCGCCGACTGGCCGGTGGCGACGGACGCTTCGGGTGCCCGCCTGCCGCGGGTGGCCGGGATCTCGTCGTTCGGCGCCGGGGGTTCCAACGCCCACGTCGTCGTCGCCGAGCACCTGCCCGCGCGGCCGCCCCGCCCCGCCCCGGCGGCCGGACGCCCGACGGTGGTGCCGCTCTCGGCCCGCACCGCGGACCGGCTGCGCGAGCGGGCCGCCGACCTGGTGGCCTGGCTGGAGCGGCCCGAGCACGCCGGGCTCGACCTGGCGGACGTCGCCCACACCCTGCAGGTGGGCCGGGAGGCGATGGCGGAGCGGCTGGCGGTGACCGCCGACTCGGTGGCCGACCTGCTGGCGAAGCTGCGGCGCTTCCTCGACGGCGGCGCCGCCGAGGACGTCGTCCGGGGCCGGGCGGACCGGGACGGCACCGTGCTCTCGCTGTTCGCCCCGGACACCGACCTGGACGCGATGATCGCGGCCTGGGCGGTCAAGGGGAAGCACGAGAAGCTGGTCGACCTGTGGGTCAACGGCGTCCCGGTGGACTGGCGGCTGCTGCCCGGGGCCGACGCCCCCCGGCGGATCGCGCTGCCGGCCTACCCGTTCGCGCGGGAGCGCTACTTCCCGTTCGACGGGGAGCCCGGGCCGGCGCCCGCCGCGGCCGGCGCCCGGCTGCACCCGCTGATCCACACCAACACCTCGGACTTCGAGGAGCAGCGCTACACCTCGGTGTTCACCGGGCAGGAGTTCTTCCTGCGCGACCACGTGGTGCACGGCGAGCGGATGCTGCCGGGCGCGGCCGCGCTGGAGATGGCGGTCGCGGCCGCCTGCCTGAGCTCCCGCACGACCGTCGAGCCGTCCGCGCCGGTGGCGCTGCGGAACGTGGTGCTGGGCCGCCCGTTGACGGTGGCGGGCCGGCCCGAGGAGGTGCACGTCGGCCTGCGCCCCGAGGCCGACGGCGACATCCGCTTCCGGATCCACGGCGCCCCGGAGGAGGTGCACGCCGAGGGCACGCTCTACTTCGTCGAGGGACTGGAGGAGGGCGTCCTCGACCTGGCGGCCCTGCGGGCGGCCTGCGACCGGCCGGAACTGACCGCGGAGCGGTGCTACGAGCTCTACCGCGCGGCCGGGATCGGCTACGGTCCGGCGCACCGGAGCGTGCGGCGGATCCTGGTCGGGCGCGGGCAGGCGCTGGCCGAGCTGGCGCTGCCCGGCGCGGTCGCCGGGACGACGGGGGAGTTCACGCTCCACCCGAGCCTGGTGGACGGTGCGCTCCAGGCCTGCGTCGGGGTCCTCGAGGACCTCGGCCGCGGGGCCGGCGCCGAGGGCGGCCTCGCCGTCCCGTTCGCCGTCGACGACGTGCTGGTCCTCGGGCCCTGCACGGAGGCGATGTGGGCCTGGGTGCGGCCGAGCTCCGAGCAGTCCGGCGACGGGACGGTCCGCAGGCTCGACGTCGACCTCGCCGACGAGCTGGGCCGGATCCGGGTGCGGATCGGCGGGTTGTCTTTCAGGGTGATCGAGAACACGGAAAATCATGTTCCGGTTCCCGTATCAAATATGACTGACGATCATGTAACGTCTCATCACGTGACGCGGCGTGACCGAACGGTTCGTCGTGAGGGAGCATCCGGGGGTGCCGCGACCCTGCTGGTCCCGCGCATCGAGGCGCGGGAGGCCCGGCGGGGACCGTCCCCCGTCGACGGAGTCCGGCGGATCGTGCTGCTCGCCGGGCTGCCCGACGGCGCGTCCGCACTGCTGGAGGACGGGGGCGGCACCGAGGTCGCCGTCCTGACGTCGGGGGAGGACAGTCTGGATGGCCGGTACACGGCGTACGCGCTGCAGTTGCTGGAACGGCTGCGCACCGAGGCACCCGGGTCGGCGGGCAAGGTCCACGTCCAACTCGCGGTCGCCGGCGGCCCCGGAGCGGGCCCGCTCGTCGGCCTGGCCGCGATGCTCCGCACCGCGAACCTGGAGAACCCGAACATCACCGGACAACTCGTGCTCCTCGATCCCGCGGACACCGCCGAGACCGCGGTCGGACGGATCCTGGACAACCGGACCGAGCCCGAGGACACCGTGGTGCGGTACCGGGACGGCCGCCGCGAGGTGTGGACCTGGACCGCGCAGGACACCGCGGACGACACCGCCGTCGCCGCGCCGTCGCCCTGGAAGGAACGCGGGGTCTACCTGATCACCGGCGGGACGGGCGCGCTCGGCCTGGTCCTCGCCCGCGAGATCGCCGAGCGGACCGGCGGGGCGACCCTGGTGCTCACCGGCCGCTCCGCCGAGGACGCGGACAAGCGCGCCGCGCTGGCCGACCTGGTGGCCCGCGGTGCCGGTGCCGCCCACTACGAACGGGCCGACCTGGCCAGCCGGGAGGAGACGGACGCGCTGATCGCGCGCACGCTCCACCGGTACGGCCGGATCGACGGCGTCATCCACAGCGCCGGGGTGACCCGCGACGCCCTCATCCTGCGCAAGCGGGCCGAGGACTTCCGCGCGGTCCTCGCCCCCAAGGTGGCGGGGCTGGTCAACCTCGACACGGCGACCCGGGACCTCCCGCTCGACTTCCTGGTCACCTTCTCCTCGACCTCCGGTGCCCACGGCAACGTGGGCCAGGTCGACTACGCGGCGGCGAACGCGTTCATGGACGCCTACGCGTGGCACCGGCGGGACCTGGTGGCCCGGGGGGAGCGCTCCGGGCACAGCCAGTCCATCGGCTGGCCGCTGTGGGCCGACGGCGGGATGCGCGTCCCCGCCGGGACGGCCGCCCTGCTGCGCGAGCGCTACGGCGTCGTGCCGCTGGAGACCGCCGAGGGCCTGGCCGCCTTCTACCGGGCGCTCGGCTCGCCGCACAGCCAGGTACTGGTCACCGCGGGCGCCGCCGGCCACGACGGGGCCGGCACCGCCACCGCCACCGACTCCGCGACCGACTCCGCAACACCGCACGAGAACCTTCCTGTTACCTCTGCCGCCGGGACGAATTCGTGACGCACAACGACAACGACGCGCTCGTCGAACGGGCGGTCGCGTACTTCAAGCGCCTGCTCTCCAAGGCCACCAAGCTGCCGGTCGACCGGATCGACAGCCGGGCGCCCTTCGAGGACCTCGGGATCGACTCGGTCATGGCGATGGACATGACGGCGGAGCTGGAGGCCGTCTTCGGGTCGCTGCCCAAGACGCTGTTCTTCGAGTTCCGCGACCTGCGGGGCGTGGCGCGGCACTTCGCCGAGGAGCACGGGCCGGCCCTGCGCGCGCTGGTCGGCGCCGAGGAGCCCGGGACGGGCGGAACCCGGGCGGACGCCGGCGCCCCGGCCGGGGCCGCCCCGGCCCCGCGGCCGCGCCCGCGTGCGGCCGGGGCGCCGGCCCGCAAGCCGCTCGCCGCCACCCGGTGGGCCACCCGCGCGGACGTCGCGCCGGCCCGGCAGTCCGTGTCGGAGGCCCCGGCGCCGGCTCCGGCCTCGACCCCGACGGACCGGGCGGATCGGACCGGCCTGGACATCGCGATCGTCGGGCTCTCCGGCCGCTACCCCGGGGCGCGGACGCTGGAGGAGTTCTGGGCCAACCTGGCGGACGGCCGGGACAGCGTCACCGAGATCCCGGCCGACCGCTGGGACCACGGGCCGTACTTCGACCCGGACCGGGACGCGCCGGGCAAGACGTACAGCAAGTGGGGCGGATTCCTCGACGGCGCCGCCGAGTTCGACCCGCTGTTCTTCCACATATCCCCGGCCGAAGCGGAGTTGATGGACCCTCAGGAGCGGCTGTTCCTGCAGTGCGTCCACGAGACCGTCGAGGACGCCGGCTACACCCCGGCACGGCTCAACGCGCCCGCCGGGCAGGACGGCCCGGCCGCCCGGGTCGGCGTGTACGTCGGCGTGATGTACGAGGAGTACCAGCTCTACGGTGCCCAGGAGCAGGTGCTCGGGCACCCGGTGGCGCTCTCCGGCAACTCCTCCGCGGTCGCCAACCGGGTGTCGTACCACTTCGACTTCCGCGGCCCGAGCATGAGCGTCGACACCATGTGCTCGTCCTCGATCACCGCCATCCACCTCGCCTGTCAGGCGATCCGCTCCGGGGTCTGCGACGCGGCCGTCGCGGGCGGGGTCAACCTGTCGCTGCACCCCAACAAGTACCTGATGCTCGGGCAGGGCAAGTTCGTGTCCGGCAAGGGCCGTTGCGAGAGCTTCGGCCGGGGCGGGGACGGCTACGTGCCGGGCGAGGGCGTGGGGGCCGTCCTGCTCAAGCCGCTGGAGCGGGCGGTGCGCGACGGCGACCGGATCCACGGCGTGATCCGCGGCGTGGCCGTCAACCACGGCGGCCGGAGCACCGGCTACGCCGTGCCCAGCCCGGTGGCCCAGGCCCGGTCGGTGTCCGACGCCTGGCAGCAGGCCGGGGTGGACCCGCGTGCGGTCGGCTACATCGAGGCCCACGGCACCGGCACCGCGCTCGGCGACCCGATCGAGATCGCCGGACTCACCAAGGCCTTCCGGGAGCACACCCGGGACACCGGCTTCTGCGCGATCGGCTCGGTCAAGAGCAACATCGGCCACTGCGAGAGCGCGGCCGGCATCTCGGGCCTGACCAAGGTGCTGCTGCAGATGCGGCACGGAAAGCTCGTGCCCTCGCTGCACTCCGACGTCCTGAACCCGCACATCGACTTCGACGACACGCCCTTCACCGTGCAGCAGGAACTCGCCGACTGGAAGCGGCCGGTGGCCGCGGACGGCAGTGAACTGCCGCGCGTCGCCGGGCTCTCCTCCTTCGGCGCGGGCGGCTCCAACGCGCACCTGGTGGTCGAGGAGTACCGGCCGCAGCCGCCCGCCGCGCCCGCCCCGGTAACGCCCGCCGCGCCCGTCCTGGTCGTGCTGTCGGCGCGCAGCACCGAGCGGCTGCGCGAGAAGGCTGCGCAGCTCGTCGACTGGATCCACACCCAGGCCCTCACCCCGGCCGACCTCCCCGCCCTCGGCCGCACCCTGCAGATCGGCCGCGAGGCCATGCGGGAGCGGCTGGGCGCCGTCGTCCCGGACCTCCCCGCGCTGCTCGCCGTGCTCACGGCCTTCCGCGACGGGGACGAGCAGCCCGCGGGATCGCGCCGGGGCCGGGCGGGCGGGGACTCCGACGCGCTCGCGCGGACCGCCGAGGAGCAGGGGCTCGCCGCGGCGACCGCCGAGCGGGACCTCGACCGGCTGCTCGGCCTGTGGATCCAGGGCGTCACCGTCGACTGGGACGCGCTGTACGACGGGGACGCGCCGGCCCGCATCGGGCTGCCCACCTACCCGTTCGCCCGGGACCGCTACTGGATCGACACCACCCGCACCACCGCGGCCATGGCCGCCGGCCGGACCGCCGCCGCGGAGGCCCCCGCGGTCCCGGCGGCCACCGTCCTGCCCGCCACCGTCCTGCCCGCCGTCGGGGACCTGCCCGCCGACCTGAACGTCCTGACCGAGGCCTGGGAGCCCGAGCCGCTGCGGGCGGGCCCGCCCGCGCCCGCGCGGACCGTGGTCTGCCTCGGCCCCGCCGACGCGGACCCGGCGGAGCTCACCGCGGTCGCGGCGGCCCTCGCCCCGGACACCCGGCTGGTCGTCGTGACCCAGGGCCGGGGCCACCGGAACGGCGGGCCCGACGTCCACTGGTTCGACGCCGACGAGCCGGGCGACCTCACCCGCGTCCTCACCGGGATCCGGGTCCGGTACGGCGCCGTCGACGGGCTGCTCCAGCTGCGGACCCTCACCGAGGTCGACGGACCGGCCTCCCACCCGGCCACCGCCCAACTGCTCCGGTCGGTGGCCGAGTCCGGCGCCGGCGTGCGCCGGATCGTGCAGGCGGGGACGTTCCGGGACGGCCTCGAACGGGCCCACTGCGAGGCCTGGTTGGGCTTCGGGCGCTCGATCGCCAGGGTGCTGCCGGACACCGCGTTCCTGGCCGTGTTCGAGGAGGCACCGCCGGCCGCCGACCGGCCGGACACCGCGGCCTGGCTCGCCCGGCTGCTCGCGGAGCTCGACGCCCCGGAGGCGGCCGGCGCGCTGTACCGCGACGGTGTCCGGCATGTCTGCCGGGTGCGTCCCGGGCGGACCGCCGCCGGGCCGGACCTCCTGCGCCGGCACGGCACCTACCTCGTCACCGGCGGCCTCGGCGGCCTCGGCCTGATGTTCGCCGAGCACCTCGCCCGGACCCGCTCGGCCCGCCTGGTGCTGACCGGCCGTTCGCCGCTGGACGCCGCGAAGCGGCGACGGATCGCGCGGCTCGAAGAGCTCGGCGGCGAGGTCCTGTACTGCCGGGCGGACGTCGCCGACCGGACGGCCATGGCCGAGGCCGTCCGGGCCGCGCACGGGCGCTTCGGGACCCTGGACGGGGTGCTGCACGCCGCGGGAGTCGCCGGGGAGGGCAGCGTCCTCACCAACGACGCCGCGGAGTTCGGCGCCAGGACCGCCTCGAAGGTGACCGGCACCCTGGTGCTCGACGAGCTCCTGGCCGACGAACCCCTCGACTTCGTCTGCTACTTCTCGTCCACCGCGGCCGTCCTCGGGGACTTCGGCAGCTGCGACTACGCGGTGGGCAACCGCTTCCAGACCGCCTACGCCGGCCACCGGAACGCCCTGGTGCGCCAGGGGCTGCGGACCGGCGCGACCGTCGCGTTCAACTGGCCGCTGTGGCGCGGCGGCGGGATGGGGTTCGAGGACGCCCAGGGCGCCGAGCTCTACCTCTCCGCCAGCGGGCTGCGCCTGCTGGAACAGGCCGAGGGCCTGTCGCTGTTCGAGCGGCTGCTCGGGCAGGGGGCCGACCGACACCTCGTCCTGGCCGGCGAGCCCGCCCGGGTCCGCCGCCTGCTCGGCGTCGACCCGGAGCCCGCGGCCGCCGCCTCGTCCGCCGCCTCGTCCGCCGACGACACCCCGAACGACCCGAACACCCTGAACAACCGGAACACCCCGAACGCCTCGCCCACCGAAGACGCCGCGCACACCGCGCTCAGCCCGGGATCGGAGCACGTGGACCTCGACGCCCAAGTCCTGTCGGACCTCGAAACGCTGATCGGCGACACCCTGCGGGTGCCCCGTGAGCAGATCCACGCCGACGAGAACCTCGCCCAGCTCGGCTTCGACTCGGTCAACCTGGCGAAGCTCGCCGGCGCGATGAGCGGCCGCTTCGGGTTCGAGGTGCTGCCCTCGGTCTTCTTCTCCCACCCGACCCCGCAGAAGCTGGTGGCCTTCCTGACCGCCGAGCACGGCGACGCGCTGCGCCTGCGGTACGCGCCGACGCAGGCCGCGGCACCGGCTGCGGCCCAGGCCGAGCCGCGTGCCGAGGCGCAGGTCGAGCCGCAGAACCCCGCGGCCGGTCGGACCACCGGCGTGATGGCGGCAGGGGCCGGGACCGCCGGCCCGCAGGCCGGGCCGGAGCCCATCGCCGTCGTCGGCATGAGCGGCCGGTTCCCGGCCGCCCGCACCGTCGACGAGCTGTGGGACATCCTCGCCCAGGGCCGGGACGTGCTCTCGGCCGTCCCCGAGGACCGGCGGGCCGACTGGACCGACCCGGAGGCCCAGGACCCGCGCCGCACGCGGGTCGGCTTCGTCCCCGGCGTCGCCGAGTTCGACCCCGCGTTCTTCGAGATCTCGCCGCGCGAGGCGCAGGGCATGGACCCGCGCCAGCGCCTGCTGCTCCAGGAAGCCTGGCGCGCCCTGGAGCACGCCGGCTACGGGCGGCGCCGACTGCGCGACGAGCAGATCGGCATGTTCGTCGGCGCCGAGCAGGGCGACTACCTCCAGGTGACCGGGGGAGAGGGCAGCATCACCGCCCAGCACGAGGCCATCACCGCCTCGCGCCTGGCCTACGTCCTCGACTTCTCCGGGCCGGTGCTCGCCGTCAACACCGCCTGCTCGTCGGGCCTCGCGGCGGCGCACCAGGCGTGCGCCAGCCTGCGCAACGGCGAGTGCGACGCCGCCGTGGTGGCCGGCGTCAACCTGGCGACCACCTCCCGGGTCTTCGCCGAGACCAGCAAGGCCGGGATGCTCTCCGAGTCGGGCGTCTGCCGCGCCTTCGACCAGCGGGCCGACGGCATGGTCCTGGGCGAGGCCATCGCGGTCGTCGTGCTCAAGCGGCTCTCCCGGGCCGAGGCCGACGGCGACACCATCCTCGCCGTCATCCGCGGCAGCGGCATGAACTACGACGGCCGGACCAACGGCATCACCGCCCCCAACGGCGCGGCCCAGGCCAAGCTCTACCGCGACGTCCACAAGCGGCACGGCATCGACCCCGCGCGGATCGGGCACGTCGTCGCCCACGGCACCGGCACCCGGCTGGGCGACCCGGTCGAGGTGAACGCCCTCGACGAGGTGTTCCGCGCGCACACCGACGGGATCGGCACCTGCGCGCTGACGTCCGTGAAGCCGAACGTCGGCCACACCCTGGCCGCCTCCGGCCTGGTCAGCCTCATCGCGCTGGTCCAGTCGCTGCGCCACGGCGTCATCCCGGCGAGCCTGCACTGCGAGCAGGACAGCGACTACATCCCCTGGGCGCGCAGCCCCTTCCGCGTCAACAAGACGGCGACGCCCTGGCCCGCCGGTCCCGGCGGGACCAGGCTCGGCGCGGTCAGCTCCTTCGGCATGAGCGGCACCAACGTCCACATGGTGGTGGAGAGTCACGCGGCCGCCGCCAGGCCGGTCACCTCCGCCCCGGCCCGACTGCTGACGCTCTCCGCCAAGACGCCCGAGGCCCTCGCCGAGCGCGTCCGGGAGCTGCGCGAGGCGCTGCGCACCGGCGGTACCGACAGCACCGGCGGCACCGACGGCCTGCGGCTCGGCGACGTCGCGTACACCCTGCTGGACGGCCGGCAGCACTTCGCGCACCGCTGCGCGCTGGTGGTCACCGACACCGAGGACGCCCTCGCCGCGCTGGCCGCGGTCGAGCGCGGGGAGGACCCGGTGGGCGTGCGGCGCGGCGTCGTGCCCCGCGACGCGCAGGACCGCTCGCTGCTGGACGTCCAGGTGGGCGCCCTGACGGACCGGCTCACCGGGCCGGACGTCTCCGCGACCCGGTACCGCGACGTCCTCACCGCGCTGGCGGCGCTGTACTGCCAGGGGGCCGAGCCGGACGCCCGGCAGCTCTTCGCCGGCGAGCAGCCGCGTCCGGTGCCGCTGCCGGGGTACCCGTTCGCCCGCACCCGGCACTGGCCGGCCAAGCGGGCCGCCGCGCCGGCTGCCGCAGCGCCGGTCGCCGCCGCCGCAGCGGTCGTCCCGGCTCCGGTGGCGGTCACCGCCGCCCCGGCCCCGGTGGTCACGGTTCCGCGCGAGCGGGCCGAGTGGAAGCCGATCGTGCTGGCGCGCCCGAGCGCGGACCTCGTGGTCACCGCCTCACCGGCCGAGAAGCCGCGCAACCTCGGGCTGGGCGGGACGGCCGGGACGGGCGAGCCGCTCGTCACCGCCGCCGCTGCCCCCGTTCCCGCTCCCGCGGCCGTCTCCGCCGCTGCCCCCGTGCCCGCCCCGGTGCCCACCCCCGCCCCGGCGGCGGTGCCGGCCGGGCCGGTGGCCGCCCCGGTGAAGCCGCTCGCCGAGCTGCGCCAGGAGATCCGGGCCAGCCTCTCCGAGGCGCTCTACCTGGCGGAGAGCGAGATCGACCTCGGCCGGAACTTCATGGAACTCGGCCTGGACTCCATCGTCGGGGTGGAGTGGGTCAAGACCCTCAACAAGAAGTACGGCACCGCGCTGACCGCCACCCGGCTCTACGACTACCCGTCCGTACGGGAGTTCGCCGACTTCCTGCGTGGGGAGCTGGCCGCTGCCCGACCGGCCGAGCCCCCGGCGCCGTCGGCCGTCCCGGCC
>NZ_JBFBOC010000031.1:0-31519 GCF_040685975.1 Kitasatospora sp. NPDC086791 | reverse complement strand
CCCGACCCCGGCGCCGGCCCCGGCCCCGACCCCGGCGCCGGCCCCGGCCCCGACCCCGGCGCCGGCCCCGGCCCCGACCCCGGCGCCGGCCCCGGCCCCGACCCCGGCGCCGGCCCCGGTCGCGCCGGCGCCTGCCCCGGTCACCGCGGAGGCGGCCCCGGCGGTCCCGGCCGCGCCCAGGCGGAGCAGGTCCGCCCTGATCGGCGAGCTGCGTACCAGCCTGGCCGAGGCCCTCTTCCTCGGCGAGGAGGAGATCGACGCCGGCCGCAACTTCGTGGAGCTGGGCCTGGACTCCATCATCGGGGTGGAGTGGGTCAAGACCCTGAACCGGCTCTACGGCACCTCGTTGACCGCGACGCGGCTGTACGACTACCCGACGCTGCGCGAACTGGCGGGCGTCCTGGCGGAGGAGGCCCCGGCGGAGGAGGCTCCGCCGGTCGCCGCCACGCCCGTCGCCGCCCCCGAGGCCGTCCCGCCCGTCGCCGTCCCGCCCGTCGTCCCCGCACCGCCCGCGACGGCGGTGTCCGTCCCCACCGTGTCCGTCCCCGCCGCGGCGCCCGTCGCCCCTGTGCCCGTCGCCACGGCGCCGGCACCGGCCGTGGTCACCCCGGTCACGCCGGCCGCCGACGACCGCGGCCGCCGCGCCGCCGTCATCGGTATGTCCGGCCGCTACCCGGGCGCCGCGAACCTCCGGGAGTTCTGGGAGAACCTCAGCAACGGCCGCAACTCGGTGCGGGAGGTGCCGCCGTCCCGCTGGGACGTCGAGCGGTACTACGACCCGCGCCCGGGACAGCCGGGCCGGACCAACTGCAAGTGGATGGGGTACCTGGAGGACGCGGACCGCTTCGACCCGCTGTTCTTCAACATCTCGCCGCTGGAGGCCGACGGCCTGGACCCGCAGCAGCGGCTGTTCCTCCAGGAGGCCTACCGGGCGTTCGAGGACGCCGGGTACGACCCGCAGTCGTTGAGCCGGCAGAACTGCGGCGTCTTCCTGGGCATCAGCGGCAACGAGTACAGCTTCCTCGCGCACCGCAACGGCGCCGGGGTCAGCTCCGCGACCAGCGGCAGCAACGCCATCGCGGCCTCGCGGATCGCCTACTTCCTCAACCTCAAGGGCACCGCGATCGCGATCGACACCGCCTGCTCCTCCTCCTTGGTCGCCCTGCACCTGGCCCAACAGGCCCTGGCGAGCGGTGAGATCGACATCGCGCTGGTCGGTGGCGTGTCGCTGTACCTCCTCCCGGACACCTTCGTCGGGATGAGCGGGGCGGGCATGCTGTCGCCCACCGGCCAGTGCCGGACCTTCGACAACGGCGCCGACGGGTTCGTCCCCGGCGAGGGTGTCGGGGCCCTGGTGCTGAAGCGGCTCGGTGACGCCGAGGCCGACCACGACCACGTCTACGGCGTCGTCGCCGCCTCCGGCACCAACCAGGACGGCAAGACCAACGGCATCACCGCGCCGAGCGCCAACAGCCAGAAGGAGCTGGTCCGGACGGTCTACGACCGGCACGGCATCGACGCCGCCTCCATCGGCTACGTCGAAATGCACGGCACCGGAACCAAGTTGGGCGACCCGATCGAGCTCGACGCGCTGGCCGCGGTCTACCGCGAGCGGGGCGTCCCCGTGGGCTCCTGCCGGATCGGCTCGGTCAAGTCCAACATCGGCCACACCTCGGCGGCCGCCGGAGTGGCGGGGGTGACCAAGGCCCTGCTGAGCATGCGGCACGGCCTGCTGGTGCCGTCGCTCAACTTCGAGACGCCGAACGAGCATTTCGACTTCGACAATTCCCCGTTCCGGGTCACCACCCGCCTGCGGCCGTTCGAGCCGCGCGGAGACCACGAGCCGCGGCGTGCCGCCGTGAGCTCCTTCGGGTTCAGCGGAACGAACGCCCATGTCGTGCTGGAGGAGTACCGTCATGCGTGACAGCAGTGCGCGGACCGGGTCGGCGACCGTCGTCGTCGCCCTGTCGGCGAAGACCGAGGCCCAGCTGGACGGCGTGGCGCGGAACCTGCTCGCCTTCCTGGCGGACGAGCCGCAGGTCGACCTGACCGACCTCGCCTTCTCGCTCCAGGTCGGCCGCTCGGCCATGGAGCACCGGCTGGCGTTCACGGCGGACTCCACCGCCGCGGTGGCCCGCGGCCTGCGCGCCCACCTGGACGGGTCGGGCGACGCGGAGCTGGTCCGCGGTACGGTGGCCGACCCGCTGGCCGTCGACGACCAGGACGAATCGCAGCAGGCGCTGCTCCGTTCCCTGTGCGAGGCCCGCGACCACCGCGGCCTGGCCCGGCGCTGGGCCGAGGGCGCGGCCGTCGACTGGCCGCTGCTGTACGCGCCGCACCGCCCGTACCGGATCCCGCTGCCGACCTACCCGTTCGCCCGGGACCGGCACTGGATCGAGGCCGCCCCCGGCGCGGGATCCGCCGCCGAGGCCGTCCCGGCCGCCCGGGCCGCCTCCCCGTTGCACCCGCTGCCGCACCACGGCACCCCCGGGCCGGACGGACGGCGCTACCGTTCCGTCTTCACCGGCGCCGAGTTCTTCCTGACGGACCACCGGGTCCGGGGTGAGCGCGTGCTGCCGGGCGTCGCGCACCTGGAACTGGCGCTCGCCGCTGCCGCCGCCGACGATCCGGCGGGCTTCCCGCCGGGGGCCGCGGTCGCGTTCACCGACGTGCTGTGGGCCCGCGCCTTCGAGGTCGGCGGGCAGCCGCGGGAGCTCGACCTCGCCCTGCGGCCGGACCCGGTCGACGGGGTCCGCTTCGAGACCCTCGACCCCGCGGGCGGCGCGCCGTTCAGCGTCGGCGGGGTCGTCCGCTGCGACGCCCCGCCGGAGCGGATCGACCTCGACCGGCTGCGGGCCGAGTGCGGTGCGCGCCGGCTGGAGGGCGCGGAGGTCTACGCCGCGTTCCGGGCCGGCGGCATCGAGTACGGCGAGTCCTTCCGCGCGGTCGACCACCTGCTGGTCGGCGACGGCCAGGCGCTGGCCCGGCTGGTCCTCCCGGAGGCCGCCCGGCCCGGCTGGGCCGACCACCGGCTGCACCCGGCCCTGCTGGACGCCGCCGTCCAGGCCACGCTCGGGCTGCTGGCCGGCGAGCCGGACGCCGAGCGGCGGATCCTGCTGCCGTTCGCGGTCGACCGGGTCGAGGTGCTCGGCGCGTTGACGCCGGCCCTGTGGGTCCGGGTCCGGCGGAGCGCTCCCGGTGCGGGGGGCGCGGCCGGCCGGCGCTTCGACCTCGACCTGTGCGACGACGCGGGCACCGTCAAGGTCCGGCTGCGCGGCTTCGCGGTGCGCGAACTGCCCGGCGGCGCCCCCGCCCGAGTCGGGGCCTCGACCGCGGCCCCGACCGTCGGAACCCTGCTGGCGTTCCCCGACTGGCGGGAGCGCGCGCTGACCGCCGCGACCCCGGCACCCGCCGACCGGCGCACCGTGCTGTTCGCCGAGCCGGACGCCGTCCCGGTGACGGCCGGCCGGCTGCCCGCCGACGAGGTCGTCCTGCTCACCTCCACGGCGTCCACCCCGGACGGCCGCTTCACCGATCACGCGCTGCAGGTGTTCACGAAGCTCCGGGAGATTCTCGGCGACGGCACCGGGACGCCGGTGCTGGTCCGGATCCTGCTCACCGACCGTCCCGAGTCGCTGCTGCTCTCCGGCCTCGGCTCGCTGCTGCGCACGGCGGAGCTGGAGAACCCGAGGATCACCGGGCAGGTCGTGGTCGTCGAGCCCGGCACCCCGGCGCCGGCCCTGCGCGACCTGCTCGCCGCCGAACTCGCCGCCGCCGACCGGGTGGTGCGCCACCGCGCCGGCCGGCGCGAGGTGCCGACCTGGGCGGAGGAGCCCGCCGCCGACCCGGCCGGCTCCCCCTGGCGGGCCGGCGGTGTCTACCTGGTCACCGGCGGCCTCGGCGGCCTCGGCCTGATCTTCGCCGAGCAGATCGTCGCGGAGGTGGCGGACGCCACGCTGGTGCTCGTCGGCCGCTCGCCGGAGGACGCCCGGGCGCGCCGGACCGTCGAGCGGCTGCGGGCCTCCGGCGCCGACGTGCGCTACGCCCGGCTCGACGTCACCGACCGGGCCGCCGTCCGCCGCCTGGTGGAGGACGTGCTGCGCACCGCTGGACGCCTGGACGGCGTCCTGCACGGCGCCGGCGTCCTCGCCGACGACTTCCTCGTCCGCAAGACCGCGGAGTCCTTCCGCGCCGTCCTGGCGCCGAAGGTGACCGGCCTGGTCAACCTCGACGAAGCGACCGCGGACGTGGACCTGGACTTCTTCGTGGCCTTCTCCTCCGGCGCCGCCGTCCTCGGCAACGCCGGACAGGCCGACTACGCGACCGCCAACGGCTTCCTGGACTCCTACGCGGCCTACCGCCGGGGCCTGGTCGCGGACGGGCGACGGCACGGGCGCACCCTCTCCGTCAACTGGCCGCTGTGGGCCGAGGGCGGGATGCGTCCGGACGCCGCGACCGAGGAGCTGCTCCGAGAGCAGCACGGCATCACCCTGCTGGAGCGGGCGGCCGGGGTCGAGGCCCTGTCCCGCAGCCTCCGGACCGACCACCCCCAGGTCCTCGTCGCGGCCGGCGACGCGACCCGGATCAGGAACGCGCTGACGATGCAGCAGACGGGCGAGGGCGACGAACCAGTGAGCAGCACCGACATCCCCGGGAGCCTCCCGGACGGACACGACGACGGCTTCGAGGACCGGGCCGTCGGCTACGTCACCTCCCTGCTGGCGGGCGCGCTCCGAGTGCCGGCCCAGCGCATCGACGCCGGGCTCCCGCTGGAGCGCTACGGCATCGACTCGGTGCTGGCCATGAAGCTGACCGCCGGACTGGAGGAGGTCTTCGGGCGGCTGCCGAAGACGCTGTTCTTCGAGTACCAGACCATCCGGGCGCTGACCGGCTACTTCCTCGACGCGCACCGCGACCGGCTGCGCGAGCTGTCGGGCGCGTCCGCCAAGCCCGCGGCTCCCGCGGCGCCCGCGGCACCCTCGGAGCCCGTGGCATCCGTGGCGTCCGTGAAGCCCGCCGGGGCCCCCGGCGCCGAGCCGACGGCCGCCCCGGAGCCGCGCGTCGCGGACATCGCGGTGATCGGCGTCGCCGGCCGCTACCCGCAGGCCCGCGACCTCCGGGAGTTCTGGCGCAACCTCGCCGAGGGCCGGGACAGCATCACCGAGGTGCCGGCCGACCGCTGGGACCACGCCGCGCACTACGACGCCGACAAGGCCAACCCCGGCAAGACCTACTGCCGGTGGGGCGGCTTCCTCGACGACATCGACCGGTTCGACCCGCTGTTCTTCGGCATATCGCCCCGCGAGGCCCAGTTCATGGACCCCCAGGAGCGGCTGTTCCTGGAGTGCGTCCACGAGACCCTGGAGGACGCCGGCTACACCCGACAGGCCCTGGCCGCCCAGCGGTCGAACGGCGTGACCGGGAACGTCGGCGTCTTCGTCGGGGCCATGTACGACGAGTACCAGCTCTACGGCGCGACGGAGTCGGCGCTGGCCGAGGGGCGGGTCATCCCCGGCAACGCGGCCAACATCGCCAACCGGGTCTCGTACTTCGGCGACTGGCACGGCCCGAGCATGACGGTCAAGACCATGTGCTCGTCCTCGCTCACCGCGCTGCACCTGGCCTGCCAGAGCCTGCGTACCGGGGACTGCGAGGTGGCCGTGGCGGGCGGCGTCAACCTGTCGCTGCACCCCGCCAAGTACCTGCTGCTCGGCCAGACCGGCTTCGCGTCCAGCAAGGGCCGGTGCGAGAGCTTCGGCGAGGGTGGGGACGGCTACGTGCCGGGCGAGGGCGTCGGCGCGGTGCTGCTGAAGCCGCTCGACCGGGCCGTCGCCGACGGGGACCGCATCCTCGGCGTCATCAAGGCCACCGCCGTCAACCACGGCGGCAAGACCAACGGCTACACGGTGCCCAACCCGGCGGCCCAGGGCGCCGTCATCGCCCACACCCTGAAGCGGGCCGGGGTGGACGCGCGGTCGGTGAGCTACGTCGAGGCGCACGGTACCGGGACCTCGCTCGGGGACCCGATCGAGATCGCGGGTCTGACCAGGGCGTTCGGTGAGCACACCGGGGACCGGCAGTTCTGTGCGATCGGTTCGGTGAAGAGCAACATCGGGCACGCGGAGAGCGCCGCCGGGATGGCCGCGCTGACGAAGGTGCTGCTCCAGCTGAAGCACCGCACGCTGGTGCCCTCGCTGCACTCGGAGGTGCTGAACCCGCACATCGACTTCGCCGACACGCCGTTCCGGGTGCAGCGCGAACTCGCCGAGTGGGAGCGGCCGGTGGCCGCGGACGGCACCGAGCTGCCGCGGCTGGCCGGGATCTCCTCGTTCGGCGCGGGCGGTTCCAACGCCCACGTGATCGTCGAGGAGTACGTCCCGGCGACCGCCGCCCGCCCGGCGCCCCGCGACCCGTCGACCTGGCCGCTGGCCGAGGTGGTCGTGCTGTCCGCACGCACCGAGGAGCAGCTGCGGGAGCAGGCCCGGCGCCTGCTGGCACAGGTCGAGGCGGACGGACTGTCCGACGCCGACCTGCCCGACCTGTCCTTCACCCTCCAGACCGGGCGCGAGCACCTGGACGAGCGGGTGGCGTTCCTGGCCGGCTCCGCCGCCGAACTGGTGGCCCGCCTGCGCGGGCTGGCGGACGCGGAGCCGGACACCGGTGAGCTGTTCCGCGGCCGGGTGAAGCGGGCGAAGGGCGCGGTGTCCCACCTCGCCGACGACGAGGACATGGCCGCGACCATCGGGGCGTGGGTCCGCAAGCGGAAGTTCGGGAAGCTGCTCGAACTCTGGGTGAGCGGGCTCGACCTGGACTGGCGCGCCTTCTACCCGGCCCCGCGGCCGCAGCGGATCGCGCTGCCGGGGTACCCGTTCGCGCGCAAGCGCTACTGGGCACCGGCGGGCACGGCGGCCGCGCCCACCGTGGCGGAGACCCCGACGGTGGCGGAGACCCCGACGGCGGTGGAGTCCGCGGCGCGTCCGGAGCCGGCCGCGCCTGCCGCCGCGCCTGCCTCCGCCCCCGTCGCGGCGCTGCGTCCGGTCGCGGCCACCCCGGCGGCAGGCACCCGTACGGCGGCCAAGCCGCGCGGCATCGGCCTGGCCCCGCTCGGCGCCCCGGCGGCGGCTCCGGCCGCCGCACCGGTGGTCGCGCCGGTCGCCCCGGCGGCGGCCGCTCCCGCTCCCGCCCCGGCCGTCGTTCCCGGCCCGGCCGCCGCTCCCCTCCCCGCTCCCGCGCCGTCGGCCGTCCCGGACGAGGAGACGCTGATCGACGAGCTGTCGGACGGCCTCGCCCAGGCCCTGTACCTGGCGATCGAGGACGTCGACCCGGACACCGGCTTCACCGACCTGGGCCTCGACTCGATCGTCGGCGTGGAGTGGATCAAGGCGATCAACAAGCGGTACGGGCTCGAACTCGCCGCCACCCGGCTGTACGACACCCCGACCGTCCGTGAACTGGCCCGCTACCTGCGGACCGTGCTCGGCGGCTCGGCGGCCGCCCCGCGCCCGCGGACCCCGGCCGCGTCCGAGACCGTCGCCGCGCCCGTGGTCCCTGCCCTGCCCGTGGTCCCTGCCCTGCCCGTGGTCCCGGCCGCGCCCGTGGCCGTCGCGGCGCCCGTGATCCCCGCCGCCCCGGTGGCCCCCGGGGCCGAGCCGGCGCCGGCCCGGGTCGCCGCCGAGGAGGTGCAGGACCACCTGGTGGAGAGCCTCGCCACCGCCCTCTACGTCGAGGAGGCCGAACTCGACCTCGACCGGAGCTTCACCGACTTCGGCCTGGACTCCATCATCGGCGTGGAGTGGATCAAGGTGATCAACAAGCGGTGGGGGCTGGACCTGCCCGCCACCCGGCTCTACGACCACCCGACCATCCAGGAACTGACCGCCTGCGTCCTGCGGGAGCTGGAGAAGGGAGGCGCCCCTCAGGGGCGTCCCTTTCGCGAGCTGACCGAGCAATCGGCCACGCCCGAGCCTGCGGCCGTCCCGGCCCCGGCGGCCGTCCAGTCGGCCCCGGTCGTCACGGCCCCGGCCCCGGTCGTCACGGCCCCGGCCCCGGCGGCCGTCCAGCCGGCCCCCGCCGTCCCGGCCCCCGCTCCGGCGCCGGTCGTCCGGCCCGCCCGCGCGGGCGGCGCCGACGCGATCGCCATCGTCGGCATGGCCGGCAAGTACCCGCAGTCGGACGGCCTGGAGCAGTACTGGGACAACCTGGTGAACGGCCGCGACTGCGTCCGGGAGATCCCCAAGTCCCGCTGGGACGTGGATAGTTACTTCGACCCGCAGCCCGGCCGGAAGGGCAGGGTCTACAGCCGCTGGATGGGCCTGCTCGACGACGTCGACGTCTTCGACCCGCTGTTCTTCAACATTCCGCCCGCCGAGGCGGAGGGCATGGACCCGCAGCAGCGGCTGTTCCTCCAGGAGGCCTACCACGCCTTCGAGGACGCGGGCTACGACCCCCGCGCGCTGAGCGGCGACAAGTGCGGGGTCTACCTCGGGATCATGAGCAACGAGTACAGCATGCTCGTGCAGAAGCAGGGCGGCGACTCCGTCTCCGCCACCAGCAACAGCAACGCCATCACGGCCGCGCGGATCGCCTACTTCCTGAACCTCAAGGGCCCGGCCATCGCGCTCGACACCGCCTGCTCCTCCTCGCTGGTGGCGGCCCACCTGGCCTCCCAGGCGTTGCGCGCGGGCGAGATCGACATGGCTCTGGTCGGCGGCGTCACCCTCTACCTGAGCCCCGAGGCCTACATCAGCATGTGCGGTGCCGGGATGCTCTCGCCGGAGGGCCGCTGCAAGACCTTCGACAACGGCGCGGACGGCTTCGTCCCCGGCGAGGGCGTCGGCGCGCTGGTCCTGAAGCGCCTGGACGACGCGGTCCGGGACGGGGACCACGTCCACGGCGTGATCCTCGCCTCGGGCATCAACCAGGACGGCAAGACCAACGGCATCACCGCGCCCAGTGTGGTGAGCCAGATGGAGCTGGAGCGCGACGTCTACGAGCGGTACGGGATCGACCCGGCCTCCGTCGGCTACGTCGAGATGCACGGCACCGGCACCAAGCTCGGCGACCCGATCGAGCTGGAGGCCCTGAGCACCGTCTACCGCGAGAAGACCGCCGAGGTCGGCTACTGCGCGATCGGCTCGGTCAAGAGCAACCTCGGGCACACCTCCGCGGCCGCCGGCATCGCCTCCATCCAGAAGTCGGTGCTGTGCATGCAGCACAAGCAACTGGTGCCGACGCTCCACTACACCAAGCCCAACGAGCACTTCGACTTCGACCGCTCGCCGTTCTACGTCAACACCGAGCTGACGTCCTGGAAGACGGCGGCGGGCGCCCCGCGCCGGGCGGCGGTGAGCTCGTTCGGCTTCAGCGGCACCAACGCCCACCTCGTCCTGGAGGAGTACGAGGAGCCCTCGGCCACCGCCCGTCCGGAGCGGGACGCGGCGACCGCCCGGGTGTTCGTCCTCTCGGCGCGGAGCGAGCAGCAGCTGCGCACCGCCGCCACCCGGCTCGGCGCGCACCTGCGGGAGCACCCTTCGCTCGACCCGCGGGACCTCGCCTTCTCGCTGCAGCTCGGCCGCGAGGCCATGCCGCAGCGGCTGGCGGTCGTCGGCACGACCGTCGACGAGCTGGCCGGGCTCCTCGCCCGCTTCGGCGCGGACGGGCACGCCGAGGGCGTGCTCACCGGCCGGGCCGCGAAGGCCCGCGGGCGGGGCGCCGCGCACACCCCGCAGGCCACGGCGCCCGGCGCCGCGGCGGTCGCCGAGTGCGAGCGGCTCGCCGGACTCTGGGTGGCCGGTGCGACCGTCGACTGGGCCGCGCTGTACGCGGACGGGCGGCCGCGCCGCCTCCCGCTCCCGACCTACCCCTTCGCCCGCGAGCGCTACTGGCTGGCCGGGCCCGCCCCCGAGGCCGCTCCCGCCGAGGCCGCCCCGGCCCGGGCCGTGCCGGAGCCCATCGCCCCGGCGGCCGTGCGGCCCGTGGCTCCGGCGACCACGCCGCCCGCGCACTCCGAGGGCACCGGCATCCTGCTCAAGCCGGTCTGGGACGCCGTTCCCGCCCCGGCCCCCGGGGCCGTCCCCGCCGTGGCGGGCCGCGTCCTGGTGGCGGGCGGCACGGAGGAGCAGTTCCAGCGGGTCCGCGCGGTGCTGCCCGGCGCCGAGCGCCTCCCGGTCGGCCCCTCGGACACCGTGGAGGAGCTCTCCGCCCGGCTGGACGCGGTGCCGGAGCCGGTGGGCCACCTGGTCTGGCTGGCACCCCGGCAGACCTCGCCCGCCGTCACCGACGACGCCCTGGTCGAGGCCCAGGAGGCCGGTCTCTACGCCTGCTTCCGCACCCTCAAGGCGTTGCTGGGGCTCGGCTACGGCCGCCGTCCGCTCGACCTGACCGTGGTGACCGAGCAGAGCCTGCCGGTGCGCCGAGGCGAGACCGTCGACCCGACCCACGCCGGCCTGCACGGCCTGCTGGGCTCGGTGGCGAAGGAGTACCCGGGCTGGAACGTGCGCCTGGCCGATCTGGACCGCACGGGGGAGTGGCCGCTGGACGAGGTGTTCGCGCTGTCCTGCGAGGAGCGCGGCACCGTCTGGGCCCACCGGCGCCGGCGCTGGTACCGCCAGTCCCTGATCCCGGTCCAGGACACCCCCCGCGACCCGGGCGCCCGGCCGGTCTACCGGCAGGGCGGCACCTACGTCGTGATCGGCGGAGCCGGCGGGATCGGCGAGGCCTGGACCGAGCACATGGTCCGCACCCACGGGGCCCGGGTGGTCTGGATCGGCCGCCGCGCCGAGGACGACGCGATCCGCGCGAAGTTGCGCCGCCTCGGCGAGCTGGGGCCGGAGCCCCGGTACGTCCAGGCCGACGCCACCGACCGGGAGTCGCTGCGCCGCGCCTACGAGCGGATCAAGCACGACCACCCGGCCGTGCACGGCGTGATCCACTCGGCGATCGTCCTGCTCGACCAGAGCCTGGAGCGGATGGACGAGGCGCGGTTCCGCGCCGCGGTCACCGCCAAGGTGGACGTCAGCGTCCGGCTCGCCCAGGTCTTCGCCGACGAGCCGCTGGACTTCGTCCTGTTCTTCTCCTCGATGAACTCCTTCCTCAAGGCGCCCGGCCAGTCCAACTACGTGGCGGGATCGGTGTTCGAGGACGCGTACGCGCACCGGCTCGGCACCGCGCTCTCCGCCCCGGTGAAGGTCATGAACTGGGGTTACTGGGGCAGCGTCGGGATCGTCGCCTCGCCGGAGTACCAGGAGCGGATGAGCCGGGCCGGCGCGGCCTCGATCGAGCCCGCCGACGGCATGGCCGCCCTCGACGTCCTACTGTCCGGCACGTTCGACCAGCTCGGTCTGGTCAAGGCTCAGGGGGGAAATTCCTGACATGCAGCACATCATCCGGCGCGAAGCCATCACCACCGCCCGCCAGGGCACCCGGATCCCCCTGGCCCGGCTCTGCCGGGAGATCGCCGAGCGGACCGCGGACCCGGCCGTCGCGACCGCCGCGGCGGGCGAGGCCGAGCTGATCGACGACGACCTGCTCTGCCGACTCCTGCTCGGGCAGCTCCAGGCGGTCGGCCTGTTCGGCGAGTCCGCGCCCCGCCTGACGCTCGGCGACGAGCTGCGCCGCTGGCTCGACGAGTCCGTCCGGCAGCTGCGCGAACGCGGCCACCTCACCGGCGACCCGCGGCGGCCCCGCCCGGCGCACCCGATCAGCAGCCGCGACGTGTGGACGGAGTGGGAGGAGCGCAGCGCGCAGTGGACCCGCAACGCCGACCTGCGCGCCCAGGTCGTGCTGCTGGACGCGATGCTCCGCGCGCTGCCGCGGATCCTGACCGGCGAGGTGCTCGCCACCGACGTGATGTTCCCCGACTCCTCGATGGCGCTGGTCGAGGGGATCTACAAGAACAACCCGGTGACCGACTGCTTCAACGGCGTGATGGCCGAGGCCGTGGCCGGCGCGGTGCGCGAGATCCTGCGCACCGACCCGGCCGCCCGGGTCCGCATCCTGGAGATCGGGGCGGGGACCGGCGGCGGCAGCGTCAAGGTCTTCGAGAAGCTGGAGCCGTACGCCGCGCACGTCGAGACGTACAGCTACACCGACCTGTCGAAGTCCTTCCTGATGTACGCGGAGAAGGAGTACGGGCCGAAGCACCCCTACCTGGACTACCGCATCTTCAACGTCGAGGCGCCGCTGGCGACCCAGGACGTCGAACCCGGCTCCTACGACATCGTGCTGGCCACCAACGTCCTGCACGCCACCAGGAACATCCGCCGGACGCTGCGCAACGCCAAGGCCACGCTCAAGGCGAACGGCGTCCTGCTGGCGAACGAGCTGTCCTCCCACTCGATGTTCACCCACCTCACCTTCGGCCTGCTGGAGGGGTGGTGGCTCTACGAGGACGACGAGCTGCGCATCCCGGGCTGCCCCGGGCTCGCCCCGGAGTCCTGGGCGGACGTGCTGGAGGACGAGGGCTTCGACTCCGTCTCCTTCCCGGCCCGGCGCCTGCACGACCTGGGCCACCAGGTGATCGCGGCCGACAGCGACGGCCTGATCCGGCAGGACGCCGTGGAGCCCGAGGCCCCCGGTGGCGCCGCGGAGCAGACCGGCGCGGAGCAGACCGGCGCGGAGCCGGCGGGCCGGGCGCCCCGTTCGCAGCGTCCGGCGCGGCGCGCCGGGGCGGTGCCGGACGAGGTGCTGGAGGAGCACGTCAAGGACGTCGTCTTCGAGCAGCTGAAGCTCTCCCTGAAGGTCGACCGGACGCAGATCGCCGCGGACGACGCCTTCATGGACTACGGCATCGACTCCATCATCGGCGTGCAGCTGATCCAGGAGATCAACCGGAAGCTCGGCATCGACCTGGCGACCACCGACCTCTTCGACCACGGCTCGGTCAACCGGCTGGCCCGGCACGTCGTCGCCGCCCACCGGGCGGAGGCACTCGCCTCCCTCCCGGCCGGACTCCGGCCGGCGGCCGAGGCAGCCGAACCGCTCCCGGAGCCCGGCGCGGAGGCCCCCACCACGCGGACCGCCACCGCACGGCCCGCCGCCCCGGCGGCGGCCGAGCGGGTGCCGGCCCGGCCCCGCCCCGAACCGGCCGCGGGCCTGCGCAAGGAACCGATCGCCATCGTCGGCATGAGCGGCCGCTTCGGCGGCTCACCGGACGTCGAGCGGCTCTGGGAACACCTCGCGCAGGGCGACGACCTGATCGAGAAGGTCTCCCGCTGGGACCTCTCGGGCCTGCCCGAGAGCGCCGGCGACTGCGACCGCGGCAGCTTCGTCGACGACATCGACCGCTTCGACCCGACGTTCTTCAACATCTCCGGCGTCGAGGCGACCTACATGGACCCGCAGCAGCGGCTGTTCCTGGAGGAGGCCTGGAAGGCCCTGGAGGACGCCGGCTACGCGGGCTCGACCACCCAGGGCCGCCAGGTCGGCGTCTACGTCGGCTGTCAGGAGAGCGGCTACGCGCAGCTGTTCGGCGGCGAGGCGCCGCCCCAGTCCATGTGGGGCAACTCGCTGTCCGCCCTGCCCGCCCGCATCTCCTACTACCTCGACCTCCAGGGCCCGGCCGTCGCCGTCGACACCGCCTGCTCCAGCTCCCTGGTCGCCATCCACCTGGCCTGCCAGGGGCTGTGGGGCGGGGAGACCGGGATGGCCATCGCCGGCGGTGTCGCGCTCCAGGCCACGCCGCAGTTCTACCTGCTGGCGGGCCAGGCCGGCATGCTCTCGCCGACCGGGCGCTGCCACACCTTCGACGAGCGCGCCGACGGCTTCGTCCCCGGCGAGGGCGTCGGCGTGGTCGTCCTCAAGCGGCTCTCCGACGCGCTCGCCGACGGCGACCACGTGCACGGCGTGATCAGCGGCACCGGGATCAACCAGGACGGTGCCTCCAACGGCATCACCGCGCCGAGCGCCCGCTCCCAGGAGCGGCTGGAGACCGCGGTCTACGACGCCTTCGGCATCAACCCCGAGCACATCCAGCTGGTCGAGGCGCACGGCACCGGCACCAAGCTGGGTGACCCGATCGAGTACCACGCGCTCAAGCGCGCGTTCCGCCGCTACACCACGCGGGAGGGCTACTGCGCCCTCGGCTCGGTCAAGTCCAACCTCGGACACACCATCACGGCGGCCGGCGTGGCAGGCGTCCTCAAGGTGCTGCTCTCGCTGCGCCACCGGCGCATCCCCCCGTCGATCAACTACGAGCGCGGGAACCCGCACATCGACACCGCGGGCAGCCCGTTCTACGTGAACACCGAGAACCGGCCCTGGGAGGCCGGCGGGGACGGCACCCGGCGCGCGGCCGTCAGCTCCTTCGGCGTCAGCGGCACGAACGCCCACCTCGTCATCGAGGAGGCGCCGCTGACCGCGCACCGCGACGCACCCGCCCCGGCCGACCTGCTCGTCCTGTCCGCGGGCACCGCCGAGCAGCTGACCGAGCAGGTCCGCCGGCTGCTGGCCCACGCCGAGCGCCACCCCGAACTCGACCTCGGTGACACCGCCTTCACGCTGCTGACCGGCCGCCGGCACCTGTCGCACCGGCTGGCCGTGGTGGCCCGGGACCAGGACGACCTGGTCCGCGGCCTCCGGCTCTGGCTGGAGCAGGGCCGCAGCTCCCTGGTGTGTACGGGGGAGGTGCCCGCCCAGGGCCCCACCGAGCGCGCCGCGCTGCGCAACTTCGGCAACGACTGCCTCCACCGGGCGACCACCGAGACCGACCCGGAGACGCTGGCCGAGTACCTGGCCACCGTCGCGGACCTCTTCGTCCAGGGGTACGGCCTGGACTACGCCGCCCTGTTCACCGGCCGCGGGCACCGGCGGGTGCCACTGCCGACGTACCCCTTCGCCCGCGACCGCTACTGGGTGCCGCAGGCCGCGGCGCCCCGGGCGGCGGCCCCCGCGGCCGGCCCCGGGGCGGCGCCGCACCCGCTGCTGCACGCCGACGTCTCGGACTTCGCCACCCGCCGCCACGAGTCGGTGTTCACCGGCGAGGAGCACTTCCTGAAGGACCACGTGGTGAAGGGCCGCAAGGTCCTGCCCGGGGTGGCCTGCCTGGAGATGGCCCGCGCGGCCGGCACCCTGGCCCTCGGCGGCCCGGCCGCGGACGGCATCCGCCTCACCCTGCGCAACGTCGCCTGGGCACGGCCGGTCACCGCCGAGGGCAGCCCGGTCACCCTCACCACCTCGCTGCGCCCCACCGGCCGTGACGAGGCGGCCTTCGAGATCACCGGAACGGACGGGGACGCGAGCGGCGCGCCGGTGGTGCACAGCCAGGGCCTGGTGCTGCGCCGGGCCGGTGCCCCGGCCGTCCTGGACCTCGCCGGGATCCGGGCCGCCTGCGACCGCGGCGTCCTGGAAGCCGCCCGCCTGTACCCGGCGTACGAGGCGATCGGCTTCTCGTACGGCGACTCGCACAAGGGGATCGAGCGCCTGCACATCGGCCGCGACCAGGTGCTGGTGCGGCTGGTGCTGCCCGCTTCGGTGCGGGACACCCGGGACGCCTACGTCCTGCACCCGAGCATCCTCGACGCGACCCTGCAGGCCTCGCTCGGCCTGGGAGCGGCCGGCGGGGCGGACACCCTCGACGTGTCCGGCACGAAGCCGTCGCTGCCGTTCGCCCTGGACGAGCTGGAGGTCCTCGGCGCCTGCACCGAGGAGATGTGGGCCTGGATCCGCTACAGCGCGGGCGTGGAGCGCGACAGCCGGGTCTTCAAGCTGGACATCGACCTCTGCGACCGGCAGGGCGAGGTCAGGGTCCGGATCCGGGGCATGTCGTACCGCGTCCTCGAGGGCGAGGTCGGCCGGGCCACGGCCGACGCCCCGTCCGCCGAGGTGTCCGCGGTGACCTTCCTGCCCGCCTGGCGCCCGGTGGAGACCGGCGCCGCGGCGGCGCCGCACCACCCGGCCGTCGTCCTGGTGCCCGACCTGCCCGACCTCGCCGACGCCCTGGAGCGGCGCGACCCGGCGGCCCGGGTGATCCGGCTGTCCGGCGGCGCCGGCGGTCCGGCGGAGCGGTTCACGGCGCACGCCGAGCAGACCCTCGCCCACGTCCAGCGGCTGGCGGCGGAGGCCGGCTCCGACCCGCGCACCCTGGTGCAGCTGGTCGTGCCCGAGGCGGCCGAGCGGGTGACCGCCCAGGGCCTGCTCGGACTGCTGAAGACGGCCCAGGCCGAAGCCCCCGGGCTGCTGGCGCAGGCCGTCCTGGTCGACCCGGCCGAGGACGCGGACACCCTGGCCGACCGGATCGGCACGGCGCGGCGCAGCTCCGGCGAGCCGCTGCTGCGCTTCCGGGACGGCAGGGCCGAGGCCCTCACCTGGGTCGAGGGCGGGCACCCGACGGACACCCGGGTGCCGTGGCGCAACGGCGGCGTCTACCTGCTGACCGGCGGGCTCGGCGGCATCGGCACCGTCGTGGCCGGGGACATGGTCGACGCGGTCCGCGAGCTGACCCTGGTGCTGGTCGGCCGCTCGGCGCCGAGCCCCGAGCAGGAGGCGGTCCTGGACGGCTGGCGGGCCCGCGGCGCCGACGTGCGGTACGAGCGGCTCGACGTCGCGGACGCCGCCGGGGTGCGGGACCTGGTCGAACGGATCCACCACGAGCACGGCGCGCTGCACGGCATCGTGCACGGCGCGGGGGTGATCCGGGACGGCCTGCTCCGCGGACGCACGGCCGAGCAGTGCCGCGAGGTGCTGGCGCCCAAGGTCGCGGGCCTGGTGAACCTGGACGAGGCCAGCAAGGACCTCGACCTGGACTTCCTGGTCGCCTTCTCCGGCCTGGCCGGGGTGTTCGGCAACACCGGGCAGGCCGACTACGCGGCCGCCAACGCCTTCATGGACGCCTACCAGGCCCACCGGCAGGAGCTGGTCGCCCGGGGCGAGCGGCGCGGGGCCTCGGTCTCCGTGGACTGGCCGCTGTGGGCCGAGGGCGGGATGCGGGTCGACCGGGCCACCGAGGAGCTGATGCACCGACGGCTCGGCATGGCGCCGATGCCCAGCGGGCTCGGCCTCGGCGCGCTCTACGCCGCGCTGGACGCGCCGCACACCCAGGTGCTGGTGGTCGCCGGTGACGTCGAGCGGGTCCGCCGCACGGTGCTGCACCGGGAGGAGCCGCAGCGGCCGACGGCGGTCCCGGTGACCGACTCGGCCCCGGCCGCCGCCGACCGGGCCGCCGCGGTTCCGGCCGCCGCCCCCGGCGGGCAGACCGTCCGGGACGCGCTGATCGGGTACCTGCGCGACACGCTGGCCGAGGTGATCCGGATCCCGGCGCACCGGATCGACCCGGGCGCCCCGTTCGACCGCTTCGGCATCGACTCGGTGCTGGCGCTGACGGTCACCAACCGGCTGGAGGCCGACTTCGGTTCGCTCTCCAAGACGCTGTTCTTCGAGCACCAGAGCATCGAGGCACTGAGCGCCCACTTCCTGGCGGAGCACGCCGGGGCGCTGACGGGGGTGCTGGGCGCCCGGGTGGCGGCGCCGGAGGCCTCCCCGGCTCCGCAGGCCCCTGCGGCCTCCCCGGCTCCGCAGGCCCCTGCGGCCTCCCCGGCCATCGAAGCCCCCGTCGCCGCCGTCCCCGCCGTCCCTGCCTCCGCCGTCGTTCCCGCCGTCGTGGAGCCGGTCACCGCCACGGTCACCGCCCAGGCCCCGGCCGCGCCCGCGCCGGCCGGGGAGGACGCGATCGCCGTGATCGGCCTGGCCGGCCGCTACCCGGGCGCCGCCGACCCGGACGAGCTGTGGCAGAACCTGCTGGCCGGCCGCGACGGCATCACCGAGGTGCCCGCCGACCGCTGGGCCCACGGCGACCACTACGACCCCGAGCCGAACCGGCCGGGCCGCACGCCGACCAAGTGGGGCGGGTTCCTCGACGACGTCGCCGGCTTCGACTCGCTGTTCTTCCACGTCTCGCCCCGTGAGGCCGCCATCACGGACCCGCAGACCAGGCTCTTCCTGGAGTGCGTCTGGAACCTCCTGGAGCGGTCCGGCTACACCCGGGACCGCCTGCGCGAGGCGCACGGCAGCAAGGTCGGCGTCTATGTCGGGGCCATGTACCAGCACTACCAGCTGCTGGCCTCCGACCCGGTGCACGAGTCGATCACCTCGGTGATGTCCTACAGCGCGATCGCCAACCGCGTCTCGCACTTCTTCGACCTCCAGGGCCCGAGCGTCGCGGTGGACTCCACCTGCTCCTCCTCGCTGGTGGCCATCCACCTGGCGTGCGAGGAACTGCGCCGGGGCAGCTGCGAGATGATGATCGCCGGTGGCGTCAACCTCACGATCCACCCCAAGAAGTACCTGGGCCTGAGCCTCACCGGTCTCACCGGCAGCAGCCCCGACAGCCGGGCGTTCCTGGACGGCGACGGCTTCCTGCCCGCCGAGGGCGTGGGCGCCGTCCTGCTCAAGCCGCTCTCCCGGGCCGTCGCCGACGGTGACGAGATCCTGGCCGTGATCCGGTCCAGCGCCACCAACCACAAGGGGCGCACCAACGGCCCGATGGTGCCGAGCCCCGACCGGCAGGCGGAGCTGATCGACACCGGGCTGCGCCGGGCGGGCGTCCACCCGCGGACCGTCGGCTACGTGGAGGCCTCCGCCAACGGCTCGCAGATGGGCGACGCCCTCGAATTCGCCGCGCTGAAGAAGGCGTTCGGGGCCCACACCCGGGACGAGGGGTTCTGTGCGATCGGCACCGTCAAGTCCAACCTCGGCAACCTGGAGGCGGCCTCCGGCGTCGCCCAGCTGAGCAAGGTCGTCCTCCAGCTCCGGCACCGCCGGCTGGTCCCCTTCGTCGGCGAGGGCGAACTCAACCCCGGGGTGCGCCTGGACGGCACGCCGTTCCGGCTGCCGCGGGAGGCGGGGGAGTGGCACCGGCCGGTGGTGGACGTGGACGGGCAGCGGCGGGAGTACCCGCGGCGGGCCACGATCAGCGGCTTCGGCGCAGGCGGTTCCAACGCCTTCCTGGTGGTCGAGGAGTACTGCGGCCCGGACCGGATCGAGCGGCCGGCCGCCGAGGCGGACGGCTCCCCGCAGGTGATCGTCCTGTCCGCCCGCACCGAGGACCGGCTCCGGGCGGTGGCGGGCCGGCTGCGGGCGTACGTCGGTGCGCGGCCGGAGACGGACCTCGCCGACCTCGCCCACACCCTCCAGTACGGCCGTGAGCCGATGGAGTCCCGGCTCGCCCTGGTGGCCGCCGGGCGGGCGGACCTCCTCGCCGGTCTGGACCACTTCCTGGCCGGTACGGGGTCCACCGTGCCGCTGTTCACCGGCGACACCCGCCGCGACGACTCCGAGCTCGGAGTGCTGCTCGGCGGCCGGGTCGGTGACGCGGTGCTGCGCGAACTGCTCGCCGAGGCGCGGCCGGACAGCCTCGCGCTGTTCTGGGCCAGGGGCGGGGCGGTGCCGTGGGAGCAGCTGCCGCGCACCCGTCGGCCGCGGCTGCTGCGGGACCTGCCCACCTACCCCTTCGACCGGCGCCGGCACTGGGTGACGCCGGGCCGGGAACCCGCACCCGCACCCGCATCCGCGCTTCCCGCACCCGCGCTCCCGGCGCCGGTGGCCGCGCCGGTGGCCGCCGCTGCGGCGACGGGCGCCGCGGAGCGGATCGCCGGCCTGGTCGGCGACCTGCTGGGGGTGCCCGCCGACGCCCTCGACCCGGACGCGCCGCTGGAGGACCTCGGGCTGAGCTCGATCCTCGCCACCCAACTGCTGCACGGCATCCGGACCGGGATCGACCCGGACGCCGACGCGCAGTCGCTCGCCGACTGCCGGTCCACCCGGGACCTGCAGCGCCGCTTCGGCGCCGCGACCCCGGCCGACGCGGCCCCGGCGACCCCGGCCGACGCGGCCACCCCGGTCGACGCGGCAGCGGCGTCCCCGGCCTCCCCGGTGCGCCCGACCGAAGCCGTCCGCCTCAACGGCGTCCGCGAGGGCCGGCCGGTGTTCTGGTTCCACGGCGGGATGGGCGGGGTGGAGGTCTACACCGCCCTCGCCGACAGCGTCCAGCGCCCGTTCTACGGCATCCAGGCCCGTGGCTGGATGTCCGACAGCGCCCCGCTGCAGGGCATCCCGGCCATGGCCGAGCACTACGTGGACGTCATCCGGAGCGTCCAGCCGGAGGGGCCCTACGACCTCGGCGGCTACTCGCTCGGCGGCCTGCTGGCCTACGAGGTGACCCGCCGGCTGCAGGAGCGCGGCGAGCGGGTGGACACCGTGGTGATGGTGGACTCGATGTACGGCGACGCGGTCAAGAGCATGACCATGGCCCGCACCGACATGGTCCTCCAGGGAGTCAACGCCCTGCTGTTCGCGGCGGCCAAGCCGGCGCCCGGGCAGTTCGGCGGCGCGTTCGTCGCCGCCGCCGAGGTGGACTGGCTGCAGGACGACGACACCCTGCTCGACCGGGTCATCGGGCTCGCGCGGGAGCGCGGACTGCGCGGTTCGGCCGAGGCCCTGCGCGCGGTCGTGGAGCAGAACGTCCGGGTCCAGGAGGCGTACCTGGTCCTGGACTACGACGTGCTGCCGCTGCCCCGGGCCGAGGAGGTCACCTGCTTCTACTTCCGCAACGGCAGCGGCCTCTTCTTCGGGGACCTGGAAGCGGTCTTCTCGACCCGGGGCGGCGCCCCGGAGCTGGACCACGCCGAGTACTGGACGGAGTGGGAGAAGCAGCTGCCCGACTTCCACCGGGCGGACGTGGAGTCGTCGAACCACTTCGTGATGCTCGGCGAGGAGCGGTCGCTGTCGGCGATCCGGTCCTTCTGCAAGGTGTGCTACTCCGGCGCCAAGGACCAGCGCAGGGTCGCCGCGGCCAAGGCCTGGATGACCCGCAGGCGCAGGGCCGCCGAGCGCGGGAAGTGACCGGGCCTCCCGGGCCGGTCTCGAAACGTACGGCGGACCGGACGGCCGCCCCCGCACCCGGGGGCGGCGGTCCGGGACCGCGCTGGAACAGGGAGGGTGGGATGGGAACCACGGCAGGGCGACTCGGCGACGAGCGCTTCCGCCGCGACCTGGGCATCGACTACGCCTATGCGTCGGGGTCGATGTACCGGGGGGTCGCCTCGAAGGAGCTGGTCGTCGCCATGGGCCGGGCCGGCTACCTGGGCTTCCTCGGGGCGGCGGGCATGCCGGTGGAGCGAGTGGTGGACGACATCGCCCACATCCGCAAGGAGCTGGCGCCGCACCGGCCGTTCGGGGTGAACCTGCTGGGCAGCCTGGCGGATCCGGAGCGCGAGCGCGCCATGGTCGAGCTGCTGCTCACCGAGGACGTGCGGATCATCGAGGCCTCGGCCTTCGTCAAGGTGACGCCCGCGCTGGTGCGCTACCAGTTGAGCGGGCTGCGTCGCGGCCACGACGGCGGGGTCGTGCGCGGCACCCGGATCCTGGCCAAGGTCTCGCGTCCGGAGGTGGCCCGGGAGTTCATGCGTCCGGCCCCCGAGCCGATCGTGGCCCGGCTGCTGGCGGAGGGCCTGGTCACCGCCGAGCAGGCCGAGCTCGCCCGCCGGATCCCGGTGGCCCAGGAGCTCACCGTCGAGGCCGACTCGGGCGGCCACACCGACCGCGGGGTGGCCTCGGTGCTGCTGCCGTCGATGCAGGCGCTGCGCCGCGACCTGACGCGGGAGCACGGGTACGCCGAGGGGATCAGGCTGGGGCTGGCGGGCGGACTCGGCACGCCCCGGGCGGTCGCCGCGGCGTTCGCCCTGGGGGCCGACTACGTCATGACCGGGTCCGTGAACCAGTGCACGGTCGAGGCGGCGATCAGCGACCGGGTGAAGGACCGCCTGCAGGAGATCGACGTCCAGGACACCGACTACTGCCCGGCCGGCGACATGTTCGAGATCGGCGCCCTCGTGCAGGTCCTGAAGAAGGGCGTGCTGTTCCCGGCCCGGGCCAACAAGCTCTCCGCGCTCTACCGCACCCACGAGTCCTGGGAGGAGATCCCGCCCGGGACCCGGAGGCAGATCCAGGACACCTTCTTCAAGCGCAGCGCGGAGGACGTCTGGCGGGAGACCAAGGAGTACCTGGAGCGGACCGGCCAGACGGACGAGGTCGAGCGGGCCGGGCGGAGCCCGAAGCGCCGGATGGCCCTGATGTTCCGCTGGTACTACGGGTACAGCAGCCGGCTGACCTTCCAGGACCCGGACCGCGACCCGGCCAACCTCCAGGTGCACACCGGGCCCGCCCTCGGCGCCTTCAACCAGTGGGTGAAGGGCACGCCGCTCGAGGACTGGCGGAACCGGCACGTGGACCGGATCGCCGACGACCTCATGAGGGGGGCGGCGGACATTCTCACGGAGCATCAATCACGCTGAGCAGCAGGCGAGTCGGGCCGTTTCCGCGGCCCATGGGAATTCTCACACTGGTCACGCCAAAGGCTTGGGCCTATGATCTGATCAAACGTCACGATCGCTGGCGATGGCCGGGGGGCCGGGGGCCTGGAGAATTCCCACTGGAACTGACGCCTGGTCAACTCACCGGCAGTGCGGGCAAAGCCGTGCGCTGCCGCGGTTCCGTCATGACGAGAAAGGCTTCTCCATGAAGACGTACATCTTCCCGGGCCAGGGATCGCAACGGAAGGGAATGGGGGGTTCGCTCTTCGACGAGTTCGCGGACCTCACCCGCACCGCGGACGAGATCCTCGGCTACTCGGTCAAGTCCCTCTGCCTGGAGGACCCCGAGGGCCTGCTGAAGCAGACGCGGTACACCCAGCCCGCGTTGTACGTGGTCAACGCCCTTTCGTACGAAGCGAGAGTGCGCGAGACCGGCACCACGCCGGACTTCCTGGCCGGCCACAGCCTGGGCGAATTCAACGCCCTGCTGGCGGCCGGGGTCTTCGACTTCGCGACCGGTCTGCGGCTGGTGAAGAAGCGCGGCGAGCTGATGGCGGAAGCGGTCGGCGGCGGCATGGCCGCGGTGCTGAACGCGTCCGAGAAGGAAATCCGGACCGTCCTGGAGGAGAACGGTCTCACCGAGGTCGACCTCGCGAACTACAACACCCCCTCGCAGATCGTGATTTCCGGCCGGAGCGAGGACATCGAGGCGGCCAAGCCGCTGTTCCAGACGGGCAAGCACCTGTTCGTCGCGCTGAACACCAGCGGCGCGTTCCACTCCCGTTTCATGGAGCCGGCCCGGGCCGAGTTCGCGGCATTCCTGGACGGCATTCCGTTCGCCGAGCCGCAGATCACCGTCATCTCGAACGTGACCGGCCGTCCGTACGAGAACCACCTCCTGAAGGAGCGCCTGGCCGAGCAGATCGTCAGCTCGGTGCGGTGGTCCGACACGGTGGAACACCTCCTCGGCCACGAGGGGATGGAGTTCGAGGAGATCGGCCACGGCGACGTCCTGACCAAGCTGGTCAAGAAGATCCGCCGGGAGATCCCCGACCCGCGCAAGCACACCGTGCCGGCCGAGCCGAAGCCGCGCCGGTCCGCGCCCGAGCTGGTGCGGGACTGGAACGAGACCAACCCGGTGGGCACCAGGGTGCGCTCCACGGTCGGCGACTACGGAACCCTGGAGACCGCGACCGAGGCCACGGTGCTCTTCGGCCACCGCGCGGCCGTCTACATGGCCGGCTACCGGGGCTACTTCGACCTCAACGAGATCGAACTCGTCCACTAGTCCGACGGACCACCCCGCCACGCCGATCAGAAGCCCCAGGAGAGATTGATGACGACCGTCGGAATCGAAGCGATGAACGTCTTCGCCGGCACCAGCCAGGTCAACGTGGAGAAGCTCGCGGTCCACCGCGGACTGGACACCGCGAGGTTCCACAACCTCCTGATGAAGGAGAAGACCGTCGCGCTGCCCTACGAGGACCCGGTGACCTTCGGCGTCAACGCGGCCAAGCCGATCATCGACGCGCTGTCCCCGGAGGAGCGGGACCGGATCGAACTCGTCATCACCGGCACCGAGTCGGCCTTCGACTTCGGCAAGTCCATGAGCACCTACTTCCACAGCCTGCTCGGACTGAACCGCAACTGCCGCCTGTTCGAGATCAAGAACGCCTGCTACTCGGGCGTCGCGGCGCTCCAGACCGCCGCCAACTTCATCCTCGCGCAGACCTCCCCCGGGGCGAAGGCCCTGGTCATCGCGACCGACATCACCCGCTTCATGGTGGCCGAGGGCGGCGACGCGCTCTCCGAGGACTGGTCCTTCGCCGAGCCGAGCGGTGGCGCCGGCGCCGTCGCCATGCTGATCAGCGACAACCCGCACGTCTTCCAGATCGACGTGGGCGCCAGCGGCTACTACGGCCACGAGGTCATGGACACCTGCCGTCCGCTGCCCGACAGCGAGGCCGGCAACGCCGAGCTGTCCCTGCTGTCGTACCTCGACTGCTGCGAGAACGCCTTCCAGGAGTACTCGCGCCGGGTCGGCGACGTCCACTTCGCCGACACCTTCGGCTACCTGGCCTTCCACACGCCCTTCGGCGGCATGATCAAGGGCGCCCACCGCAACCTGATGCGCAAGTTCCTCAAGGCGCGTCCGGCGGCGATCGAGGAGGACTTCCAGCGCCGGATGGGCCCCGGCCTGACGTACTGCCAGCGGGTCGGCAACATCATGGGCGCGACCACCATGCTCTCGCTCGCGAGCACCATCGACAACGCCGACCTCACCGGCCCGCAGCGGGTCGGCGTCTTCTCCTACGGATCCGGCTGCTGCTCGGAGTTCTTCAGCGGCGTGGTCCGCCCCGACAGCCAGCAGCGCATCCGCCGGTTCGGCATCGCCGACCACCTGGACAAGCGGTACGAGCTCGGCATGGACGAGTACGACATGCTGCTCCGCACCAACCACGCCGTGAAGTTCGGGACCCGCAACACCGAGCTCGACCCCGGCATCGTCCCCGGCGCCCGCACCGCGCTCGGCCGGGAACTGCTGTTCCTCAAGCGGATCGACGAGTTCCACCGGGAGTACGAGTGGGTGTCCTGAACGGGGGACCGGTCCTCGCCCCGGACCCGGCGGAGTACCGGACCGTCAAGGTCAGGTTCGACAACGAGATCCTCTTCCTCCAGCTCCACCGCCCCGAGGCGGACAACGCGATCGACCGCCGGCTCGTCGAGGAGTGCACCCGTGCCGTGCGCTTCGCCGAGGAGCACGCCAAGGTGCTGGTCCTGGAGGGCCTGCCCGAGGTGTTCTGCTGGGGCGCCGACTTCCGCGAGCTCGCCTCCGGGGACGGCGGCGGCCAGGAGGAGACCCACGCCCAGGCGCTGTACGACCTGTGGCTCGCGCTGGCCCTCGGCTCGTTCGTCTCGATCGCGCACGTCCGCGGCAAGGTCAACGCCGGCGGCCTCGGCTTCGTCGCCGCCTGCGACATCGTGCTGTGCGAGGACCGCTCGGTGTTCAGCCTCTCGGAGCTGCTCTTCGGGCTGATGCCGGCCTGCGTCCTGCCGTTCCTGATCCGCAAGGTCGGACCGGCCCGGGCCAACTACATCACCCTCACCACCCAGCCGTTCACCGCCGAACAGGCCCTGGCCTGGAAGCTCGTGGACGCCGCCGACGCCAACAGCGCGAACCTGCTGCGCCGGCACCTGCTGCGGCTGCGCTACCTGCCGAAGACCGGGGTGGCCCGCTACAAGAACTACCTGCGCACGCTCGACGACACCCTGGTCGCCTCCCGGGAGAAGGCCATCGAGGCCAACCGCGAGGTCTTCTCCGACCAGGAGAACCTGCGGAAGATCGCGCGCTACGTGGAGACAGGGCTCTTCCCCTGGGAAGGAGAGTAGGTCATGCAGAGCGCAGTCGTGGACTACCGCGAGATCAGGCCGTCGGTCGTCCAGATCACCATGCAGGACACGGTCCACAAGAACACCTTCTCGGACCAGCTCATCATCGGCCTCAGCGAGGCCTTCGGGAAGGCCCGGGCCGACGAGCGGGTCAAGGCGGTCGTCCTCACCGGCTACGGCAACTACTTCGCGAGCGGCGGCCGCAAGGAGAGCCTGCTCCAGATCCAGGAGCGGCGGATCAGTTTCACCGACTCCGACATCTACGGGCTCGCGCTGGACTGCCCGGTGCCCGTCATCGCCGCGATGCAGGGGCACGGCATCGGCGGCGGCTTCGCCATGGGGATGTTCTCCGACTTCGTCGTCCTCAGCCAGGAGAGCATCTACACCACCAACTTCATGAAGTACGGCTTCACCCCCGGCATGGGCGCCACCATGATCCTGCCGAAGAAGCTCGGCTTCAGCCTGGCCGAGGAGATGCTGCTCTCCGCCAAGACCTACTACGGCCGGGACCTCAAGGAGCGCGGGATCCCCTTCCCCGTCCTCCCCAGGGCCGAAGTCCTGCCCTACGCCGTCGAGTTGGCGGAGACCCTGGCCGAGAAGCCGAGGATCTCGCTGGTCACGCTGAAGGACCACCTGGTCCGCGACCTGCGGGCCGAACTGCCGGACTACATCGCGCGGGAGGTCGCCATGCACGAGAAGACCTTCCACCAGCCCGAGGTGCGCGACCTCATCGCATCGCACTACATAGGAGGTTGACCATGTCCACCCAGGACGTCCTCAAGCTGATCGTGGAGAACACCCGCGAAGTCCTGCCCGAGCTGGAGGACCACGCGTTCACCGCCGACGACTCGCTCAAGGAGCTCGGCGCCAACTCCATCGACCGGGCCGAGATCCTGATGATGACGATCGAGGCGCTCTCGGTCAGCATCCCGCTCGCCGAGCTGGCGGACGCGAGGAACATCGGCGAACTGGCGGACCGGATCCATGCCAAGTCGAACGCCTGACGCGCACGACCTCGTCTTCACCGGCATCGGGATCACCACCGCGGTGGGCCAGGGCAGGGACGCGTTCCTGGCCGCCCTCCTCGACGGGAGCCACGCCTTCGGCCCGATGAACCGCCCGGGCCGCCAGGTGCCGTCCGCCCCCACGGGGCCGGACGGCACCGGCCCGGCCTTCCTCGGTGCCGAGATCGGCGAGCTCGCGATGCCGGCCGCCGTTCCGCCGCGCACACTGCGGACCGCCTCGCTCTCGGCGCGGGCCGCCCTGGCCACCCTGGACGAGGCGTGGACGGACGCCGGCCTGGCGGACGTCGACCCGTACCGGATCGGGCTGGTCATCGGCGGCTCGAACGTCCAGCAGCGGGAGCTGACCCAGCTCCACGCCCGGCACGCGCAGCAGCCGGAGTTCCTGCGGCCGACCTACGGCATGGCCTTCATGGACTCCGACCTGTGCGGGCTGTGCACCGAGGTCTTCCCGATCCGCGGCTTCGCCCACACCCTGGGCGGGGCGTCGGCCAGCGGACTGCTCGCCGTCCTGCAGGCCGTCCGCGCCGTCCGGTCCGGGCAGGTCGACGTCTGCGTCGCGATGGGCGCGCTGATGGACCTCTCGTACTGGGAGTGCCTCGCCTTCCGGGCGATGGGCGCCATGGCTCCCGGTGACGACCCGGGCGCGGCCTGCCGCCCCTTCGACCGCGACCGGGCCGGCTTCGTCTACGGCGAGGCCTGTGGCGCGGTCGTCATCGAGCGGGAGGGCGCGCGGCCGGGCCGGGCACCGTACGGCCGCTTCCTCGGCGGGGCCACCGCCATGGACGGCAACCGCAACCCCAACCCCTCGCTGGAGGGCGAGACCAGGGTCCTGCGGGGCGCCCTGCGGGAGGCCGGGCTGACCGCGTCCGCCGTCGACTACGTCAACCCGCACGGCACCGGCTCCCGCCTCGGCGACGAGATCGAACTGGCGGCACTGCGCGAGTGCGGGCTCACCGACGCGCGGATCAACGCCACCAAGTCGATCACCGGGCACGGGCTCACCGCGGCCGGCACCGTCGAGGTGATCGCCACGCTGCTCCAGATGCGGGCCGGCGTCCTGCACCCCACCCGCAACCTGCTCGACCCGATGGACCCGTCGCTGCCCTGGGTGGGCGCGGCGGCGGAGCCCTGGGCCGTCGAGACCGCCGTCAGCCTCAGCATGGGCTTCGGCGGCATCAGTTCGGCGATCTGCCTGCGGACATGCTGACCCCGTCGGCGGGCGGGCCCGGCGCCCGCCCGGCCGCCGGACCGCACCCGCGCAGAGCCGCCACCCCGTTCCTCCCCCTGACCGAGAAATCCTGGAAGCACCGGCGATGACCAAACCGATCGTGTTCATGTACTCGGGCCAGGGCTCCCAGTACTTCCACATGACGCGCGAGCTCTACGACCACAACCCGCGCTACCGGCTGTGGTTGGAGCACTGCGACGAGATCGCCTCGCCCGTCCTCGGCAGGTCGCTGCTGGACGTCGTCTTCGACCCGGACCGGCAGAAGAGCGACCCCTTCGACTCGCTCGCCGACTCCAACGCGGCGCTGCTCTGCGTCGAGTACAGCCTCACCCGGGTGGTGCAGGAACTCGGCTACCGGCCGGACTACCTGCTCGGCTACAGCCTCGGCGAGCTCACCGCCGCCGTGGTCGCCGAGGTCCTCCCGCTGGAGAGCGCGATCTCCTTCGCCGTGGACTTCGCCCGGCTGCTCGCCGACCGGACGCCCCGCTCCGCCATGCTGGCGGTCGTCGGCTCGGCGGAGCTGCTGCGCACCCGCCCGGAGCTGTTCGCCGACTGCTGGGTGACCGGGCGCAACTTCGACGGCAACGTCGTGGTCAGCGGGCTCGTCGCCGCCGTGGAACGGCTCCAGGCCGCCCTGGAGGCCGAGGGCGTGCTGTGCCAGCGGCTGCCCGTCAACTACGGCGTGCACACCGAACTGATCGACCCGGTCGAGGCCGAGGTCCGTCGGCTCCTCGACGCGGTGGACTTCCACCCGCCGCGGATCCCGATCGTCTCCGCGGCCGCGACCACCGTGGTGGACGCCGTCACGCCGGACGGCGTGTGGGCCGCCATGCGCAGCCCGGTGGAGTTCGCCCGGACCGTCCGGCGGACGCTCGCCGCGGGCGACGCCGACTTCATCGACCTCGGCCCCAGCGCCACGCTGGCCACCTTCGTGAAGTACCTCCTGCCACCCGGCAGCGACTCCACCCAGGCCGGCACCATCAACCGTTTCGGAAACGACCTGAAGTCCATGGGCGACTTCCAGGCCGGTACGGCCTCGCTCAGAGGCCGAGCAACAAGCTGACCACCACGTCGGAGTCCCGAAGGAGAAAGCCGGTCATGGGAGCGCAGAGCGCACTGAGAATCTACAAGGACGCCACCGCGATCATCACGGGCGGTGCGTCGGGCATCGGCCGCGCGCTGGCCGAGGACCTCGCGGCCCGCGGCGCCGAGGTCGTCCTGGCCGACCTGCAGACCGAGCAGGCCGAGGAACTGGCCGCGAAGATCCGGGCGGCGGGCGGGAAGGCCACGGCGGCCCGCCTGGACGTGACCGACCACGAGGCGTTCACCCGGCTGGTCGAGGAGACCGTCGAGCGCACCGGGCGGCTGGACTACCTGTTCAACAACGCCGGGATCAGCCACGGCATGGGCGCCGGCGCCCGGCACTACCGCATCGAGGACTGGCGCCGGGTGATCGACGTCAACCTCGGCGGCGTCGTCAACGGCGTCAACGCCGCGTACAACGTGATGATCGACCAGGGCTTCGGCCACATCGTCAACACCGCCTCCATGGCGGGCCTGGTGCCGAGCCCCGGCACCACGTCCTACGTGACCACCAAGCACGCCGTCGTCGGCCTGTCCCACAACCTGCGGGCCGAGGGCGCGCAGCTGGGCGTGCGGGTGAGCGTGCTGTGCCCCGGCGTGATCCGCACCCCGTTCATCGAGGGCGGCGCGTACGGCCGTGAGGTCGAGGGCGTCACCGGCCAGCAGTCCAAGGAGATGTGGGAGAAGCGCAAGCCCATCGCCCCCGAGGAGTTCGCCCGCAAGGCGCTCGACGCGGTCGCCCGGAACGAGGGCGTCATCGTGCTGCCCGCGCAGTGGAAGCTCTTCTGGTGGCTGTTCCGGCTCGCGCCGAAGTTCTGCCTCACCATCGCCACGAAGACCTTCGAGGACCTCGGGCGCACCTCTTCCGCGCCGCGGCCGGGCGGGAAGCAGGGCGCCGCCGCGGCCACCGAGAAGGGCTGACGGCCCCCGGCCCCGGCCCGCCCGTCAGCTCGCCCGTTCGTGCCCGTTCGTCCGCCCGTTCGTTCGCTCGCCCGCCGTTCTCCGCCGCGACCGATCCCCACGAGGAAACCATGACCCACGACACCACCCGGGCCGGGGCAAGATCCGCCCCGGACGCCGCCCCGGACGCCGCAGCGGCGGCACCCGCCGAGCGCTACCACGCCCTGGACGCGCTGCGCGGCCTCGCGCTGCTGCTCGGCGTGCTCCTGCACGGGACCCTGGCCTTCATCCCCGGCTTCACGTACACCGGGTGGCCGATCGTCGACGACTCGCCGAGCCCGCCGCTGGCGTTCGCGTACTTCGTCATCCACCTCTTCCGGATGCCGGTGTTCTTCCTGCTCGCGGGGTTCTTCGGCCGGATGCAGTACCGACGGCTCCGGGCCCGGGGCTTCTTCCGCGAGCGCACCAAGCGCGTCCTGCTGCCGCTGCTGTTCGGCACGGTGCTGGTCGCGCCGCTGAACATCATGCTGATCGCCGCCGTGGTCGGGCTCAAGCCCGACCTGACCAGCCTGTTGCCGACCCGGGCCATCGTGCCGATCCCGCTGGCCCACCTGTGGTTCCTCTGGGTCCTGTACTGGTTCTACGTGGCCCTGCTGGTCGGTCACACGGTGGCCAAGCCGTTCCGCAAGGGCCGGGAGGGCGCGCCGGCCGGTGACAACGCCCTGGAGCGGGCGCTGGCCTGGGCCTGCGCGCGTCGTGTGGAGGCCCTCGTCCTCGCGGTGCCGGTGGCCCTCTGCCTGTTCACCTTCGACCAGTGGCACCTGTGGGAGGGCCTGCCCACCCCCAACACGGACCTGGTGCCGCAGCTGCCGACCGTGGTCGGCTACGCGGTGGCCTTCGCCTTCGGCTGGTTCGTCCACAAGCACACCGGTCTGCTGGAGGCCTGGCGCCGGCGCTGGGTCTGGTACGTCGCCGTCGCGGCCGTCCTGAGCGTCGTGATCGCCGTGCTGGGCGGCGTCGACCCGCAGTCCTCGCTCGTCACGGTCGACGGCAAGCAGGAGCTGGAGGCGCTGTCCGGCACCACCAAGCTGATCTGCGCGGCCGGTTACGGCCTGGCCGGCTGGCTGTGGACGCTCGGGCTGGTCGGCGCCGCGCTGCAGTACTTCTCCGGCTTCAGCGCGAAGCGGCGGTACCTGGCCGACGCGTCCTACTGGGTGTACATCATCCACATGCCGCTGGTCATGGCGCTCCAGGCGGTGATGATGCACTGGCCGCTGCCGTGGGCGGTCAAGTACCCGCTGATCCTGCTGGTCGCACTGCCGTTGCTGTTCCTCAGCTACCACTACCTGGTGCGCTCGACCTGGATCGGCAAGATGCTCAACGGCCGTCGCTACCCGCGGACCCTGCCGGCCGCTCCGGTCGATCCGGCCTCGCGGACGGCGGCCCCGGCCGCCTGACACCCCGCCCGTCGCGCCCCCGGCCCGCCGCACCCACGCTCCGGCGTGGGACGAGACCAGCGAGGAGGTCAGCGCGGCGGTGGTGACCAGCACGCCGGCCGAGAGGTCGAACTCGCCGCCGATCATCAGCAGCGA
>NZ_JBFBOC010000030.1:0-84755 GCF_040685975.1 Kitasatospora sp. NPDC086791 | reverse complement strand
GCGGCCGTGGGTGCCTCGCGGGCCGCCGTCGACGCGGGCTGGTACCCGCACAGCAGCCAGGTCGGCCAGACCGGCAAGCAGGTCTCCCCGCAGCTCTACATCGCGGCGGGCATCTCGGGTGCCATCCAGCACCGGGCCGGCATGCAGACCTCGAAGACCATCGTGGCCGTCAACAAGGACCCCGAGGCCCCGATCTTCGAGCTGGTCGACTACGGCGTGGTCGGCGACCTCTTCGCGGTCCTGCCGCAGCTCACCGCCGAGGTGAAGGCCCGCAAGGCCTGATCCCGTAGGAAGGTTCGGAGGGCGTGGCGCCGGGGTGCTCGGTGCCACGCCCTCCGTCGTCGTCCCCGGAGCACGGTGGGTGGTGCCGGGCCCGTAGAGTCGGCGCGAACGCGTGACGTGCGGGCATGAGCCGAACTCATGCCGAGGGATGAGCCGGGCTCATGACCCGATCGTGTGGTGGGCGGGGCATGAGTCGGACTCATGGCCCTGACGGGTGGCGCGCGGGGCCATGAGTTGAGCGCATGACCCGGGCGTGTGACGTGCGGGACGTGATGTGACGTGACGCGACAGCGTGGGACGAGGGCGAGGACGGTGGCATGGCACTGCTGACGGCACTTCAGGGCGGTTTCGGCGACGCGGCGGACGCGCTGCGGATCGACGGTCGGACGCTCTCCCGGGAGGAACTGCTGGGTGCGGCGACCGCCGTCGCGGACCGGGTGGCCGGCGCCCCTGCGCTGGCGGTGCTCGCCCGGCCCACCGTCGAGACGGTCATCGCCGTGGTCGGCGGCCTGCTCGCCGGAGTGCCGGTGGTGCCGCTGCCGCCCGACTCGGGGCCCAAGGAGCGCGAACACATCCTGCGCGACTCGGGCGCGGCTCTGCTCGCCCACGCCGTCGGCGAGGCGCTGCCCGAGGGCAGCCCGGTGGAGGGCCTGCCGGTCGATCCGCTGCGGCGCTCCGCCGCCACGTACGCCGAGCCGGCCGCGGACTCGACCGGCTTCGTGCTCTACACCTCGGGTACCACCGGCGCGCCCAAGGGTGCGGTGATCCGGCGCGGGGCCATCGGCGCCGACCTGGACGCCCTGGCCGCGGCCTGGCAGTGGACCGCCGAGGACACCCTCGCCCACGGTCTGCCGCTGTTCCATGTGCACGGACTGCTGCTCGGCGTGCTCGGCGCCCTGCGCACCGGGAGCCGGCTGGTGCACACCGGGCGGCCCACCCCGGCCGGTTACGCGGCCGCCGGTGGCAGCCTGTACTTCGGAGTGCCCACCGTCTGGTCGCGGTTGACGGCGGATCCGGAGGCGGCGGCCCGGTTGGCCTCGGCCCGGCTGCTGGTCTCCGGCAGCGCCCCGCTGCCCGTACCGGTGTTCGAGAAGCTGGTCGCGCTCACCGGGCACGCTCCGATCGAGCGGTACGGGATGACCGAGTCGCTGATCACCGTCAGCACCAGGGCGGACGGCGAGCGGCGCCCCGGCAGCGTCGGCCTGCCGCTGGACGGCGTGCGCACCCGGCTGGTCGGCGAGGACGGCACCCGGCTGCCGTACGACGGGGAGACCGTCGGTGAGCTGCAGGTATCCGGTCCGACGCTGTTCAGCGGCTACCTCAACCGGCCGGACGCGGACGCCGAGGCGTGGACGGCGGACGGCTGGTTCCGCACCGGTGACGTCGCGGTGATCGGGGCGGACGGCTTCCACCGGATCGTCGGCCGGGCCTCGGTGGACCTGATCAAGAGCGGCGGCTACCGGATCGGCGCGGGCGAGGTGGAGGCCGCGCTGCGCGACCACCCGTCGGTCGCCGACGCGGCGGTGGTCGGCGTGCCGGACGCGGACCTCGGACAGGCGATCGTGGCGTACGTCATCCCGGACGGCGTCGTGACGGGGGAACAGCTGACGGCCTTCGTGGCGGAACGGCTCTCGGTGCACAAGCGGCCGCGCCGGGTCGTGCTGGTACCCGAACTGCCCAGGAACGCCCTGGGAAAGGTGCTGAAGAAGCAGCTGACGGCGGAGGCCGAGGTCCGGTGATGAGGGGGCGTCGGGCCTTCCTGCGGTGACGGGTGTTCACCCTGATGCGCCGTCGAGGACCGTCGGCCCCGCGACCCTCCATTGGCGCACTCCACTGCGCGCCGTGCGCGGACGCGTGCCTAACGTGACGAGCAGGCAGGCCTCGGTCTGCCCAGCCGTACGAACCGGTGTTGCCGGGGGTGTACGGCGGTTCGAAGAGGTTTCGCAGCCGCCCGTCCGGCGGTAGTCCGCAGCGAGTCGCGGCGATCCGCAACGGCTCGCTGAGATCCGCAGCAGTGAAGGAAGTCAGCAGGGATGACCACCGTCAACACCGGCGCACTGGATGCCGCCGACGAACCGACCGCGGAGCAGGTTGCTGCCACCGCCCGTTCCCCCCGTCCCTCCCGGGCCGCGCGGCTCCGCCGGGGGATAGGCATGGTGGCCGTGATCGCGACCGGAGCGGGCGTGCTCGGCCTCGGCACCGGCGTGAGCCCCGCGGCCGCCGAGACCGCGCCGGCGCACGCCGGGTGGGACGGCTCGCGGTACTGGTTCAAGAACAGCCAGGGGCAGTGGCGCTGGACCACCCACTACAGCGTGTACGTGGCGCGGACCGGCAGCGGGACGAAGTCCCCGGCCAAGTCCTCGGGCGGCACGAAGTCGAGCGGTGGGATCACGCAGGGCTGGGACGGATCGCGCTACTGGTTCCGCAACAGCAAGGGCGAGTGGCGCTGGACCACGCACTATGACATCTACCTCGCGCGGACCGGGGGCGGCTCCTCGGGCTCGGGATCGTCCGGCTCCGGTTCCTCCGGTTCCTCCGGCGGCTCGGTGGCCGCGGACCCGGACGTCGAGACCGCCGTGCAGTACGCGCTCGCCCAGCTGGGCAAGCCGTTCCGGACCGCGGGCAACGGGCCGGACGGGTACGACTGCTCGGGCCTGGTGCAGCAGTCCTTCAAGCGCGGCGGAATCAACCTGCCGCGGGTCGCCAACGACCAGTACGAGGCGACCACGCCGATCACGGCGAGCCAGCTGCGCCGCGGTGACCTGCTGTTCTGGTCGCCGGACGGGACCGAGCGGGGCATCCAGCACGTGGCGATCTACCTGGGCGACAACCAGTACGTCGAGGCCGCGCGGCCGGGGACGAACATCCGGATCTCGGGGATCAGCAGCGGCTACTACCCGGCGTACATGGGGCGGCCGTAGCGAGGTCGCGGGTCCGTGGGTCCGTGGGGTCCGGTGGTCTGCGGGTGCGGGTGCGGGTGCGGGTGCGGGTGCGGGTGCGGGGGTCGGGGGCGCCTGGCCGGGCCGGCGCCCCCGGCGTGCGCTGCGCACGCTTCGCTGCGCGCCCTTCGCCGGGCCCGCCGTCCGAGGTGTGGCCGTTCGACGGGCGGTCAGAGGTCCGTCGGGCGGGGGAGGGCGCCGCGGGCACCCAGGGCGGTCACGGCGAAGGCTCCGGCGGCGACGGCGGTCGCGGCCGCGCCGGGGAGGTCGGTGCCGCGCGCGAGTCCGGCGGCGAGGGCGCCGCAGAAGACGTCGCCCGCCCCGGTGGTGTCGATCACCCGGACGGCGGGGGCGGGCAGCCGGACCGTCAGCCCGTCCGCGGCGACCAGGGCGCCGTCACCGCCGAGGGTGATCACGACGCCCTCGGCGCGGTCGGCGAGGAGCCGGGCGGCCTCGGCGACGTCGGCGGCTCCGGTCAGCTGGCGGGCCTCGACGGCGTTGGCGACGACCAAGGGGCGGCGCCCGGTCGGGCCGGTGTCGGGCAGGGCTCCGGCCGGGGCGGTGTTGTGCAGCCAGCGGGTGGCGCCGGAGGGGCCCGCGGCGGGCAGCGCGGCGGCCGCCGCCCGGATGCACTCCGCGGGGACCTCGTTGCTGGTGAGGACCACGTCGACGGGGAGCAGGCGCAGCCGTGCCAGGGCGGCGGTGACCTCCTCCGGGGTGAGGTGCGCGTTGGCGCCGGGGACGACGACGATGCTGTTCTCGCCGGACGGGTCGACCATGACGATCGCCTGCCCGGTGGGCGCGTCGGGGTGCGTGAGCACGGCACCTGTCTCGACCTCCGCGCCGTGCAGATCGGCGAGTGCCGCCGCGCCCTCGGCATCGCTCCCGACCTTGGCGACCAGGTGCGTCGCCGCGCCCATCCGGGCCGCCGCCACCGCCTGGTTCGCGCCCTTGCCGCCGAAGCCCCGGGTGGCGGTGTCGGCGAGGACGGTCTCGCCGGGGGAGGGGAGCACGGGGCAGCGGAGGATCCGGTCGGTGTTGACCGAACCGATGACGACGACCCGGCCGACGGGCAGCAGCTTCATCGTTCCTCTGTACGTGCCGGGGTGCGGGCGGCGCAAGCGGGTGGCGTCGACGGGTGTGCGGGCATGTGCGCGGGCGTGTGCGGGAGGTCGGCCCATCCGACGTCCTGTGCGTGCACAGTGAGGAGGGGGTGCAATTTTGATGTAGACCGGTCTGCATATTTCCGGGCCTGGGTGCCTGGCCTGGGCACATGCCGCTGTCACGGGGCAATCCGGGGCGTGCGGGCGGGCGGGTCGGGGAGGTATGGGGAGCGGCGTGGCGCGGGTACCACCACGGTGGCGCTGGTTCGGCTGACGGGGGCGCCGCCCGGTGCGAACGGCATCGGGGGAAGTCGAGGGGCAGGGGACGTTGTGATCGTCTGGGTGAATGGCACATTCGGGGCGGGCAAGACCAGTGCCTGCCGCGAGCTGGTGGAACTGCTGCCCGGGAGCGTGCTCTTCGATCCCGAGCTGGTGGGCTTCGGTCTGCGCCGGATGCTCCCGGCCGACCGGCTGGCGACGGTGTCCGACTTCCAGGACCTGGCGGCCTGGCGCCGGCTCGTCCCCGAGACGGCGGCCGCGCTGCTCGACGAGGTCGGGGGCCCGCTGGTGGTCCCGATGACCCTGCTCAGAGAGGACTACCGGGACGAGATCTTCGGCGACCTCGCCTCCCACGGGATCACGGTGCACCACTTCGTGCTGGACCCAGAAGAAACGATCCTGCGGGAGCGCATCGCCCAGCGCGAGGAGTGCCCTGGCGATCCGGAGGCCAGCGGACGGGTCCGGACCTGGTGCCTGGAGCACCTGCCCCGCTACCGTGCCGCCCGTCGCTGGCTGGTCGGCGACGCCCGCATGGTCGACACCAGCCGGCTCACGCCCCGGGAGACCGCCCAGCGGATCGCCGAGCTGGTCCGGGTCGGCGCCGCCCGCTGCCCGATCGTCCAGAGCCCGGACCCGACCGGGGACACCGTGGCCTCCGCCGTCCTGTTCTTCGACGAGCAGGACCGCGTCCTGCTGGTCGATCCCGTCTACAAACCCGACTGGGACTTCCCCGGAGGCGTGGTCGAGCGCGGCGAGGCACCCACCGACGCCGCGCTGCGCGAGACCGCCGAGGAGCTGGGCCTGCGCCTCGACCCGTCCGGGCTGCGCCTGCTCGCCGTCGACTGGGAGCCGCGCACCGGCCCGCGCCGCGGCGGCCTGCGGCTGATGTACGACGGCGGTCTGCTGGACGAGGCGGGCCGCCAGGACCTGCTGCTGCAGCAGGAGGAGTTGCGCAGCTGGCGGTTCGTCACGCTGGACGAGGCCGCCGAGCTGCTGCCCCCGAGCCGGTACCGGCGTCTGGCGGCCGCCCTGGAGGCCCGGCGCAGTGGCGAGTTGCGGTACCTGGAGGCGGGGTGCCGGGTGGCATCCGGCCTGGCGAGCGCGGCGGACGCGGCGTAGTCGCGGCGGCGTCGGGAGTAGGCAGGCGGTCGGTCGGCGGGGCGGTGAGCCCGCGCGGGCAGAGCGGGCGGCTGGGTGGCTGGGCGGCGTGGGTGGACGGTCGGCGGAGTGCCGCCGTGGCTCCGGGGTCGCCGGGCCGGCGGCGCGGGCGGGAGGATGGGGGCATGCCCTTCACACTGAGCCACCCCGCCGCCGTCCTGCCCCTGCTCCGTCGTGCCGGGGTGCGTGGGCCGTTGGTGGCGTCGGCGCTGGTCGCCGGATCGATGGCGCCCGACGTGCCGTTCTTCGCCGAGTCGCTGCTGCCCGGGGTGTACCGCCACGGAGGGTTGACGCACAGCTGGTGGGCGGTGCCGACGCTGGACGTGGCGATCGCCGGTGCGCTGGTGGCCGGCTGGCACGGGCTGCTGCGGGGACCGCTGGTGGCGCTGCTGCCCGAGCGGTTCGCCGGCGGTGCCGAGGCGCTGACGGTCCGGCGGGCCGGAGGCGGTGTCCTCGGGGACGGCGGGGTCAGGGGCATTGGTGGCGGCGGCGGTGGCGTCGGGGGCGCGGACGCGGCCTGGTTCGCGGCGTCGGCGGCGATCGGTGCGGCCACCCACGTCGGCTGGGACGCGTTCACGCACGGGGGCAGGCTGGGCGTCCGGCTGCTGCCCGCACTGGACCGGTCGGTCGCCGGTGTGCCGCTGTACGAGGCGCTGCAGTACGGCAGTTCGGCGCTCGCGCTGGTGGCGATGGGCGGCTGGGCGGCGCGGGCGGTACGGGCGGCCGAGCCGGTGCGGCCGGCCGTCGGGCTCGCGCCCCGGACGCGGCGGGCCGCCGTCGGGCTGTTGGCCGCGGCGACGGCGGCCGGGGTGCTGCACCGGCTCAGCCCGCTGAAGCGGAACCTGGTGCCGGAGGTCTGCTTCGGTGCCGGGGCCGGGCTCGCGGTGGGCGCGGTCGGGTACGCGGCGGTGGTGGCGGCCGCCCGTCGGTCGCGCGGCGGGCGGCCGGGACCGGGGGCCGCGAGCGGCAGCCCCCGGCCGGAGGCCCGTCAGACCGAGCGCAGCTCGGCGTAGCGGCGCAGGAAGAGGGCCTCGGTGAGGGCCATCCGCTCCAGCTCCTGCGGGTCGACGCTCTCGTTGACCGCGTGGATCTGGGTGGTCGGCTCCTCGACGCCGATCAGCACGATCTCGGCCTGCGGGTAGAGCGAGCGCAGCGTGTTGCAGAGCGGGATCGAGCCGCCCTCGCCGGAGGCCACCATCGCGGTGCCGAAGGCCTCGGCCATGGCCTCGCCCATCGCCTCGTACGCCGGGCCGGTGGTGTCGGCCTGGAACGGGGAGCCGCAGCCCTGGCGCTGGACGGTGAGGTCGGCGCCGAGCGGGACCTGCGCCTCCAGGTGGGCGACCAGCGCCTCCTGGGCGGCGGCTGCGTCCGTGCCCGGCGGGACGCGCAGGCTGATCAGGGCCTTGGCGGCGGCCTGGACGGAGGAGGTGGCGCCGATCACCGGCGGGGCGTCGATGCCGAGGACGGTGACGGAGGGGCGGGCCCAGAGCCGGTCGGCGATGGTGCCGGTGCCGGTCAGGGCGACGCCGTCGAGCACCTTGGCGTCGGCCCGGAACTGCTCCTCCGGGTACTGCACGCCCTCCCAGGTCTGGTCGGCGGTCAGCCCGGCGACCGCGACGTCGCCGTTCTCGTCGTGCAGCGAGGCGAGCATCCGGACCAGCGACTGCAGCGCGTCCGGGGCGGCTCCGCCGAACGCGCCGGAGTGCAGGTTGCCGCCCAGGGTGGTGACCGAGGCCTCGACCATCGTCATGCCGCGCAGCGAGGCGGTCACCGTGGGCAGGCCGGGCGCGAAGTTGCCGGTGTCGCCGATGATGATGGCGTCGGCGGCGAGCAGCTCGGGGTGCGCCTCGGCGTAGCGCTCCAGACCGCCGGTGCCCTGCTCCTCCGAGCCCTCCACGATGATCTTCAGGCCGACCGGGTAGGAGTCCCCGTACACCTGGCGCAGCGCCCGCAGGGCGGTCAGGTGCATCAGGATGTTGCCCTTGCAGTCGGCGGCGCCGCGCCCGTACCAGCGGCCGTCGCGCTCGGTCAGTTCGAAGGCGGGGCTGAGCCAGGCGTCCGCGTCCAGCGGCGGCTGGACGTCGTAGTGCGAGTAGAGCAGGACGGTCGGCGCGCCCTCGGGGCCCGGCAGCTCGGCGTAGACGGACTGGGTGCCGTCCGGGGTGTCGAGCAACTGGACGTTGGTCAGGCCCTCGGCGGCGAACGCGTCGGCGACCCAGCGGGCGGCCTTCTCGCACTCCTCGACCGGGAACTGGCGCGGGTCGGCGACCGACGGGAAGGCGACCAGCTCGGCGAGGTCGGTGCGGGCACGGTCCATCAGGGACCGGACGGCGTCGGCCAGGGGCTGTGACATCGGGGCTCCGAGGGGGTGGGGCCGCCCGTGGGCTACTGCGGGCGGAGTGGGACGGTTGGGGTACCGCCGATCATAGGCGGAGCGGAATCGGGTGGTCCGTGGCGGGCGCCCGGCCGGTCCGGCCGGTTCGGGGTGGTGGAGGGTTCGGGTGGTTCGGCGGGGGTTCGGGTGGTGGGGCGGGGTTCTGGTGGTGCGGCGTCCGGTGGGGCGGGTGGACGCATAGGATTGCTCGACGTGACTGACTCCGGAAGCTCCGATTCCCGTAGCCCGCTCGACAGCCCGCTCGAAGGGACGGCCGCGCAGCTCGGCGACGCGCAGCTGGACGACGCGGCGTCGCCGCCGGACGGCGTCTGGGACGTCGTGGTGGTCGGCGCCGGACCGGCCGGTTCCTCGGCCGCGCACGCCGCCGCCGTCCAGGGCCGCCGCGTGCTGCTCCTCGACAAGGCCGAGCACCCCCGCTACAAGACCTGCGGCGGCGGCATCATCGGCCCCTCCCGGGACAGCCTGCCGCCGGACTTCCAGCTGCCGTTGCAGGACCGGGTGCACGCCGTGACCTTCGCCTACGACGGGCGGTACACCCGGACGCGGCGTTCCCAGCGGATGCTGTTCGGCCTGGTCAACCGGGACGAGTTCGACCTGCGCCTGGTGCAGGCGGCCAAGGCTGCCGGGGCGGTGCTGGTCACCGGAGTGACCGTCACCGGTGTCGAGCAGCGCGGCGGCGAGCACCGGACCGTGTTGGTGACGGCGGCCGACGGGCGCACCTTCGAGGCCCGCGCGGTGGTCGGCGCGGACGGCAGCGCGAGCCGGATCGGCCGGCACGTCGGCGTCACCTTCGACCAGATCGACCTCGGCCTGGAGGCGGAGATCCCGGTGCCGCCGCAGGTCGCCGCGGACTGGGCGGGCCGGATCCACCTCGACTGGGGCCCGCTGCGCGGCAGTTACGGCTGGGTGTTCCCCAAGACCGAGACCAGCAGCCTCACCGTCGGCGTCATCTCGGCGCGCGGTGACGGCGAGCGGACCAAGCGGTACCTCGCCGACTACATCCGGCGGTTGGGCCTGTCCGGCTTCACCCCCGCGGTGGAGTCCGGGCACCTCACCCGCTGCCGGGCCGAGGACTCGCCGCTCTCCCGCGGCCGGGTGCTGGTCGCCGGGGACGCGGCCGGGCTGCTGGAGCCGTGGACGCGCGAGGGCATCTCGTACGCGCTGCGCTCGGGCCGGCTGGCCGGCGAGTGGGCGGTGAAGGTCGCCGAGGCGGGGAACGCGGTGGCGGTGCGGCGCGAGGCGCTCAACTACGCGTTCGCGGTCAAGGCCGGGCTGGGCGTGGAGATGCGGGCCGGCAAGCAGCTGCTGGGCGCCTTCGAGCGTCGGCCGTACCTGTTCCACGCGGCGGTCTGCCTGGTGCCGGCCGCCTGGCGGGCCTTCGCCCGGGCCACCCAGGGGCACACCACCTTCGCCCAGGTGCTGCGGCAGTACCGGGCGGCGCGGAGGCTGACGTCGATGGCGTCGCGGTAGGGCCGTCGGACCCGCGCGGGGCCGGTGCTCCTCCTGTGCCGGGAGGAGCACCGGCCCCGTTTCCGTCGGGTGTTCCGCTCTGCGTTCCGTCGGGTGTTCCGGCGTGTTCTGTCGGGTGTTCCGGCGGGTGGTGGGCTACGCGGTGGTGACCGCTACTTGAGCCCGGTGTCGAGTGCGGTCATGAGCGTGCCCGCCGGGGTGTCGCCGGACATCTCCCAGATCATGCCGCCGAGCAGGTTCTTCGACTTGAGGTAGGCCGTCTTCTGGGCGATCGACCAGGCGTCGTCGAACGTCCACCACTGGCCGCCGGCGCCCGTGTAGCCGTACGTCGCGATGGACTTGGGGTCGTGGTAGACGGTGAGGTTGGAGAGGCTGCTGATCAGGTTGTTGTACCCCCGGGTGCCGGCCTCCTCGGCGAACTGGCCCGGTGCGGCGCCGCTCGCGGACTGCCAGACGCCCTTCGCGCCGCCGTCCGCCACGCCCTGCCAGCCGCGCCCGTAGAACGGGAAGCCGATGGTCAGCTTGCGCGGGTTGACCCCGGCACCGAGGTAGGTCTGGACGGCCGCGTCCACGCTGAAGTGGACGTTGTACGGGTCGTTCGGGTCCTGGTAGAGGTTGGAGGCCTGGCCGGTGCGGTTGGGCTCCCAGGAGTTGTCGCTGCCCGAGCCGTGGAAGTCGTAGCCCTGGACGTTGGCGATGTCGAGCGAGCTGAAGATCTTGCCGAGGTCCCAGCCGGCGGCGACCTTCGCCGGGTCGGCCGGGGTGAAGGCGGTGAGCAGCTTGTGCGAGCCGCCCGACGCGTCGAGCTGCTTGCGGAATTCGGCCAGCAGCAGGGTCAGGTTGGCCTTGTCGTTGGCGCTCCAGTGGTTGCCGGCGTGGCCGTCGCCGGAGCCCGGCCACTCCCAGTCGAGGTCGATGCCGTCGAAGATCCCGGCCGCCACGCCGTCGCCGCCGGCGCCGTTGTAGACCGGCAGGTTGCCCTTGATCCAGGTGTCCACGCAGGACTTGACGAACTTCTGGCGGGAGGCGTCGGTGGCGGCGACGTCGGAGAAGTACTTGGAGTACGTCCAGCCGCCGAGTGAGACGACCACCTTCAGGTTCGGGTACTTGGCCTTGAGCTTCTTCAACTGGTTGAGGTTGCCGCGGAGTTTGCCCCAGCCGTCGTCGGCCACGCCGTCCACCGACTGGTCGGCGCTCATCGGGCGGGCGTAGTCGGCGTCCGCGTCACCGGCTCCGGTGCCCTGGTCCGGGTCCTGCGGGTTGGCGGTGGTGCCCTTGGTGACGCCCGCGAGGCAGGTCAGGTTGACCGGATCGATGTTCTCGAAGGCGTAGTTGACGACGTCGAGCTTGGCCGCGCTGCCCGAGGTGTCGAGGTTCTTGACGAAGTACTGGCGACCGTAGATGCCCCACTGGACGAAGTAGCCGACCCGGGCGTACTTCCCGGCGCCGACCAGGTCCGAGGTGGTCGCGGTGAGCGGGGCGGAGGCGGGCGAGGCGTTGTCGGCGGGGTCGCGGGCCTTCACGGTGAAGGTGTAGGTGGTGGACGGCGAGAGGCTGCCGACCGTCGCGGTCAGCGTCTTGCCGGTGACCGTCGCCACCAGGGTGCCGCCCTGGTAGACGTCGTACGCGGCGACCCGGACGTTGTCGGTCGCGGCGTTCCAGGCGAGCGTCACGTCCGTCGAACTGACCGATGTGGTACGGAGGTTGGTCGGCGCGGTGGGCGGGACGGGGTCGGTGGCCGGGTCGAAGGTGGCGGCCGTGACGGGGGCGCTGAGCGGACCGGTGTTGCCGCGGCTGTCCTTGGCCCGGACGGTCAGGGTGTACGAGGTGGCCGGGGTGAGGCCGGTGACCAGGGTGCCGGTGGTCGGGCCGGAGGCGACGACCGTGCTGCCGTTCAGCACGTCGTACGAGGCGACCGGGAAGTCCCCGCCGGTGGCGGCCGGCCAGCTCAGGGCCAGCGTGTGCGCGGTGGACTCGCTGACCGTCGGGGTGCCCGGGGCGGACGGTGGGACGTCGGGGGTGCCGTCGCACTTGTCGCCGTTGATGCGGCAGTTGAGCGGCCTGGCGACCGGGCCGGTGCCGACGAACCAGAAGCTGTACGGCTCGGTGGTGCTGTGGGCGTTCACGGTGGAGTTGTAGAACGCGGCGGCCACGCTGACGTGTCGGCCGTTGACGGTGGCGGTGCCGTTGTAGCTGTTGCCGATGGTCACGCCGGACGGGAGGTCGAATTCCAGGCTCCAGCCGGACACGGCGGTCGCGTTGTCGTTGTGGACGATGTAGGTGCCCTGCCACCAGGAGCCGTTGTCGGCGGTGTTGAAGGTGGCGGTGAGCCTCCCGGCGGCGTTCGCCGGGGCGGCTAGCGCGGTGAGCGCGGCGAGGGGGAGGAGCAGGACGCTGAGCAGCGCGAGCAGTCTGGTGCGCACGCGCGGGCGTCCGGCCCGGGATCGAGCGGACATGGTTCTCCCTGTGACTGTGGGGGTTGGAACAGGGGGACGTAGAACCGGGGTTGATCCGTGTGCGAGCGGTGCCGGCGCCGTGGGGAGGCGGGGCATGGGCACTGTAGGAGGACTGGACCAATGCGTCAACAGGTCTGTACCAGTGAGGAGTTGCCCGTCGTCAGGTGGTCATGGGCCGGATCCTGAGCCATGACCCGTCCGAACCGCAAGCACCGCCTGGTCCGCGGCCGTTGGGCCTCAGCGCACCACTTCGGGCAGCTCGCGCAGGAACGGGCGATCGGTGACGGGGAGTCGGCAGACCGGTCCGCCCGAGCGAAGCACCACGTCGAGGACGGCGTCCGGGTCGGCGGCAGCCTGGTCAGCCGGTCCGCCGCCGGTTCCAGCAGACCGAGGCCGAGCTCCCGTCCGACGGCGTCGCCGAACAGTGGCCCGCCGTACACGTGCACCGGCGCGCCGAGCAGCTCGCGCGGAGCCTGCCAGGAGGTCGCGACGCACGCCCGCAGGCCGCGGCGTGCGGGTGCGGCCCGCAGGTGCGGTCCGTGGGCGCGGTCCGTCGGCTTCGGCCTCGGCGGCGCGGGCGGGCCGGTTCCGGAGGGCGTGGCAGGTTGGCTCTGGCCGAGGGGCGGGTGGGCGTGCCAGAGTCGTCCGGGCGCCGTCCGGCACCCCGGGCCGCGCCCGCGGTCCCGTAGTCCGCAGTCAGTACTCCGCAGTCCGCAGTCCGACCCACCCTCAGCCGGAAAGCAGGCCCCGCCGATGACCAGCGCAGAGCCCCTCGTCCGCGTCAGCACCGCCGACGCCGTCACCACGCTCACCCTCGACTCGCCGCACAACCGGAACGCGCTCTCCACCCGCCTGATGGCCGAGCTGCACGCCGGGCTGGCGTCGGCCGCCGCCGACCCGGAGGTCCGCGCCGTGGTGCTCGGGCACACCGGCAAGGTGTTCTGCGCGGGCGCGGACCTCTCCGAGGCGACCGGCGCGGACCCGACGGTCGGCCCGCGCGGCCTGGTCGAGCTGCAGCGGGCGATCGTGGACTGCGCCAAGCCGGTGATCGTCGTGATCGACGGGCACGTGCGGGCGGGCGGCCTCGGCCTGGTCGGCGCGGCCGACCTCGCCGTCGCCGGACCGGCCTCGACCTTCGCCTTCACCGAGGTCCGGCTCGGTCTCGCGCCCGCCGTCATCTCCCTGCCGCTGCGCCCCAAGCTGGAGCCGCGCGCCGCCTCCCGGTACTACCTCACCGGTGAGGTCTTCGACGCCGCCGAGGCCGCCCGGATCGGTCTGATCACCAGCGCCACCGGGTCCGCCGAGGACACCGGCGTCGTGCTGAAGGGCCTGCTGGACGCGCTGCGCCAGGGCTCCCCGCAGGGGCTGGCGGAGTCGAAGCGGCTGGCCAACGCCGAGGTGGTGCGCTCCTTCGAGCGGGACGCCGACGAGCTGGTGGAGCTGTCGGCTCGGCTGTTCGGTTCGGCGGAGGCGCAGGAGGGCATGCGGGCGTTCCTGGAGAAGCGGCCCGCGCGCTGGGTGCGCTGACCCGCCCGGGTTCCGTGAACACGGCCGTGGCCGTGGCCGTGTTCACGGCGCCGGTGCTCCGGCGGCATGGCGGTACGGCGTCACGGCCGTGTTCGGGGGCGTGCGGGATGTCAGGACCAGCGGATCGCCGCCGCGTCCCGCCAGAGGTCGAGCAGGTCCCGGTCGCCGGCCGACTCGACCGCCCCGGTCTGCTCGGCGGGCAGCCGGTTCCAGAGCAGCAGGTAGAGCTCGCGGGCGGGGCCCGTGAGGGTCAGATCGGCCGGTTCGGTGCTCGCGTCGATGGTGACGACCGGCGGCTCCTGGGTGATCGTCAGCCGCCAGGAGCCGGGGCCGTCGGTGGCCCTGACCTGGAGGGTGCGCGGCCGGTCGCTGCGTAGGGTGGCGCGGCTGCGGGTCATGAAACCGCCCACCAGTTCGTCGATGCCGTCCAGGGCGAGCGCGGTGTCCACGGCCGGTCCGGGCACCCCGGCGGCGGCGTCCGCGTCGTGGCGGTGGACGGCGGTCTCGTGCGCCTGGCGCCGGGCCCAGAACGCCAGCGGGCTGGGCGCGGGCAGGAAGCTCCAGCACTCGACGTCGGCCGGGGCCTTGCCGAGCGCGTCCACCAGGGTGGCGTGGCCCTCGCGGAACCAGTCGAGCAGCGCGGCGTCCGAGGGCATCGGTCCGACGGCGGCCTCCGCGCCCGCCTCGTCCAGCGGCGCCCGCAGGCCCCGGGACGCGATGGCGGTGGCCCAGCGGTGGACGTAGCCGACGTGCCGCAGCAGGTCGCCCACCTGCCAGTCCGGGCAGGTGGGGACGGGAGCCGTCAGGTCGGTACGGGCGGCGGCCTCGGCGAGCCGGGTGCCCTCGTGGCGCAGCGCGTCGATGTGCTCGGTGATCTCCATGGGGCGGAGTCTTCCATCGACGGCTGCCACAGGTCGCGGTTTTCGGACATTCTTTCGAGTGGATGGGTGGTGAGGGGTGTAGGGGCGTGGCGACCGGAGGCGGAGCGGCTGGGGTGGGTGGGGTGGCCGGGGCCGGTGTGATGTTGGCCGCCCGGCGGTCGGGCGTCCGCTACGGGCCGGTAACGTGAGCGCATGCCGATAACCCGATCCCTTGTCTCCGCCGTCCGGGCAGGTGGCCGCCGTGCCGTCGGGCGCCTCGTCCACCGGGGTTGGCGCTGGGCGCAGCGGACCGGCGCGGTCACCAACCGGAACCCGGGTCCGTACCGGTTCGGCGAGCTGGGGGACGGCACGACGCTGGCCTTCCCGCTCGGGGCGGTGTTCAACGAGCAGTGGATCACCATCGGGCCGTTCTCGATCATCGGCGAACGGGTCACCATCAGCGCCGGGTTCCTGCCCGGACTCGACCTCGGGCCGGAGCCGATCGTGCGGATCGGCGGCGGCTGCGTGATCGGCCGGGACAGCCACATCGTCGGCCACCAGTCGATCGTGCTCGGCGACGACGTGTGGACCGGGCCCGGCGTCTACATCTCGGACCAGGCGCACGAGTACCGGGCCACCGACCTCCCGATCGGCAAGCAGTGGCCGCGCAACGAGCCGGTGGAGATCGGTGCGGGCAGCTGGATCGGCACCGGCGCGGTGATCCTGCCGGGGGCGCGGATCGGCCGCAACGTGGTGGTCGCGGCGGGCGCGGTGGTGCGCGGCGAGGTGCCCGACCACAGCGTCGTCGCCGGGGCGCCGGCCAAGGTGGTCCGCCGCTGGACCGAGGAGGAGGGCTGGCAGCCGCCGCTGCGCCACGAGGCGCCCCAGCCGGTGCCGGAGGGCGTGACGGCGGAGCAGTTGCGTGCCCTCGTCGGGTGGGACCTGCGGCTGCCGGGGGAGCAGGACTGACGATCGGCGTTCGGCCCTCCGTACCTTCTGCACCTTCTGCACCTTTCCGGCCCTTCGGGCCCTTTGGGCCCTTTCCGGAGCTCGCCGCGCTGGAGGCCGCGTTCGGTGCGCACTGCAACTACCCTGCGGGGGAGGCCTGTTCGGCGGTCCGTGCGGCGATGGCGGCGGTGATCCGCAGGATGTCGGCCGGGCGGGCCGGGTCCAGACCGGTCAGTGCGGCGATCCGGCGCAGTCGGTAGTCGACGGTGTTCGGGTGCAGGTGCAGCGTGCTCGCGGTGTGCCGTCGGTTGAGACCGCCGGCCAGGTGGGTGCGCAGGGTGGTGAGCAACTCCCGGGTGTCGGCCAGGGGTTCGAGAAGGGCGGCGAGCCCGGCGCGGGCCCGGCTGGGGCGGGTGAGCTGGTACTCCAGCAGGACGTCGTCCAGCCGGTGCAGCCCGGGCGGACGCCCGAACGCCTGGGCGACGTCGAGGACTTCGTAGGCGAGGGCGGCCGCCTCCGGCACCTCGGCGGGGACGGCCGCCGCTGCCCCGGCCAGGACGGGCACGCCGGCGGCCCGGCCCGCTGCGGCGAGGGTGGCGGCGAGGTGTGGCCAGGGGACCTCGGCGGTGCTGTCCGGCGAGGCCGGCGGAGCCGACGACTCCGCGGGCCTCCTGGAGTCCGTTGAGGTCACCGAGGTCACCGAGGTCACGGAGGCTGCTGAGGCCGCCGAGGCCGGCGGTGGGGCGAGCGGGATCAGTACCAGCCCGCCCGAGGGGGTGAGCGCGGTGAGCGCGGACTGCCGGGTGCGGTGGTCGAGTTCGGCGCCGAGACGACGCAGCTTGCGGCGGGCGGCGATGCCCGGGTCGATGCCGGCGGAGCGCTCGTCGGGGTGGTCCGCGACGGACAGGCAGAGCACGGCGTAACGTGCGGGCAGCCGGAGCCCGGCGCGGGTGGCGGCCTCGTCGGCGGGGGTACCCGCGAGCAGTGCGGTGAGCAGGGACTGCCGGGCCGCGGAACGCCGGTCGGCGGCCGGTCGGCGTCCGTCCAGGTAGCCCGCGCCGGCTGCGGTGGCGGCCTGCCGGAGCTGGTCGAGCAGCAGCCGGTTGAGGACCAGCAGCTCGGCGGCGTCGCCCTCCCGGGCGTGCCGGGTGACGAACTCCCAGCAGACCTCCAGCCCGAGGTGGTGGGCGAGCAGGACGGCGTCCAGCGGCAGGCCCTCCTCGGCGCGCCGGGCGGCGGCCTCCCGGATGGTGGTGAACTCCTCGGCGGGGGCGGGGAGGCCGGTGCGGACGGTCTGGGCGAGGGCGCGGATCCGGCGCTCGGTGTCCCGGGTCAGTTCACCGGTGAGCTGCTCGCGCGGCAGCCGGCGGTAGACCGGTACGCGGTCCAGCAGCGCGTCGACCACGGCCTGGGCCAACTCGCGGACGCCGCAGAGGAGTCGCTGGTCGGCCGGGAGGCCGCCGATCACCGGGATGCGCCAACCCGACGCGTGCGCGGAGGTGTTCGGGGGCTTCGGGGGCGTGCAGTGGGGTGCGTTGTGACCGGTCACAGAGAACACCGTCCAGGTCTGGGGGACACCCAAGGGCCGGGCCGGAGGGGCGACCGCATGATGGAGCCACTCGGGTTACCTGTTGGTAACAAACTTCCGCTGTGGAGGCAACAGTTGAGAACCCCACTTCTCCACTTCTCCGCAAGTCCCCTGCGCCGTAGGTTCGGTGGAACGTTCGGTGGAACGTTCGGCGCGGCCCTGCTGACGGTCGCGCTGCTGGTCGGCGCGACGGCGGCGCCCGCGAGCGCGGCCCCGGCTCCCGCTGCCGCCGTCGCTGCTGCCGCCGGTGCCGTCACCGCCGCCGAACTGCCGCCCGACGGCGACACGGTGGCCTCACCGCCCGGTGCCAACGACTGGACCTGCCGGCCGACCGCCGCCCACCCCGACCCGGTCGTCCTGGTGCACGGCACCTTCGCCAACCGCTACGAGAACTGGCTGGTGCTCTCCCCGCTGCTGAAGAGCCTCGGGTACTGCGTCTTCGCCCTCGACTACGGGACCATCCCCGGCATCACCTCCACCGGGAGCGGCCTGCTGCTCCCGATCGGCGGCCTCGGCGCGGTGTCCGACTCGGCGGCCCAACTCGCCCACTTCGTGGACCTGGTGCGCAACGCGACCGGCGCGCCCAAGGTCGACATCGTCGGGCACTCGCAGGGCGGCATGCTGCCGAACTACTACCTGAAGTTCCTCGGCGGCGCGTCGAAGGTCGGCAAGCTGGTCGGGCTGGCACCGTCCAACCACGGCACGACGCTGGACGGGATCGTCAACCTCGCACCGTACTTCCCGGGCGTCGCTAACCTGATCTACACCGTCTGCCAGGCCTGCCGGGACCAGGCGGTCGGGTCCGACTTCAACAGGACCATGGCCTCCCGGCCGGACACCGTGCCGGGCGTGAGCTACACGGTGATCTCGACCGTGTACGACGAGGTCGTCACCCCGTGGCGGACCCAGTTCCTGAACGGTCCGGACGTCGACGACGTGGTGCTGCAGAACCACTGCCCCGTCTCGCTGGTGGAGCACGTCGGGATCGCGTTCTCACCGACGGCACTGCACCTGGTGACCAACGCCCTGGACCCGGCGCACGCCACGCCGGTGCTCTGCGGCTGACGGCTGACGGCTGACGTCCGACGGCGGCGACGGTGCTCCCGCTCCCGGGGTCCGGGGGCGGGAGCACCGTCACTGGGCGGTGCGTCGGGGGCGCGTGCGTCAGTGGGCCGTGCGGAAGGTGATGACGGCGGTGACGCCGTCCGGGCGCAGCTCGTACCTGCCCGTCGCGTCGAGCAGCGCCGCGTCGTAGCGGCCGAGTTCGACGGTCTCGGCGCCGTCGATGACGGCCGAGCCCGCGAGGCAGACCAGGAGGACGGTGCTCCCGGCCGGGACCTCGACGGCGACGGGTGCGGTGGCGAGGTCCACGGTGGCCGCGACCCGGCCGCGCCGCGTCATCACGTTGAAGTCCACCACCGGGCCGGCCAGCAGGCGGCAGTCCGTGCCGGCGTCGCCGGAGAACGCGAACGGCCGGTACGGCGTGTCGATCAGCTGCTCGACACCGTCGACGGTGAGTGCCATGCCCGCGCCCTCGACCAGGGTGATCACCCGGTCGATGCCGGGGAACGGGGAGAACGGCCCGGCCGAGGCCACATCGGCCAGGCTGACCCGCCAGTCGAACCCGTCCAGGCCCGCCCCGGCCGGGAAGCCGGCGACCTCCTTGGTCACCCCGCCCCCGTTGAGCCACGCCGTTGCCGGGCGGTCGCTCGCTCGCAGTACCTGGAAACCTTCGCTGGTCGTCATGGGTCCGCATCCTGCCACTGTGAGGTCGGGGCTGTCAGCGGGGGCAGCGGTGGGCGCGGGGTGGGTGGAACGTGGGCTGGTGGCAGTCGGCGGATGACAGCTGACAGCTGACAGATTTCAACAGCTGTCAGCTGTTATCCGTTACCTGTTCTCTGTCACCTGAACCGCCGCCCGACCGACAGCGGCAGCAGCGCCGCCGCCGTCGCGGCGACCGCGACCGTGGTGAGGGCCAGCGGCAGTCCGGCCGCGTCGGCGAGGAAGCCGATCACCACCGGACCGATCAGCATCCCGCCGTAGCCGAGGGACGAGGCGAGCGCGACGCCCTGCGGGCCGCCCGCCTCGCCGGCCCGGGCGATGGCGAGCGGAAAGAGGTTGGCCAGGCCGAGGCCGACCAGGACGAACCCGCAGATCGCCAGCGGCGCCACCGGGGCGAGGGCGGCGACCAGCATGCCGGCCGCGGCCGTCAGCCCGCCGAGCAACATCAACCGGGTCTGCCCGAGCCTGATGGACAGCCAGGTGCCGCCGACCCGCCCGCCGGCCATCGCGAACGCGTACGCGCCGTAGCCGGTCGCGGCCACGGCGGAGCTCGCGTGCACGTCGTCGGTGAGGTGGAGGGTGGTCCAGTCGGCGATCGCGCCCTCGCCGTACGCGGTGCACAGCGCGGTCACGCCGAGCAGCAGCACCAGCAGACGGGCGGGCGAACGGCCCGCCCGTGCGCCGCCCGTGGGCACGGCCGCACCAGCTGCCGAACCGCCGTCCGCACCACTGCGTCCCGCCTGGCTGCCGTCCGCCGCGCTGCCGTCCGCCGCGCTGCCGTTCGCCGCGCTGCCGTCCGCCGCGCTGCCGTTCGCCGCGCTGCCGTCCGCCGCACCGCCGTCCGCTGCCCGGCCCACCCGGTCGGGTGCGACCAGCGGTGCCGCCGGGCTGCGCAGCAGCACCACGCCCGCGCCGACGGTGACGGCCAGGCCGAGCAGCCCGCTGAGCGCGAGCGCCCACGCCGTGCTGAGCGGCCCGGCGAGCAGGCCGCTGACACCCGTACCGAGCAGTCCGCCGAAGCTGTACCCGGCGTGGAAGCTGGGCATCACCGGCCGTCGCAGCTGCGCCACCAGATCGACGGCGGCGCTGTTCATCGCGACGTTGGCCCCGCCGTACCCGGCCCCGAACAGCAGCAGCGCGGCGCCGAGCGTGGCCACCGAGTGGGCGTGCGCGGGCAGCAGGACGGCGAGACTGAGCAGGGCGAGCGAGCCGACGGTCACCGGGCGCGAGCCGTATCGCAGGCAGAGCCGTCCGACCATCGGCATGGTGAGGACGGCCCCGATCGACAGGCAGAGCAGGGCGAGCCCGAGGGCGCTGTGCGAGGCGCTGACCTGGCGGCGGACGTCCGGAATGCGGACGACCCAGGCGGCGAAGAGGAAGCCGTCGACGGCGAAGAACGCGGTGAGCGCGATGCGCGCGGGACCCCAGGGGCTGTCGGCCGCCGGGGGTGTGCTGCGAGACTGTGAGGAGGAGCGGTCCGGTGCGGGATGGGCGTGGATTTTGTTTCGAAGCGACACAAAGTAACAATAGGGGCGTGCAGCTCTCACCATCAAGCCCGAGGCCCGGCGCCGGGAACGGCCCCGACGCGCAGCGCGACGGCCACCGCCGCGCGGCCCCCGACCGAGGTCGGACGCTGCTCGGCCCCGCCCTCTCGCTGATCCACACCGGCCAGACGCCGACCCGCTCGGCGCTCACCCGCGCGCTGGACGTCACCCGGGCCACCGCCGGTGCGGTCACCGCCGAGCTGGAGGCGCTCGGGTTGATCACCGTCGACTCACGCCCGGCCGGCGGCGGCCGCGGCCGCCCCTCGCACCGGCTCGCGATCGATCCGCAGGGCCCGGTCGTGGTCGCCGGACAGATCCACGCCGACGGGCTGAGCGTGACCCTGGCCTGCCTCGGCGGGCTGCTCGACCCGCCCGTCCACCTACCGCTGCCCGCCGCCACCGACCCGGTCCGGATGCTGCGCGCCGTCGCCGAGGCGGGTGCCGAACTCGCCCGCGCGACCGACCGCCGCTGCCTGGCCGCCGCGCTCGCACTGCCCAACCCGGTCACCGAGCCGGACGGCACCGCCCTCGCCGCGCTGCACTTCGCCTGGCCGAGCGGCACCCCGGTCGCCGACCTGTACGACGTCGAGGTCGGCCGCGCCGACCACGGCCCGCACGCGCTGCGCCCGCTGCCCACCGCGCTCGCCAACGACGCCAACCTCGCCGCGCTCGCCGAGTACCGGCACGGCGCCGGCCGCGGCGCCCGCCATCTGCTCTTCGTCACCTCCGGCCACCGCGGCGTCGGTGGCGCGCTGGTGATCGACGGCCACCTGCACACCGGCAGCGCCGGCCTCGCCCTGGAGGTCGGTCACCTCACCGTCGACCCGCAGGGCCGTCCGTGCATGTGCGGCAACCGCGGCTGCCTCAACTCGGAGACCGACCCCGACGCGCTGTTCGCCGCCGCCGGACTCACCCCGGAGCCGGGGCGTCCGCTGCTCGACCAGGCGCGCGAGCTGTGCCGGGCGGCCGCCACCGACGACAGGGCGCGCGCGGCGGTCGAGCACGTCATCGACCGGCTCGGACTCGGGCTGGCGGGCGTCGCCAACATCCTCAACCCCGACCGGGTGGTCCTCAGCGGACTGCACCTGGACCTGCTGGAGGCCGCGCCCGAGCGGCTGCGCATGGTCGTCGCGGAGCGCAGCCTGTGGGGGCGCAGCGGACGGGTGCCGATCGTCGGCGCGGAGCTGGCGCACGGTGCGCTCGCGGGTGCGGCCGAGCTGGGCTGGGGGCCGTACCTGCTGGACCCGCAGTCGGTGCCCGTCCAGGTCGGTTAGCCGCGCCGGCTCCCGTGCGGGCTCGTCCGGTCCGGACGAGCCCGCGCAGGGGCGATAAGTGGAACCTGGATCTTCGACAACGGTTACTTATCGTGACAGTCATACACTCGTAGTGAGCAGTGGGGGGCCACCACGAGGGAGAAGTGACCATGAGCACCCAGCCCGACGCCGAGCGCGGCATCGAGCGCGACCTCCGGTCCGGCATCCAGCCGACCGTCGACGTCGACCGCTCCGACCAGGACTACCGGGCCTGGCTCAAGGAAGCGGTGCGCAAGGTCCAGGCCGACGCCAACCGCTCCGCCGACACCCACCTCCTGCGCTTCCCGCTGCCGACCGCATGGGGGATCGACCTCTACCTCAAGGACGAGTCCACCCACCCGACCGGCTCGCTCAAGCACCGGCTGGCCCGCTCGCTCTTCCTCTACGGGCTCTGCAACGGCTGGATCCGCCCCGGCAAGCCGGTGATCGAGGCCTCCAGCGGATCCACCGCCGTCTCCGAGGCGTACTTCGCCCAGCTCATCGGCGTGCCGTTCATCGCGGTCATGGCCAAGAGCACCAGCCAGGCCAAGATCGACCTGATCCAGTTCCACGGCGGCGAGTGTCACCTGGTCGAGCGCTCGGACGAGGTGTACGAGGCGTCCGCCCGGCTCGCCGAGGAGACCGGCGGGCACTACATGGACCAGTTCACCTACGCCGAACGGGCCACCGACTGGCGCGGCAACAACAACATCGCCGAGTCGGTCTTCGCCCAGCTGCGCCTGGAGCCGCACCCGGAGCCGGCCTGGATCGTCGCCACGGCCGGCACCGGCGGCACCTCGGCGACCATCGCCCGCTACGTGCACTACATGCAGTACGACACCCGGATCTGCGTGGCGGACCCGGAGAACTCCTGCTTCTTCGAGGGCTGGGTGCGCCACGATCCGGACGCCGTCTGCGAGAGCGGCTCGCGGATCGAGGGCATCGGGCGGCCCCGGATGGAGCCGAGCTTCGTCCCGGGGGCGGTCGACCGGATGATGAAGGTGCCGGACGCCGCGTCGATCGCCACCGTGCGGGTGCTGGAGCAGGTCCTCGGCAAGAAGGCGGGCGCCTCGACCGGGACGGGCCTGTGGAGCGCGCTGCGGATCGTCGCCGAGATGCGTGCGGCCGGGCGGACCGGCAGCGTGGTCGGCCTGATCTGCGACCCGGGGGACCGCTACCTGGACAAGTACTACTCGGACGACTGGCTGGCCGGCGAGCGGATCGACATCGCGCCCTACCGGGCCGCACTGGAGTCCTTCCTCGCCGGGGGGCCGTGGGTGGGCTGACTCCGAGCGGCCGGCCGGTCCGGTCCGGTCGGTCCGGTCGGATCTCCGGCCGGCCCGACGTGTAGCGTCAGGCGGCTCGCCGGGCGCCCCGGGCGTGGCGCTCGGCGAGTAGTGGTCGCTGCTATCTTGCCTAGCGCTGCTAGGATCCGGACATGTCGATTCACCAGCGCCGCGAGCGCGAACGCGCCGAGCGGCACCAGCTGATCATCAGGACCGCCCGGGAGCTGGCCGAGGCCGAAGGCTGGGACGCCGTGACGACCCGTCGGCTGGCGGAGCGGATCGAGTACAGCCAGCCGGTGCTCTACAGCCACTTCGCGGGCAAGACGGAGATCGTCGCGGCCGTCGCGGTGGAGGGCTTCGCGGAACTCGCCGCAGCTCTGCGGGCGGTTGTCGCCGAGGCGGACGGGCCGGCGGCGGCGTTCGCGGCGGCGGCCCGGGAGTACCTGGCCTTCGGGCTCGCCAACCCGGCGCTCTACGACGCGATGTTCACCCTCGCCACGGGCCTGCCGTTCGGCCGGCCCGACGCGCCCGCGCCGTTGAAGGAGGCGTTCGCGGCGCTGGCCGGGGCCTTCGCGCAGGTCGCCGGGGAGGGGGATCCGGACGTGTTCACGGAGGTGGGCTGGGCCTCCCTGCACGGGCTGGTGACCCTGGAGCGTGGCGGCCGGCTCCGGCCGGACCTGGCGGAGGCGCGGGTGGAGCTGCTGGTGCGACGGCTGTTGGGGTAGCGGCCCCGAACGGATGACAGCTGACAGATGGCAGCCGACGGATGACAGATGACAGATTTCAGATTCCGTCATCTGTCGTCCGTCGGCTGCCGTTCGTTACCCGTCGACTGTCGCCCGTACGCCGCCGGCGCCCGTACGCCGCCGGCGCCCGTACGCCGCCGGCGCCCGGGCGCAGCCCACCGCGCTCTACGGCAGCGGCGCGGTCGGCAGATCGGCCGGGACGAGCAGCTGGAGCTCCTCCGTGGACGGGTCCGTCAGGTGGGCGATGCGTACCGCGTGCCGCTCGACCATGGTCTCGAAGACCTGCCGCGCGGTGCGCCCGTTGCCGAAGTTGGGGCCGCGCTCCAGCCGTCCGAAGTGCCCCAGCAGCGCCTGCTCCGCCTCCTCGGAGAGCGCGTACTCGTGCTCCGCGCACTGCGCCCGGGCGATCTCCAGCAGCTCGTCCGCCGTGTAGTCGGGAAAGCTGATGGTCCGTGAGAAGCGGGACGAGACACCGGGGTTGGCGGAGAGGAAGCGCTCCATCTCGGCGGTGTAGCCCGCCACGATGACGACCACCTCGTCCCGGTGGTCCTCCATCAGCTTGACCAGGGTGTCGATCGCCTCGCGCCCGAAGTCCCGTGCGCCGTCCTCGGGGGCGAGCGCGTACGCCTCGTCGATGAAGAGCACGCCACCGCGCGCCCGGTCGAAGGCGGCCGCGGTGCGGATCGCCGTGGAGCCGATGTGCTCGCCGACCAGGTCCACCCGCGCCACCTCGACCAGGTGGCCGCGCTGGAGCACCCCGAGCGAGGCGAGGATCTCGCCGTAGAGCCGGGCGACGGTGGTCTTGCCGGTGCCGGGGGCGCCGGTGAAGACCAGGTGCCGGCGGAGCGAGGGTGCCTTGAGCCCGGCCTGGCGGCGGCGTCGGCCGACCGAGATCAGATCGATCAGGGTCCGTACCTCCTGCTTCACCGTGGCCAGCCCGACCAGCGAGTCGAGCTCTGCGAGCGCTTCGTCGGCCGGTCGGCAGTCCGGGATCGGGGCGATCGCCGCCGAACCGGTCGCCGCCGAACCGATCGCCGCGAGTGCCAAGCCCGGTGTTGCGGCGCCCAGTTGTGACGTCCGGGGCGACGGTACGTCCGCCGCTCCGAACGGCGACCCCGATCCGGAGCCCAGCCCTGAGCCCAGCCCTGAGCCGAGTCCCGACCCCGACCCCGGCCCCAGCCCGGCCGCCGGTGCCGCCCGGACGTCGTCCGAGGTGCACCCCTCCGCGACCGGCCCCGGCTCGGAGAACTCGAACCCGGCGCGCTCGTTCTGCTCCGCCCGGCACCGGGTGAGCTGCGTCCGGCAGCCGTCGATGATGTGGAAACCGAAGCCCTTGCCGTGCGAGACCCGGCAGTCCTCGAAGGTGCCGCGTCCCTGCGCCGAGACGTACACCCCGGCGTCCGTGCTGGCCCGCACGGTGCAGTCGCGCAGCACCGGGTCGGCACCCTTGGTGACGATCACCCCGGTGGCCACGTCGGAGATCTCGCAGTCGGTGAGCAGCCCGCCGCTGCCGTGGTCGCGGAACCAGAGTCCGGTGCCCGCCTCCTGGACCCGGCAGGCGGCCAGCGAGACGGTGGCGCCGCCGCTGACCGAGACCGCCGAACTGCGGATCCGGCTGAACGAGCAGCCCTCGGCGGTGGCGGCGGAGTCCCGGTCCAGGACGAACAGGGCGTCCGGCAGGTCGTGCAGCGAGCAGTCGGTGAGGGTCAGCCGGGCGCCGTCGCTGACCCACAGCGCCGGGTACTCGCCACTGGAGCCGTGGATCTGACAGGCCTCGGCGATCGCCTCGGTGCCCTGGTCCCAGACCGACAGCGCGCCGCGCCCGAAGTCCCGGATGGTGCTGTGCGCGAGGCTGAGCCGGGAGCGTCCGCGCAGGTCGGCGCCGTTCTCCGGCAGGTCGTGCACCCGGCAGCCGGTCAGCACGAGCTCGGCCTCGCCGTCCAGGGTCAGCCCGTTCCCGGTGACCCGGTGGATCTCGCAGTCGACCAGCCGGCCGCCCGCCTGCGCCTCGGCCTGGACGCCGCTGCCGCGGATCTCGTAGATCTCACAGCCGGTCAGTTCGGCCGCGCTGCCGGGGTCGGAGAGCAACACGCCGGCGCCGGAGGCGTGGTGGACGCGGCAGCGGTCCAGGGCGGCGGTCGCGCCGCCGAGGACGGCGAGCCCGGCCTGGCCGGCGGCGGCGACCTCGCAGTCCTCGAAGGCGGCGGCGGTGCCCTCGCCGCGCAGCCGCAGCCCCAGCCCGCCCGGGTTGGCGACGACGCAGCCGCGCAGGGTCGGCCGGGCACCGCCGGAGATCTCGATCCCGGTGGCGGAGCGGGTCTCGACCCGGCAGCCGCTGAACGAGGGCGTCGCCTGCGGGCCGGTGACCAGGACGGCCGGGGTGGAGCTGTCGCCGCCCTCGACGACCAGGTCGCGGACGGTCGCCGCAGCGGTGACGGTCAGCGCCACCCCGGAGGACGGCTCGATCCGTACGGTGCCCGGGCCCTGGGCCGGGACGATCGTCACCGGCTTGTCCAGCAGCACGTTCTCCCGGAAGGTGCCCGGCCGGACGGTCACGGTGTCGCCCGGTTCGGCGGCCGCGAGGGCCTCCGCGAGCGTGTCGTAGTCGCCCGCGCGGCGACGCCAGCGGGATGCGCTGTCCTGGGTGACCCGGACCCTGTGCTCAGCCATGACGGTCTGTCGTCCCCACCTTCGTCGAGCCGGCGTGCAACGGGCCGAACGCGCGGGGGTGCGCGGGCCGTCCGCCCACCGTAGCGCGCTCACATGGGTGGTCCGGCCGCCCGTCATCGCGCGGACACCGGTAGAGCCCACCGCCGCCACAGGTTCCGACCACTTGTTTCAACGAGCGCGCACAGCGGTAGTTCCGTGCGTCGGCCGCTCCGCACCACCCCGGCCCGTACCGCCCAGGCCCCTCGCGACGACACGCGACGACACGCGACCACGCGCGACCACGCACGCGACCACGCGCGACCACGCCGCCCCCGGGGCGCGGCACCCGCTCAGCGCCCGTCGGCCGGCCAGTGCGCCCCGTCCTCCAGCACCTCGACCTCGTCGCCGAGGCGCAGCGTGCCGAGCACGTCGCCCTCGACGCCGGCCGGCCGCTCGGGGATCAGGTTCTGCCCGAAGGCGGCCTTGCGCAGCAGTCGGTGATGCCGGGCCAGGGTGCGCAGGGGTTCCTTGCCGCGCCGCTCGCCGGTCTCCTGGTCGGTGGTGGTGATGACGCAGCGCCCGCAGGGCTTGACCACCTTGAAGGTGAGCCCGCCGATCCGGATCCGGCGCCAGCCGTCCTCGGCCCAGGGCTCGGCCCCGGCGACCACCGCGTTGGGGCGGAAGCGCTCCATCGGCAGGGGCGCGTGCTCATCCGGGTGCTCGGCGGCGATCAGTTCGTTCAGCCGGTCCAGCGATGCGGTGGTGGTGAGCAGCAGCGGGAAGCCGTCGGCCATCGAGACGGTGTCGCCGGGTGTGCCGTACTCGGGGTCGACGGGCCGGGCGCGCGGGTCGTCGAGGTGCACCAGGCGGTAGTCGCCGAGGTGTTCGGCGATCCAGTGATGTGCTTCCTTGGGCGCCTCGGCGGCGTGGAAGCGGGTGCCCCAGACCTCGACGTCGGCGAGCGGGTCACCGGCCGCGACGGCGGGGGCGGGGACCTCGATCCGGGAGCCGTCGGGGGCGGTCAGCACGAGTGAGCCGTCGGGTAGGAGGGCGGGCCGGACCTGTCCGAGGGCGGCGTTCTCGCGCTGGCTGACGAAGCGTCCGGTCGCGTCGGCGAGCATCCAGCGGCGGTCTCCGGCCAGGCCCCAGGGATGGACCTCGGCGGTGTCCGGGCTCAGGCGGTACATGGACTTGACGGGGTAGACGTGGAGTCCGGTGAGCAGCATTCCCCCATCCTGCCAGCAGGTTTCCGGTTGCCCGCGGGCCCCCCTGATGCGCACGGACCGCCCGGGACGCCGTGAGGGGCGTTCCGGGCGGTCCGTGGATGACCCGTTTCTCCGTTCGCCCGGCGTTCAGGGGTCGCCGGGTTGTGCTCAGGTGGTGCGGGTGCGGGCCGCGTGGGGGTCGGCCTCGGGTGTCGGTGGTGTCAGTAGCCCTGACCCTGGGGCTGGTAGCCGCCGTTGCCCTGGAACTGACCGGGGTCGCCGTACGGGCCCGGACGCTGCGGCTGCATCGGGCGGACGGGCGCGGCCGGCGCCATGGCCGGGCGCAGCTGGGCGCCGCCGAAGGACTGGGCGCCGCCGAACGACTGGTCACCGCCCTGGCCCTGGAAGCCGGGGCCGCCGGCGGACGGGGCGCCGAAGGACTGCGAGCCGCCGAACGACTGCGGACCGCCCGGCTGGGCCTGGCCGAAACCGGCCGGGCCGCCGACCGGCTGCGCACCGAAGGACTGCTGGCCGCCCTGGCCACCGATGAAGGTGTTCTGGCCGCCGAAGCTCTGGCCGCCGGTCGGCTGGTAGCCGCCGCTGGCGGTCTGGGTGAAGGCCGGAGTCCCGGGCTGCGGCCGCTGGTACGGCTGGGGGGCGCCGTAGCCGGGGACCGGAGGCTGCGGGGAGGCGTACGCCGGCGCGGGCTGCGCGGGGATGTACGCCGTGGCGGGGCCGGCGGAGGGGCCGCTGCTCGGGCCGGGGCCCAGGGCGAGGCGGGCGGGCGGCAGCGCGGGGAGGTTGCTGCCGGCGCTCTCGTACCCGTTGCCGTACCGGTTGTCGTGGGACTGGCCGAGGCCGGATCCGTAACTGGTGGACAGCGCCGGCGGCAGGGCGGCCGGCACGTTGATGGGTGCGATCTGGGGGACGCCGCGCTCAGCCACGAGGCTGTCGTAGATCGGCGTGCCGGAGGAGAAGGACGGAGAGGGGTAGCCGACTCCGTCGTAGGAGCGGGGCGAGGTCATGGGGCATACGGTAAGCCCACAATGCGCCTGCTGAGGAGAGCGGGAGGGGGAGCAGTTCGAGTGTTTACACAGTCTTCGCTCGCACAAAGGCTTCGAAAGTAGGAAGAACGGACATATCGGAGTCTGCTTCCGGACAACCTTGGCGCCCCGTCAGTGATCGAACAGTGGCCGGACGGCGTTGCCGGTCCGCCTTGTGGTGACGGGCCGGTGGACGGCCGGGGGCCCTGCGGAGAAACTTTTGCGGACGGGGCGTGCGCTGGCGCATTCGAGCCCCCACCGAGGGTTCGACAGGGGCTCGTGAATGTTTCGGGAATAAAGATCCCGTCAGCGCGCTGACCTCCCGGTTCGAGGGTCTCCGCCGGGGCCCGATCGAGGGGCTCCGATCGATGGCCGCGGCTCCGGTCCGGCGCGGTCGGGGGCCCGGAACCGTCGGTTTCCCCGGCCCCGCCCGGTCCCGTCGAGTCCCGTCGGGACCCCCGCTCCTCAAGCTCAGTGCGGCTGCATCGCCTGGTTCTGCGCGGGCAGGCCCGGCCTGGTGATCTCCGAGGTGCAGAACGAGCAGCGGGTCGCGGCGGCCGGGATCGAGCTCAGGCACTCCGGGCAGTCCGCCTTCGCGGCCGGCGCGGGCTTCGCCGACTCGAAGCGCGCCTGCAGCTTGCCGACCGGCACCACCACGGCGAAGTAGATGACCGCGGCGGTCAGCACGAAGCCGATCACCGCGTTGACGAAGAGGCCGTACGGGAACCGGGTGCCGGCCACCTCGAAGGTCTTCTGGGTGAAGTCGCCGACGGCGCCGGACGCGACACCGACCAGCGGGGTGAGGAAGGCGCTGACGAACCCGGTGACGACGGCGGTGAAGGCGGCACCGATCACGATGCCGACCGCGAGGTCCACCACGTTTCCGCGCAGCAGGAAGCTGCGGAATCCCTTGAACACCGGGTGACTCCAAATCCGTACGGGGAAGGGGGAGATGGGGGCGCGGCGGCGCCCCGGCCGGACATCCTGCCGAGCGACCCGGCCCGAGGTCCAACCGGGTTCACCCGATCCGCGTAACCGCTTCGGGGCCCGGCGGCGACGGGCCCGGCGGTGCGCGGGCGCTCCGCGTACCGGCCTATCGGGCTTCGGTGCTCCACGCAACTCGGCTGTGCAAAACGGTACTTGACACGGAGGCGAGCTGTGACCCGGTGTGTTCCCCGGACAGGCCCGTCGCGACCGGGCCCGTGGCGGTGCGGCCGGTCGTGACACAGCCCGCCGACGGCCCGCCCCGACGGCCGCCCGGAGCGGAGGCGCCACGGCGCGAGGACGGCGAGCCGGGGCGCGGCCGGGGGTGAGACGGGGCGCACGGTGGTCGCAACCGGCGCACGACGGCGGGTCCCTGGCGCACGTCCGGTGTACAAGCGCGGGCAGACGGGCCACCATCAGGTTGCGCGAAGGGGCTGTCCCGGGCGGAGCACTGTGCCAAGGTCGGTCCATGCCCGACCATATGTCGGCCGATCCGGCCGGAACCCGTCCGCGTGTCCTGCACCTGATCAGTGATTCACGCCGCGGCGGCGCCCAGAACTTCGCCCGTGACCTCCACCGGGAACTGGGCCGCCGGGGCCAGTCCTCCGCGCTGTGCGCCCTCGCCCCGCACCCGGTCGTCCACCCCGGCTCCGTGGAGGCCGACCCCGGGGACTGTCCAGGCGCCTCCGGCCTGCGCACCGCCTCCGTCCTCGGCCCCGGCCGACTGCGCCCGAGCACCCTGAGAGCACTGCGCTCCGCCGCGCGCGCCGCCGACGTCGTGCTCGCCCACGGCTCCGACACCCTGGCGGCCTGCGCCCTCGCCCTGGCCGGCACCCGCACCCCGTTCGTCTACGTCTCCGTCGGCCACCCCCGCTACTGGACCGCCAGTCGCCTGCGCCGGGTGCGCGGCGGCGCGCTGATGCACCGCGCCGCCGCCGTCACCACGCTCACCGACGAGGCGCGCGCCGTCCTGGAGGAGCAGTTCGCACTGCCCGATGGCAAGGTGCACGTGATCCCCAACTCCCGTGCCGCCGAGAGCTATCCGCCCGCCGACGGCCGGGACGACCGGCGCGCCGCCCGGCACGCGCTGGGCCTGCCGGCGGACGTCCTGCTGGTCGCCTGGATCGGCGCGATAGCGCCCGAGAAGCGGCTCGACCTCGCCCTCGACGTGCTCGACCGCCTGCCCGACGTCCGGCTCGCCGTCGCCGGTGACGGCCCGCTGCGCGAGACGCTGGCCCGCCACCCGGCCGCCGCCCGCGCCCACTTCCTGGGCCCGCTGCCCGACCCGGCCCCGCTCTACCGCGCCGCCGACGCGCTGCTGCTCACCAGCGACAGCGAGGGCGTGCCCGGCGCGCTGATCGAGGCGGCGCTGGCCGGGGTGCCCGCCGTCGCCACCGACGTCGGCTGGGTGCGCGAGGTCGTCCGGGACGGCGCCACCGGCGCGCTCGTCGCCCCCGGGGACCCGCTCGCCCTGGCCGAGGCGCTGGGCAAGGTGCTGGCGGTCAACCGGGCCGGCCTCGGGGCCGCCGCCCGGGCGCACGCGCTGGAGCACTTCGAACTGGGCGCGGTGGTGGACGACTGGCAGCGGCTGGTGGCCGAGGTGTGGACGGCGGGTGCGGCACCCGCGGACTGATGCGGCGCCCGCCGACCGACGTGGCGCCCGCCGACTGATGCGGGACGGGCCGACGCGTCGGCCGCCGCTGCGCCGTTCGGACGAATCCGGGCCCGCCGTCGCGCACCGACCCGTCGGTAACAAGGCGTCGCCAGCAGACTTCCCGGTGTGAACTCCAAGTCGCTGCTGCGGTCCACCGTCCTCCTCGTCGTCGCCGCCGGGATCGCCGTGTCCCCGGTCCAGGCCGGCGCGGCGAACCACCAACCCCCCGCCGTGGGGTCCGAGTTCGCCAGGCTCGACCAGCCTCAACCGGTGCGCGAGGACGCCCGGACCGAGGCGGTGGAGTTCTTCTGGTACGACTGCGGACACTCCCAGGCGCTCGAACAGCCCCTGCAGGCCTGGGCCGAGAAGCACCGCTCGGACGTCGCGCTGCGCCGCGTTCCGGCGATCTGGCCGGGCAGCCCGGAGGCGGAGGTCCAGCGCGGCCACGCGCGGATGTACTACACGTTGGAGCGCCTCGGCCTGGTCGAGCGCCTGCAGGTCGGTGTCTTCCGCGCCATCCACACCGAACACGTCGACCTCGCCACCGAGGCCTCCGCCACCGACTGGGCCGCCCGCCACGGCGTCGACGCCCAGCTGTTCGGCCGGACCTACCGGTCCGCCGAGGTGCGCCGGTCGGTCGACGACGCCGCCGCCGCGTTCGTCCGCTACGGCATCAACGAGCTGCCGACGGTCATCGTCCAGGGTGAGTACCGGACTTCGCCGACGAAGGCCGGCGGCGTCCAGGCGATGCCCGAGGTGCTCGACTACCTGGTGCAGCAGGAGCAGTTGAAGAAGGGCTGAGCCCCGCACCATCGGTGACGATGCGTCAGCTCGCTCGTGCACGACTTCGGCCCGCGACTTCACCCGCAGGCCTTGTCTAACCATTCAAATTCTGTTTAATGGTTAGCATGAGCGGGCTGACGATCCCGCACGTCCGCCACCGCCACGTCGACGTCGACGGGCTGCGCGTCTTCTACCGCGAAACCGGCCCGGTCGACGCCCCCGTCCTCCTGCTGCTGCACGGATTCCCGTCCGCCTCCCACCAGTTCGCCCGGCTGCTCGACGCGCTCGGCACCCGCTACCGCCTGATAACCCCCGACTACCCGGGCTTCGGCCACAGCGACAGCCCCGCGCCCGACGCCTTCGCGTACCGCTTCGACACCCTCGCCGACGTGGTCGAGGGCTTCTGCCTCGCCCTCGCCCTGGACCGCTTCGCGCTGTACGTCTTCGACTTCGGCGCCCCCGTCGGCCTGCGCCTGGCCACCCGCCGACCGGAGTGGATCACCGGCCTGGTGGTCCAGAACGGCAACGCCTACGAGGACGGACTCTCCGACCGGGCGCGGCAGTTCATCGCCAACCGGCGCGGCGTCCCGGGCGCGGGGGACGCCGCCCGGTCGATCCTCACCCCGGAGATCACCCGCGGCCAGTACGAGGGCGGCACCGGCGACCCGAGCCTGGTCGCGCCCGACGGCTGGACCCTCGACCAGCACTTCCTCGACCTGCCCGGCCGCAAGGACATCCAGGTCGAACTGGCCCTCGACTACTTCTCCAACGTCGAGCGCTACCCCGACTGGCAGGCCTGGCTGCGCTCCCACCAGCCGCCCACGCGGGTGCTCTGGGGGCGCAACGACCCCTTCTTCACCGAGGCCGGCGCCCGCGCCTACCTGCGCGACCTGCCCCGGGCCGAGCTGCACGTGTTTCGACACCGGGCACTTCGCACTGGAGGAGAAGCTGCCCGAAATCGCCCCGCTGATCGACGACTTCCTCGCGCGCACGCAGAAGTGGCGAGGGGGCGGCGGAGGACCGACTGAGAGGCGGCCGGGAAGCAGCCGACCGGCCGGGGCGTCCTCCCTCCGGGCAGTGGCCCTCAGTCGCGGCGCAGCAGGTACGTGACGAAGCCGAGCGTCCCCCGGTAGCCGTGCAGCCACTCCCTGCGGCGCCGGTCGGCGGCCTCCCGGGCGGCCGCCGCCTCCGGGTGGTCCGGGTGGTCCAGCGCCCACTCGGCGAGCGAGCCCGTCCAGGCGAACTCGTACTCCTCCCACTCCCGTTCCGTGCTGACGTGCCCGGACACCGGCGTCCAGCCGTCGGCCAGGACCCGGTCGGTGGTCGTCGCCAGATCCGTGAACTCGTCCCGGGCCGCGCCCAGCCCGTCCAGCGCGGCCTGCGACGGCTCGCGCTGCCAGAACCCGTCGCCGACCAGCAACCGGCCGCCGGGGGAGAGGAGTTCGCGAGCCGCCGCGAGCGTCGGCAGCAGTCCGCCGAAGGCATGGGTGGAGCCGACGCACACCACCAGGTCGAAGGGCTCCTTCGCGGTGAACTCCCGTGCGTCCAGGTGGTGCAGACCGATCCGGCGCTCGACGCCGAGGACGGTCGCGGTCTCCCGGGCGCGGGTCAGGGCCCGGGCGTCCAGGTCCACCCCCACGGCGTGCCAGCCCGGACGCGCGGCCAGCGTGCGGATCAGCCAGGCGCCCTCGCCGCAACCGAGGTCCAGCGCCCGGCCGTCCGCCCGCCCGGCGGTCGCGCGGTCCAGCAGCCGGGCCACCGACTCGTCCGCCAGCGGGGCCGCGATCGGGTGGTGGGCGTGGGCGAGACGGGAGATCTGCTGACGGTCCATCCGAGCAGTATGGAGGCGATCGGCCGGCCGTGCCGGGGAATCCGCCGGGGGAGCCCGGACCGCAGGGAGGACGCGGGGGCCGCAGGGGGAACCGGGACCTATCCGCAGGCGGGTACGGGGGTCACGCCCGCGAGTAGGTCCGGCCCTTCCACGCCGCGCCCCGGCCGCGCCAGTGCTGCACCGCCGAGTCGACCGTCATCGCCAGGTACAGCCCCGCCGTGAACGGCAGCAGCAGCACGGCCGGCGCCGGCTGCCCGTAGTACCGGACCATCGGCAGGTACGTGCCCGCCATCAGCGCCCACGCCGCCCCGCCCGTGGCCGCCACCGCAGGGGCCCCGGCGACCAGTCCGGCCGCCGTCGCCACCGGCGGCACCAGGTACACCAGCCCCAGCCCCAGCACCGTCCCGAGCAGCAGCAGCGGCGAGTGCCGCAGCTGGGCGTACGCGCTGCGCGACACCATCCGCCACAGCTGCTCCAGCCGCGGGTACGGGCGGACGCTGTCCACCTCGTCGGCGAGGCCCAGCCAGGTCCGGCCGCCGGTGGACTTCACCGCCCGGGCCAGCGACACGTCGTCGATCACCGCGCCCCGGATCGCCGCCACCCCGCCGGCCCGCTCCAGCGCCTCGCGCCGCACCAGCGAACAGCCGCCCGCGGCGGCCGCCGTCCGGGCCCCCGGGCGGTTGCTGCGGCGGAACGGGTACAGCTGGGCGAAGAAGTACACGAAGGCCGGCACGATCAGGCGCTCCCAGCCGGTCTCCACCCGCAGCCGGGCCATCTGCGAGACCAGGTCCAGGCCGTTGCTCTCGGCCGCCGCCACCAGCTCGGCGAGCGAGTCGGGGCCGTGCGCGATGTCCGCGTCCGTCAGCAGCAGGTACTCGACGTCCGGACCGGCCAGTTCCACCCCGTGCCGCAGCGCCCACAGCTTGCCCGTCCACCCGGGCGGCAGCGGGGGCGGGGTGGTGACGGTGAGCTCCAGCCCGTCGATCCTCCGCAGCTCCGCCGCGACCGGGCCGGTGCCGTCCGAGCTGTGGTCGTCCACCAGGATCACCCGCGCCCGCCCCGGGTACTTCTGCGCCAGCAGCGTCGGCAGGCTCACCGGCAGCACCGCCGCCTCGTCCCGGGCCGGCACCACGATCGCCGCCTGCGGCCAGCGGACCGGCGGGCGACGCGGCGGCAGCCGCACGTCGGTGCGCCAGAACAAGCCGTGGCAGCAGGCCAGCCAGAGCCAGACCAGCAGGGAGGACGCGGCGATCCACAGCAGGACGGTCACCCCGGCAGTCTGCCGCAGAACGGGGTCGGGCGGACGGATCGACTAAAGTCTTGACCCGTGAAGATCGCACTGATGGACTCCGGAATCGGCCTGCTGGCCGCCGCCGCCGCCCTCCGGAAGCTGCGCCCGGACGCGGACCTGGTGCTGTCCTCCGACCCGGCCTCGATGCCCTGGGGGCCGCGCACGCCCGAAGAGGTCACCGAGCTGGCCCTCGGCTGCTGCCGGGCCGCCGCCGCGCTCGAACCGGACGCCCTGGTGGTCGCCTGCAACACGGCCTCCGTCCACGCGCTCGCCGCCCTCCGGGCCGAGCTGGAGCCCGGACTGCCGGTGATCGGCACCGTTCCCGCCATCAAGCCCGCCGCCGCGCTGGGCGGCCGGGTCGCGATCTGGGCCACCCCGGCCACCACCGGGAGCGCCTACCAGCGCGGGCTGATCCGGGAGTTCGGTGGGACGGCGGACGTCACGGAGGTCGCCTGCCCGGGCCTCGCGGACGCCGTCGAGCACGGCGACGACGACGCCATCACGGCCGCGATCGCCGACGCCGCCGCCCGTACGCCGGTCGGCACCGACGTCATCGTGCTCGGCTGCACCCACTACGAACTCGTCGACGACCGCATCCGCGTCGCCGTCGCCCCGACCGCCGCCCCGGGGCTCACCCTGCACGGCTCCGCCGACGCCGTCGCCGCCCAGGCCCTCCGCCGGGTCAGCGACCCCACCCGGACGGGGAACGGCACCATCACCGTGCTCCACGCCGGAGCCACCGCCGTCCTGCCCCCGGCCGCTGCGCTCTACCCGCAGGGCATCGCCCTGGCCACCCTCATCGGCTGACCTGCCGGCCCGGCCGCGGATCGTCGTGGCCAGGACCTCCCACCAGGACTTCCCCACCAGGACCTCCCCGCGAGCCGGGGAGGTCCTGGCGTCTTCGCTGCCGAACGCGCACCGGATGTGCCACCGGTACGGCGACGGCCTTGCGCCCCGTGCGCGAGGAATTCGGTGCCCGGAATTCCGGCGAAGGGTCTCGCGGCTCGCGGCCCGATTGTGCTCACCTGATGTCCAATTTCGGGGAGGAATGTCAGGAGGGGCGATCCGCCCGGTTTCTCCCGGTCCGAAGAGTCGATGGGTCCGGCACGGCTCCCCGCAATTCCGGCTGCGCGAGAAGTCGACCCGGTCGATTTTCCGCGCGGGCCATGCGTCGATGGCGACTCCGGTGCATTGGTGTGCGGCACGCCGCACCGGAAGTCTGCCATTCCCCTGCGGGCGTGATGCCGAGCGATGTCACCCGATGACTACTCGCGTAGAAATTCGGGGTTTCCGTGCCTCGCGCGAAGCGGTGCCCGGCAGCCCGTCCGGCCGGTGAGCTGCGGCGGCCTGCGTGAGAAGTCGACTTGGCCGACTTCTCACGCCGCCCGCGGGCCGGCCCGGGCGGGCTGGCACATCCAGGCGGTGGCGCGCTGTGCGAGAGGTCGGTGGGAGCGAGTTTCGGCGAGGGTCGACTTGTCGTGGCCATGCAATGATGGCTCGGATATCTACTCGCCCAGATTTTGATGTGTACATGTGTTCTCGTGCGAGAAGTCGGCCTGGTCGACTTTCGGTGCGGAGCGGCCATCGGATCATGGTCGGCGACTCGGGGGCTTGAGCGTGCCGCGTTATGTGGCGGCGTCGATCTACTCGCGTAGACACGCTTATCGTGCACAGGAAGTCGGCCCAGTCGACTTCCCGCGCAAGGGGCTCACCGGCTTCCCGGGTGGCGCTGGTCGGCATGGGTGGATCGCGTCGGCCGTGCGGGATATCGGGCGATTCGAGTTCTCTGTCCGGCGATGCCTCTGTGGCAATTCCCGACCGCGCTCTACTCGCGTAGACCATTGAAGGTGGCCATCACTGGCCAAGCTACTCGCGTAGATCAATCGCGCACATCGAACACTTTCGTGCCGAACGGGAATTTTGCATGACTGTCGGGCAAGCAGCCATCAGCCCTGGTGGCCGGCGGCCCGGGTGCGTGGGAAGTCGGCCTGGCCGACTTCCCACGCACTCACCCGGGGTCAGGCGACGGCCTGGCGGCGCCAGCGGCGGTAGGCGGGTTCGAGGCCGGAGAGGATGGTGTCGAAGCGGCGGGTGGTGGTGGAGGAGTCGACCTGGAGGCGGCTGATCTGGAGGGGGTGGGAGGGCAGGCGGGGGCCCAGGCGGTGGTCGGAGAGGAAGCCGAGGCGGTAGCCGAGTTCCTGCAGAACGGTTTCAGCACGCGGGTCGTGGCCGCCGTCCGGGTAGGCGAAGGCCGTCGGCGGCTCGCCGAGCCAGCGGGTGAGGGCCTCGTGGGCGCCGGTGATCTCGGCGCGGACGGTGTCGTCGTCGCAGCGCCCGAGGCACGGGTGTCCCTGGGTGTGGTTGCCGATCGCTACGCCCCCGTCCCGCAGGGCGAGGAGGTCGGCGGGGGTGAGCTGCTCCTGGCCGGGCGGTCTGCGGTCGGCGCTGACGCGCAGCTCGTGCAGGCTGCGCCGGCGGTCCGGGTCGGGCATCGCCTTGAGCCGGCGGAGCAGCTGGGAGGGGTGGCCGCGGTCGAGCGAGCGGGCCCGGCCGCCGTGCCGGGCGAGGAAGTCGGCCTCGTGCCACCAGAAGGGTCGCTCGGTGCCGATGAGCTCCGAGATGACGAAGGCGGTGGCCGGAATGCCGCGAGCGTCGAGCGCGGGCAGGGCGTGGGTGAGGACGCTCCGGTCGGCGTCGTCGAAGGTGACCAGGACGCTCCGGGGCGGCAGGGGCCGCCGCTCGGTCACGGCCTGGAGGACGGCGGTGAGCGAGACGGGAGTGGCGAGCCGCTGGAGCCGGTCGAGCTGGGCGCCGAACGACCGGTGGTCGGTTACCCCGTGGTACGCGAGCACGGCGAGGCGCTGGGCGGCCCGGGCCCGGAACAACGGCTGGACGGGGGCGAACCGCAGCCATTCGCCCCGTGCGTCCTGCTGTTCCGTCTCGACGGCCAGTCGGCGACGGCCCCCGCCGTGCCGGCTCGCCTCGTGCCGGCTCGCCTCGTGCCGCTCCGCCGCGCACCCGACGGGCGGTGGCAGCGCGCGCACGCCGGGCGCGGGCCTGGCGCGGGCCGTGGAGATCGATGGTGTGGACTGGGACTGCGGCACGGTTCCCCCTCGTTCGCCGAGCGGCGTGGCGGTACCGCCGGAGGACGGAGCCCGGCCTCCGACTCCAGGGGTCGGCGGCTCCGCCCCTGGACTTTCCTGTTCTCGGTGGGGGGTTCACACCCGTCCCTCGAACGGCTCCTGGATCATTCAATGCCTTTGAGACCGCTGCACCGCAGCGATGGTTGTACCGGGGGGACGAGGATTTTTCGTGGACTGATTGTGGAGTAGAAATGCGCAACCGGGGGCCCGATCGGCCTCCGGTCGGGGCTCCGGATCAACCCCGGCGGACATCTCCGCCCCACTCCCGCCCCACCCCTCCGGTCACCCCCGTCCCATTCCCCTCCCGTTCTCGTTCGACACTCGTTCGACCCCTGTCCGGCGCCCGCTTCCGCGGTCGCGCAGAGTGGTCGGATCCGCACTCCCTGCGGGCTGCCTCCCGCCACGGCCCGGGGTACCTTGGGCTCATGGCAGATGCGGACCGTGATCCCTTCCACCTGCACGGCGCCTCCCGGATGGCCCGTGCGTGCAGCGGCGGAGCCCTGGTCACCCACCAGCTCCCGCTGGCCGTGGTGGGCCTGGCCTGCCTGGCCGTGGGCATCGTGGTGGCGGTTCTCGTCCCGGACAATGACGGCCCGGCCTGGGCGATGGCGGTCGCCGGCTGTCTGGCGGCCGGCGTCCTGCTGCTCGGCCGGATCGCCTTCGGCCTCCTCCGCGATCGACGGCGTGCCGCGCTCTGACCGCCGGCTGGTCCGACGGGTGCGACGGAGGAAGTGGACCAAGAACGGGCCAAGCGCGCGTCAAACGCGGACCGGGCGGGGGATCGGGCGCGGACCGGAAGGGGAACGGAAACCGACCGGATCGGAGAGTGTCGCCCACCCTTATGTCGATCGAGTTCGGAATTTTGAAACCGCGGGTCGAGTGAAATTGGTCAGGGCGACCGAATATCGTCTTGCCGGGCAATCTTTGGCCCCTTTGTTTCCTCATTCTTTGGACGCCGGCTCCACCGCGCCTCTACTGTGAATGCGTTCTTCCGGGTCGAGTCGAAACGCCGTGGAGGGGGAGCGATGAGCGGCAGACCGGATAGTGCCGGGTCGGCCTCATGAAACGCGGTGGCGATCTCGCCGTCGCCGCCCTGGCCGCGGTCGTGGCGCTGCCGCTGGCCCTGCTGATCGCCGTCCTGGTGCGCTGCACCACCGGTGGACCGGTGCTCCAGCGGCAGACCCGGACCGGGCGGCACGGCCGCGAGTTCCAGATCCTGCGCTTCCGGGCCGCCGGGGCCGGTCGGCTCGGCACCCTGCTGCGCCGCACCGGCCTGGAGGAACTGCCGCGGCTCTGGAACGTGGTCCGGGGCGAGATGGGGGTGATCGGCCCGGTACCGGCCCGGCCCGACCAGGTGGACCGCTACTCCGGCCGGGAGCGCGTCCGGCTCGCCGTGCGCCCGGGACTGACCGGCTGGGCCCAGCTCCACGGCCATGCCGCCGAGCTCGACCTCTGGTACGTCGAGCACCGCTCCCTCCGGCTCGACCTGCGCATCCTCGGGCTCACCGTCCTGGCCCTGCTGCGCCCGGCACACCGGTGACCCGCGGGAAACCGCCCGAGCCGACCCCCGGCCGAGCCGACCCCGCTGCCGACCCGGTCGGGCCGCGACTGCCCGAACCGCCCGGCTAGGCTGCGCCACATGGCCATTCCCCCCTTCCTCGCCGACCTCCGCTCCCTCGTGGGCCACCGCCCGCTCTGGCTGAGCGCCGTCGTCGCCGTCGTGCTGGACGACCAGGACCGGGTGCTGCTCGCCCGCCGGGCCGACGACGGCCGCTGGGCCCCGATCGGCGGCATCCTCGACCCCGGTGAGCAGCCCGCCGACGGTGTGGTGCGCGAGTGCGAGGAGGAGACCGGTGTGGTGGCCGTCCCCGAGCTGCTCGCCTCGGTCACCGTCTCGCCCGAGGTGACGTACCCGAACGGTGATGTGACGCAGTACCTGGTGCTGACCTTCCGCTGCCGCGCGGTCGGTGGCGAGGCGCGGGTGAACGACGACGAGTCGCTGGAAGTCGGCTGGTTCGCGCTGGACGCGCTGCCGCCGATGATCGGGATCGAGCACGAGCGGCTGCGCCACGCGCTCGGGTGCGAGGGCCCGGCCGTCTTCACCTGGGAGGGCAAGGAGCGCCCCTGAGCGGCGCCCGCCCCGGCCCCGGTCAGCCCTTGTACTGCCGGTAGGCCTCCTCCGCCGCGTCCAGCACCGCCGCCAGGTCGCCGCCCGCCGTGGCGGTCGCCGCCGCGGCCACGGCGCCCTCGACGAACGGGGCGTTGGCGAACCGGACCGGGAACGGCAGGCCGTGCTCGTCGGCCTCGGACAGCAGGGCCCGGACGGTGGTGACGGCGCCGCCCAGGTCGGCGAGCACCACCACGCCGTGGCCCTGGTCCACCCGGCGGGTCGCGGCCGCTACCAGGACGGCGCTGATGCCCGGCCCGTCCGACGGGTCGCCGCCGGTCGCGGAGACCGGGGCGGGGGAGTCGGATCCGGTCAAAGCGAGCGCCAGGTTGCGCACGGCGGTGGCCAGTTCCTGGCTGTGCGAGACCAGGACGACGCCGACCCGGCCGTGCGTGGGGGGTCGACCGGGGGTCGGCCGGGGCAGCGGCATGGGCGAGGGGGGCGTACGGGGCGCCGGGGGGTGGGCCGAGGGGGCGTCGGAGATGGGGATGACGTCGGCGCGGGTGCCGTCCCGGCGGCTCATCGGCTGCTCCCTTGGGCGGTTCGGTGGGTGGGCGCGGGCGGGGGCGCCCGGCCGTGCGGTGCGGCCCCGTGCGGGGTCGCGGAGGGATCCGTACGGCCGGCGGGGACGGTCTCCCGTGTCCGGCGGCCCGGGCGGCGCCCTGGCAGCACTCTGGCAGCTGCCCGGCGCCCCCGCCGGTCGGGACACGCCTCGACCCTCCCCGCGCCTCCCCGAGGCGGTTCCGGCCCCCCTGTGGCGGCTCCCCGCCCCGCGGGAGGAGTCCTCGTCAACCCGCTGACCGGGGACGGGCGGTGTGGCTAGGCTGGCCCCGGAACGCCGTCGGGAGGAGATCGGTCAGTGGCAGTCAACAGCGGGACGGACCTGGAGGTCGGTGGCGCGCAGCCGGTGCCGACGCCGAGCGGGAAGCCCAAGGTGGACTTCACCGGTGCGGAGTGGCTGTGCAGCAGCCAGGGGGTCGGGGACGTCCAGATCGCTTTCGTGGACGGGTACATCGGGATGCGGGACGGCCGCCAGGAGGACGGGCCGGTCCTGGTCTTCACGCCGGCGGAGTGGCGGGCCTTCGTGCTCGGCGCCCGGGACGGCGAGTTCGACCTCACCTGAGCCGCTCGTCGGGGCTGGCCCGGGCGGCTGGCCCGGGCCTGCTCGGCGGGGTTGCCCGGGCCGGCCATCGCGGAGCGGGACCCCGGACGACGACCGGGGCTCCGCTCCGCGGGCGTTTTTCCGGTCCGAACATCACAACTGATGATCTATTGAGCGTGCCCCGTCATAATTTCTGTTGACTGTTAGACAAACGCAGCTCAGAGTATGAGCACAGGCAGACGCCGTGCCCACCGCCCCCACGCGGCCAGACACGGCGCCTGCTGTGCGGCCCGGCAGCGCTGCCAGGCCATCCTCCCAGTCATCCCCTGCGCACCGGGGTGCGTCGGCCGGTCCCGGCCCACGAGGGGCCGGCAGTCGCCGGGAGGCTGGCGCCGGATCCGAGAGCGACTCGGACGACGGCACCGACGCTCGGGACCCGCACGCCCCCACGCGGCGGCGTCCCGAGCAGATCCACGGGAGCGACGGGCCGGGGCCCCGCGGATCTGGCTTGTGGTGTGGAACTGTTGGCTTGTGTGTTCGTGCTGTGTGCGATGACGAAGCTGGGTGCTCGGCAGTTCGGCACGACAAGTGCACAGTGAGGGATACGCGTGTAGGGCCGCGTTGCGACATGCCGTCCCCCCGGAGGGTGAAACCCAGAACGGCTGTCGTGCTGAACCGAACGTAGCCCGGACGGTTGCTCAGAGTCAACATTGGTCTCTGAGCGTCGATCTCCCGCGCGTCCCCCGTCGGCGCCCCACCCACCTCGCGAGCGTGGTGTGCCGGACACGTACGATGTTCCCATGTCTTTTCTCCGCCGTCGCTCCGGACAGCCCGCCGGCCCGGACTTCGACGTGCTCGCGATGGACCCGGGCGACTGGCCCGGTGACTTCGGTGCGGCCATGATGACCGGCCCGGACGGCTCCTGCCAGGGGATTTTCCTGCGCTACGACCTGTTCGGCGGCAGAGGCCCGGCGATGTTCATCGGCAACCTCCCCGAGGGTTCGCCCGCCCGGGAGACCGGCGACGACGTGCCCTTCGAGGTGCGGCAGCTGCTCGCGGCGCTGGAGAACGACGAGCCGGTCGAGTTCGTCTCGGCCGAGGACTTCCCGGTCATGCTCGGGGACGACCTGCTGATCGTGAAGAAGGTCAAGGTCAGCGAGGAGCGGGTGTTCTGCGCCCAGTTCGGCCGCAGTGACGGTGTTCTGGTCACCATCGCGTCCTGGGACCGACCGATTTCGGACGACCTGTATCAGCTGCTGAAGCCGCTTCCGGCAGACATGTTCCAGCAGGGCTGATCCCTGTGGGTCCCGCGGGCCCTCCTGGGGGCCTCACCGGTCACCCGGAGCCCCAGGGGTCACCCGGGCCCGTACGGTCCTCCCAGGGGCCGGTTCCGGCCGGGCCGACCGGCGCCCGCCCGCGGGCCGGACGCGGCTTGACGGTATCGATCAACGGTTCGTACAGTCGCGAACATGCCGTGCCGTCTCCCGTTGCTGACCCGTCGTAGGCACCTGGACCTGCGGCGCACCGCCAGCGCGGCGTGTCCGGGCCGCTGAGGGGGATCCGTCCCCCGGCGGCGGGCGGTCGACCGGGTCCGGTCGGCGTCGAAACCAGGGGGGGCGGGCCGTGAACCGACCTCCGGGGCCGCCAACCGGTACCGCGCGCCCGTACGGCGTGCCGCCCGCATCCGTCGAGCCCACGCTGCCGCCCGGAGGCACCGCATCATGACGACCCGCGCCGCCGACCGTCCGTCCGTCGACCACTCGCCCGAGGAACGTTCCGCCGGCGACCGCCCGCCCGGCAACCACCCGCTCGCCGACCGCCCGTCCGTCGGCCGCTCCCGGAGGGCGACTTCCGGACAGGCCGATTCCGGCCAACCCGCACCCGGATCCGGCCCCGGGCCGAGCGCCGGGCCGACGTCCCCGCAGGCGTCCGAGCCGACGTCCGACCGCGCGGCGGTCGAGACCGCACTGGCCGGGCTGCCCCGGGTGGTCGACCTGCTCGCCGCCCGCGCGGAGGAGCACGACCGCGACGCGACCTTCCCGTACCAGGGCATCGAGGCGGTCCACGAGGCCGGACTGCTCACCCTCACCGTCTCCCGCACGTACGGCGGACCGGGCGGCACGCTCGCCGACACCGTCCGGCTGCTGTCCCGACTCGGGCGCGGGGACGCCTCGGTGGCCGTGGTCACCGCCTTCACCCTGCTCCGGCACGCCGAGCAGGCCCGCCGCGCCGACTGGCCGACGGCCGGCTACCGGCGCCTGCTCACCGAGTCCCGGCGAGGCCCCGCGCTGGTCAACACGCTGCGGGCGGAGCCCGGAACGGGACCGGGCGGACTGCCGGAGACGGTGGCCCGGCGGGACGGCGACGGCTGGCTGCTGACCGGCCGGAAGACCTACTGCACCGGCGCCGAGGCGCTGGCCTGGATGGCGGTGACGGCGCGGACCGACGAGGCGGAGCCGAGGGTCGGGACCTTCCTGGTCCGCGGTGAGAGCGAAGGCCTCGAGATCGACCCGACCTGGGACCAGCTCGGCCTGCGTGCCAGCGCCAGCCACGACGTGGTGCTGGACCGGGTCCGGGTGCCGGCCGACCTCGCGCTCGGCCTCGGCGCCCGCGAGTCGAGGAGTGCCGCCAGGAACGGCACCGGGGCTGGCGCCGGGGTCGGTGCCGGGACCGTCTCCGCGGCCGAACTCTCCCTCGCCTGGCACGATCTGGCCCTCTCCGCGGTGGCGATCGGTGTCGCCCGGGCCGCCGAGTCCTGGCTGGTCCGATTCCTCGGCCAGCGCACCCCGGCCAACCTGACCGAGCCGCTCGGCACGCTGCCCCGCTACCGCTGCGCCCTCGGCGAGATCGAGGCCCAGCTGATCGGTGCCGAGGAACTGGTCGAGGGCCTGGCGCCCCGGGTGGACCGCGGCGAGCCGGACGCCGTCGCCCGCACCGGCCCGGCCCACCTGCTGGCCACCCGGGCCGCGACGGCGGCGGTCCAGCAAGCCGTCGCCCTGACCGGCAACCCCGGTCTGAGTCGGCGCCACCCGCTGGAGCGTTACCTGCGGGACGTGCTCAGCAGCCGGGTGCACCTGGCGTCGGACGAGACCGTCCTGGAGGCCGCCGGCCGGGCCGCCCTGGAGCGGGGCGCCCGGCTCTGACGGTCGGCCGGCCCGTTCGGGTCCGACCGGCCTGTTCTGGCCCGCCCGGGCCCGGCAGTCGGGCAACCGCCGGTCCGGGCACGGCGGTTCAGCGCGTCCCGACCGCGGCCCGGACGGCCCGCCGGGCGAGCGCGGCGTCGTCGTAGAGCCGGCGGATCATGATCCGCTGCTCCTCGCCGGCGCCCGGCACGTCGTACAGCCGGATCTCCCGCATCAGCACCAGCACCAGGTTCACCAGGAACGCGTCCCGGGCCATCGTGCCGCCGCTCTGGGCGAGTTGGCTGATCTGACGGCGCGCCGCGGTGTCCCCGGAGAGCACGCTCCACAGCACCGCCAGGTCGTAGCCGGGCAGGTACCAACCGGCCTGCTCCCAGTCGACCAGCACCGGGCCGGACGGCGCCAGCAGCATGTTGCTGAGCAGGGCGTCGCCGTGGCAGAGCTGCAGCGGGGTCTGGCCGAGGCCGTGCAGCAGGCCGCGCAGGTCGCCGGCGTCCCGGTCGGTGAGCTGGCCCACCGAGTGGTAGCGGGCGATCTCCAACTGGTAGTCCAGGCGCGGCTGGAACACGTCGGTCGGCGGCCGCCACAGGTTCAGCGTCCGGACCGCGGTGAGCAGTGCCCGCACCTCGCCCGGGGTGGGCGCGTTGACCGGGTGGCGCTCCCGGGCGGCCGGGCGGCCGGGGACGCGCTCCATGACCAGCACGCAGCGGTCGTGGTCGGCCGCGACCAGCCGGGGCAGCCGCACCGGCGGGCGGTGCCGGACGAACGCCCGGTAGACCGCGACCTCGTGGTGGAAGTCGGCCACCAGCTGCTCGAAGTACTCACTCCGCACCGCCTGCGGCGCCAGGCACTTGGCGACCACCGGGGCCCGCCCGATGGTGCCCGCCACCAGGATGTGGCGGCTGCCCTCGCGCAGGACCTGGCGCGGGGTGAACGCGGGACATATCCGCGCGACGCTCGCCAGCGCGGCCCGGACCGACGGGGTCTGCAGCGCCGACGGATCGATCCGCTCCGGCCCGCCGGGCTGGCCGGGCCGCCGGGCGCGCAGCACCTGGCCGTCGGCCTGGCGGGCGAGCGGGATCCGGCCGCCGGCGGGCGGGGCGCTCTCGGGGCCGCGCAGCCCCAGCGCGGTACGGCCGGTGGGACCCAGCGCCGTACGGCCGGCCGGGACGACCCGGGTGTCCGCGGTCCGGCCCTCGACGCCGCGCGGAGCCGCCGGACGGCTCGCCGGGGGCGCCTGCTTGGGGCCGGGCCGCCCGGCGGCTGCGGTGGGGGGGCGCAGCGCGGTGCGGGTCGCGGTCGGCGTGGGGGTCGTCGCTGAGGAGTACATGGGCTGAGGGTGGTCCCTTCCGGTCCGTCGGCGGGTGCGGCCCCGCGGGGGCGGGGAGGGCCGGTGCCGTGTGCTTCCTGGCGTGACGGCGGCCCTGCGGGTGGTGCGGTACGGCGTTGGGCGCTGCGAGTGGTGCGCGGGCGCCGGGCACGGACGCGAGGTCGGCGACCCCTGGTCGGCGGTGCTCCCGCCGTCCGCACCCTGGGGAATGCGGTCGGCCGGACTGCCGTGGCCGTGCCCGGCGCTCCCGCGCCACCCGGCCGCGCCACCCCCTCGGGTGAGTACCGGGAGCGTCCCGTGACACCGTCGGGGGACTGCCCCGACGCCGGTGGGACGCCGTCCGACCCTCGGGGGCGAGGTGGCGCATCCCTACAACACACCCGTCGGGCACTGGCTTAGTAGTCTGGCGGGCCCTGGCGAACGGTGGCGAATGCTCGCCCGAGGCCGACCGGAGCCTCTAGCCTCGGAGGAGCCGAGGAACCTGGGGGCTTCATTGAGCAGGGGACCCAACACCCGACTCGCCGACCTGTTCGTCCTGACCGGATGGTCGAAGGGCGAACTCGCGCGGCTGGTCAACCGCCGGGGTGCCGCGATCGGACAGATGCAACTGTCCACCGACACGTCGAGGGTACGGCGTTGGATCGAGCAGGGGGAGATCCCGCGCGATCCGGTGCCGAGGGTGCTGGCGTCCGTGTTCACGGAGCGGCTCGGCCGTGTCGTCACCACTGAGGACCTCGGTCTGGAACGACACCGGCCCACCAGGTCCGGAGCGGCGTCGTCCGCAGCAGTGCCATGGTCGCCGGATCGAACAGCCGCGGTCCTCACCGAGTTCACGGGAATGGACCTCATGCTGAACCGACGTGGATTGGTGGGCGCCGGAGCCGCGCTCACGGCCGGGGCGGTCATCGCCGACTCGCTGAAGGGCTGGCTGGGCGGGGACGCCGTCGCGTACGCGGCCTCCGTCCCCGGGCCTCGACAGGTGGTCACCGGGAGCGCGGCGCGCCCGGTGGTGGACGTGTACGACGCGGGCCCGGTCGGGCTCGACGAGGTGGAGTCGCTGGAGCGCTCGGTGGAGGTGTTCCGGGCCTGGGACGCGGCCCGCGGGGGCGGGCTGCAGCGCAAGGCGGTGGTCGGTCAACTGAACGAGGTCGGCGGCCTGTTGACGCACCGGCACCCGCCCGCCGTGGAGCGGCGGCTGTGGGCGGTCGCGGCCAACCTCGCGGTGCTGGCGGGCTGGATGTCGCACGACGTGGGCCTGGAGCCCACCGCCCAGCGGTACTTCATGATCGCGGCCGACGCGGCCAAGGAGTCCGGCGACCGGCCGCGGGCCGGCGAGGCGATCTCCCGGGCCGCGCGGCAGATGGTCCACCTGGGCCGGGCCGACGACGCGCTCGACCTGATGTCGGCGGCCAAGGCGGCCGGTGGGGAGCTGATGCCCAGAACGCGCGCCATGCTGAACACCGTCGAGGCCTGGGCGCACGCCTCGATCGGGCACTCCCAGGACACCTACCGGCTGCTCGGCGAGGCCGAGGACCTGTTCGCCGAGGACGCGCCGGAGCCGCCGCCGTCCTGGATGCAGGTGTTCGACGAGGCCGAACTGCGCGGCATGCAGGCCCTGGTGCTGCGCACGCTGTCCGAGCACGACCCGGGGGCGGCCTCCGGGGCCCGCCGGCACGCGGAGCGGGTGATCACCCTGCGGGAGGGCACCGGACAGCTGCGCTCGGCGCTGTTCGACCGGATCACCCTGGCCTCGGTGCACCTGATCACGGGCGAGCCGGACGCGGCGGAGCTGCAGGCCAAGATGGTGATGAACCTGATCGGCCAGAACTCCTCGCACCGGACCTGGGACCGGCTGCGCGAGATGTACCGGCTGACCGCGGCGTACCGGGGGGTGCCGGTGGTGGACGAGCTGCGGGCCGAGCTGGGGCGGGAGTTGCGCGCGGCGGACGGCAAGAACCGGCCGCGGCTGACGTGAGGGGCGCAGCTGGTGTCCGTGGTCCCGGGTGTGGCCGGGGAGTGTGGCCGGGCCCGGTGGGTCCGGTGCGCCCGTCGCCCGGTCCGGCCGGGCGGGGCGGGCGGGGCGACGGGCTCAGTCCGGCGGTGCCGGGCGGAGCAGCATGCGCAGCGCGGTGACGGTGCCGTCCGTGCCGAGGACGGGTTCGCCCGCGCACTCGACGCTGTCGTGCCGGCCGCCGGGCCGGCGGATCCGCAGGGTGCCGGCGGCGATCCGGCCGTGCACCAGGGCGTCGGTCATCATCCGGCGCAGCAGCGGCCGGTCGGCCTCGGGGACGCGGTCGGGCAGCCGGTCGAGGCTGAGCGGGCCGTGGTCCGGGTCGCAGCCGAGGAGGAGGTAGGTCTCCGGGTTCCAGTGGATGCCGTCGGTCAGCAGGTCCCATTCGGCGGAGCCGAGGAGGCCGTCGTCGTCGCGGCCCCCGCCGAGGTGGGGGCCGGACGGCTCCTGCGCCGTGCCGTCCACTCTGTCGTCCGTTCCGCCGTCGGCGTCTCCGCCGGTGCCGTCGTCGCCCGCCCCGCCGTCGTTCGCGCCACCACTGTTCGCACCACGGCCGTTCGCGCCCGCCGGGGCGCCGTCCACCGTGCCGGTGCCCGGCGGCCGGGCAGCTCCTAAGGGCATGTTCATGGCGGGTCCATCGTTCGGATTCGGCCCGCTTTGTGCGGGTCGTTCGGGTAGTGAGAAGACTGTCGCACAACGTCCTCATCCCCGTGGGTGATTTGGACAGAACGCAGGCAAAATTCCCCTGGCATATGCCACTGTGGCAGCCGGCTCCGTCGCCCTGTGTGCGGACCGGGGCCCGAGGCGGTAACCTTCGGTGTTTCCGGCGCCCGGGCGCCCACCGCAGTACCGACCACAGACCCCGGCGACGGAAATCCCGTTGCCACTACGACCGCCGCAACGGATGCTGACCTCATGTTCGAGCCAGTGATAGCACCCAGTGCCAGCCTCCTAGGCCTCCTGCAGCGAGGCCGTGGTGACGGGCAGCTCCATGCGCTGGCCGCCGACCGTGCCGAGGCCATCGCCGCGCTGGAGGAGTGCGTCACCAGGGATCCGCGAGCCGACTGGCAGGTCGAGAGCCGCTCCCTCTACTACGCGCGCCTCTACATGGAGCTGGAGGCCCCCCTCGACGGCATCGAGGACCACCTCCACTCCGCCGAGGACCTCGTCACCGACGACGAGAGCCGCACCGGCCTCGCCCTCTCCGTCCTGGGCCACCTCGCCGCGTACGGCCGGCGCGACGCGCTGCTGATGCTGCGCGAGTACGCCGCCACCGGCGCCAACTGGGCCTGGGCCCTCGACGAACTCGCCCTGCGCGACGACGACCGCGGCCTGCTGCTGCTCGGCACCGCCGTGCTGGACCACTTCCCGCCCGGCCCCGAGGGCGACGCCGAGCTGCGCGAGTTCATCCGCAACGCGTACGAGCCCCGGCCCTGGCGGCTGTGGGCGGCCTACCACCCGCGGGTGGCGGCGGCCGGGGAGCAGTCGCCCTTCGACCTCTGGCAGCGCCAGGTCAACCGCGGCGGCGTCACCCCCGGCTGGTCCACCGCCGACGTGCTGGTCTGGGCCGACCAGGGTGACCTGGGCGGTCTCGGGGCCGGGGCCTTCCTCGGCCGGCCCGACGCCCGCCCGGAGCCCGCGCGCGACACCGACTCCCCGAGCGGCCCCGACGCGGTGGACCGCCGCGCCGCCGCGGCCGCCCGCTGCCTGACCGCCGTGGTCCGGCCCGAGGACCGTCCGGTCTTGCTGGAGGCCGCCCGCAGCGGCCTGCCCGGCGCCCGTCGCGCGGCCCTGCGCCACCTGGTCGAGCAACGGGACCCGGCCGCGGTCGAGCTGATCGAGGCCGCCGCCGCCGACGTGGACGACCGGATCGTGCGGGCCGCCCTGGAACTGCTCGGCCGGATGCGCGGCCCCGAGGTGCTGGCGCAGGCCCGCCGCTGGGCCGATCCGGCCACCGGGGGAGCCGACAGCGCGCTCGGCGAGGCCGCCGTCCAGCTGCTCGCCGACGCCGGGGAGCCGCAGGACGCGCCGCTGGTGGTGGCCGGGCTGCGCCGCTGGGTCTCCGTGCGCGGGGTCGGCGGTACCGGGCTCGGGTCACTGGTGGACGGTGCGGGGCGGCTGGCCGCCGCCGACGCCGTACCGGTCCTGCGCCACATCTACGGGGAGGCCGCCTCCTCCGAGCTCCGCGGACGCGCCGCCCGGGCGCTCGCCGTCACTGACGTGCACTTTCCCGAGGGCCCGGCCGTCGAGTGCCTCTGGGACTGCGAGGAGTCCACGCGTGAGCTCGCCGCGCGCCATGTCGCCACCACGGGCGACGCGCGTGTGCTGGAGCGGTTGCGCAGGCTCGCCGCCGACCCGGCCGAGGAGGCCGAGGTCCACGCCGCCGTGCGCGGCCGATTGACCGCCGCCCGGGAGTTCGGGCGCTAGGTCCTCACAGCCGAGTGGGCCGGGACACCGTCGGGTGTCCCGGCCCACTGCTGTTCGGATCCGCGGCCCCTCGGGGGCGGTTCGGAAACGTGCTTCGGAGTGCTTCGGACAGTCCTTCTGGAACGTGGTTCTACTTCGCCGTGCCTGCGTCGGCGCCGTCCACTTCGGCGCGGCTACTTCACCGCGCCCGCGTCCGGGGCGAGGACGCCGCCGGCCACCAGTCCGATGATCAGGACGCCGAGCAGCACCCGGTAGACCACGAACGGCAGGAAGCTGTGGGTCGAGATGTACTTCAGGAACCAGGCGATCGCCGCGTAGCCGACCGCGAAGGCGATCAGGGTGGCCAGGATGGTCGGACCCCAGGCGGGTGCCGGGCCCTCGCCGATCTTGAACAGTTCCAGCGCCCCCGAGGCGAGCACCGCCGGGATCGCCAGCAGGAACGAGTAGCGGGCCGCCGCCTCCCGGCTGTAGCCGAGCAGCAGGCCCGCGCTGATCGTGCCGCCGGAGCGGGAGACCCCCGGGATCAGCGCCAGCGCCTGGGCGAAGCCGTAGATGCCCGCGTGCGGCAGCGTGAGGTCGGTGATCGGACGGGCGTGACGGATGGCGCGGGTGCGGTCGGCGAAGGCCAGGATCAGGCCGAAGACGATCAGCGTGGTGCCGATGATCCGCAGGTCGCGCAGATGGGTCTCGATGGTGTCCTGGAACAGCTTGCCGAGGATGCCGATCGGCAGGGTGCCGATGATCACGAACCAGCCCATCCGGGCGTCCGGATCCGAGCGCAGCGCCGGGCGGACCAGTGACCGCGCCCAGGTCTTCACGATCGACGCGATGTCCCGGCGGAAGTAGATCAGCACCGCCGTCTCGGTGCCGAGCTGGGTCACGGCCGTGAAGGCCGCGCCCGGGTCGTCCCAGCCCAACAGTGCGGAGAAGACCCGCAGATGGGCGCTGGAGGAGACCGGCAGGAACTCGGTGAGCCCCTGGATCAGGCCGAGGACGGCCCCGTGGAACCAGTTGATCACCGGGCACCCGCCGAGGGTATCCGTCGGGCAGTGGACAGGGGCGGCATGGGCGGGTCCTCGCGGGTCGGAAGGGGCGTGCGGACGACCGCGACCCGCCCGGCCCGCAGGCCGCGCGCGGGCCCGGCGCGCGGCTGATGGTACGGGGTGAAAGTGACAGTTCTTTGTTCGCCCTTTGTCAGGCCTTTGCACGGGGGGTCATTTCGGGCGTCAGGGGCGTTTACGGCCGCGCGGCTGTCTCTCGGGTCGGGTCCGGTTGCTCTGCGGGCGGCGCCCGGCCGCGTCGCGAGTCGGACCCGGCTGCTCTGCGGGCCGTGGCGCGTTCCGGCGGGCCCGCTACCGCTCGTCGCCGTCCAGCTCGGCCAAGGTCGTGTGCAGCCAGGCCAGTTCGGCCTCGGTGGTGGCACGGGCGATCAGCAGCTGGCCGCGTCGGAACGGGTCGGGGAACTCCTCGGCGCCCATCGGGCGGTCGCCGTCGTAGTAGAAGCTCGCCGGTTCGGAGAGGAAGGCCAGCCGGCGGCGGAGCACGGCTGCCTGGGCGGCGGGGTCCCGGAGGTGGCGCAGGAAGGCGAGCAGGGTGAACCAGCGGTTCTCGTCGCTGATGTCCAGCGGCTCGGGCTCGCGCAACCGGTCGAGGAGCGCGGCGCGGCCGGCCTCGGTGAGGTGCAGGGTGTGCCGGGGCGCGGCGGCGCTGCCGGGCTCGGTCGCGCGGACCAGCAGCCCGGCGGCCTCCAGGCGCTTGATCGCGGGGTAGAGCGTGCCGTCGCTGATCGGCTGCACGTGCCCGGAGAGCGCGGAGAGGTGGCGGCGCAGCTCGTAGCCGTGCAGCGGCCGGTCGTACAGGAAGCCGAGGATCGCGAGCTTGGACATGGGCTCACCCTCTCACGCCCGTCCCTCGGCTCGTCGGTATATCGAGTGCGAGATACCTCGACTCCGAGGTATGGTCTCCGCGGTCCGGGACCTCCCGGAGTCCCCCGGCAGAGGAGTCCTCGCGATGCGCCACGCCCCCGTCACCCCGAACGGCGACCTGATCCGCTGGATCGAACTGCCCGGGGCCGAACCCGCCCGCCTCTACCTGCACGGCCTGGGCGCCACCTCACCGGTCTACTTCGCGGCGGCCGCCGCCCACCCACTGCTCGCCGGGCGCCGCTCGCTGCTGATGGACCTGCTCGGGTTCGGCATCAGCGACCGGCCGGCGGACTTCGGGTACACGCTGGAGGAGCACGCCGACGCGGTCGCGGCCGCGGTGCGGGCGGCCGGGGCGAGCCGGGTCGAGGTGGTCGGCCACAGCATGGGCGGCGCGATCGCGATCGCCCTCGCGCACCGGCATCCCGACCTGGTCTCGCGCCTGGTCATGGTGGATTCCAACCTGGATCCGATCGCCCCCGATCGGCAGCGGCTCGGCAGCAGCGGCATCGCGGGTTACACCGAGGAGGAGTTCCTGGCCGGCGGCGGCCGGGAGGAGGTCGCCGAGCGGGTCGGGCCGTTCTGGTGGTCCACCATGCGGCTGGCCGGCCCGGAAGCGCTCCACCGCAGCGCGAGCCACCTCGTCCGGGCGACGGCGCCGACCGTGCGCGAGCTGCTGCTCGGCCTCGACCTCCCGCGCACCTTCCTCCACCCGGCGGCGGACGGCGAGCCGGCGGACGCGGACGGGCTCCGGGCGGCGGGCGTCCGGGTGGTCGCCGTCCCGGACTGCGGGCACAACATCATGCTCGACAACCCGGACGGCTTCGCGGGCGCGGCGGCGGAGGCGCTCGGCCTGGGCTGAGCGGGACCGGTGGGGCCGGCGGGGGCGGTGCGGGCTCGCCGTGGGTATCACCGCGGGTATCGCCGCGGGCCCGGCCCAGGCAGGCGGGAGCACCCGAGAGGAGTCGCCCGATGCCCGTCGAGGCCCCACCCGCGCCGGCCGCGTCCCTGGCGCAGTTCCTCGGGGCGGACGGCGGCGCCTGGACCCGGCCCGCTCGCTGCTGGACCTGCCCGACGGCCTCGCCGCCCTGCGCGTGATCGCCGACCTGCCGAGGGAGTTGATGAAGCATCAAGCGTCGCCCGGCGTAAGGGCGTTGGTTGATCTCGCGGCCGACCGGCTGCCGCACTGGGACCTGCACGACGACGACGTCCTCGCCCCGCTCCCGGGAAGCGGCCGCGGTCCCTGGCCGGCCATCGACCCCGAGCCGCTCGCCGGACACCCCGCCTTCGAGCTGCTCCCGGCACTGCGCGACCGCTGGGAGGACCTGGTGGCCGACGGGGACCTCACCCGGGCGCTGCGGCGGCGCTTCGCCCTGCTGACGGAGGCGCCGGAGCGTGACCGCGCGGCCGCGGCGGCCCGGACGCTCGCCCGGGTGCCGCAGAACGCGGTCCGGGCCGCCGAGGACGGCCGGGCGGGGCTGGACCCGGCCCGACGGGCCATCGCCGAGCCGCTTTCGGGGCGTTGGGGAACCGGGTGTCGGCGCGGTCGGAGCGGCACGCGGTCGCGGTCACCGCTCCCGCAGCGGCACGAACCGCACCGGCGTCCCCGGCCGGGCCTGCGCGGCGGCCGGGAGGTCGGCGGCCGGGACCACGCCGATCACCGGGTAGCCGCCGGTGGTCGGGTGGTCGGCCAGGAAGACCACCGGCTGCCCGTCCGGCGGGATCTGCACCGCGCCCAGCACCATGCCCTCGCTGGGGAGTTCGCCCTCCCGGGCCCGGGCGACCGCCGGGCCCTCGGTGCGCAGGCCGACCCGGTTGCCGGTCGAGGAGACCCGGTACGCGTCGCGGCCCAGCCGGGCCACCGCGTCCGCCGTGAACCAGTCCGCGCGCGGGCCGAGCCGCAGCCGTAGCACCAGTTCGGCCGGGGGAGCGGGCAGCGGCACCAGCTCGGGCCGGGCCCGGAACGGCGGTGGAGCGCCGACCGGCAGCCGGTCGGCGGCGGTCAGCGGGGTAGGCCCGAGGCCGGAGAGCAGGTCCGTCGAGCGGCTGCCGAGCACCGGGGGGACGGTGATCCCGCCCGCCACCGCCAGGTAGCCGCGCACCCCGTCCGTCGCCGCACCCACCTCGACCACCGACCCGTCCGGCACCACCACCGGCGCGCCCCACGCCGCCGCCCGTCCGTCCACCCGGACGGGCGCGGGTGCGCCGGTGACCGCGACCACCACCGTCCCGACGGCCCGCAGGGCGACCCCGCCGAGCGTGGTCTCCAGCCCGGCGGCCCCCGGCTCGTTGCCCACCAGCCGGTTCGCGGCCCGCAGGGCCGGCTCGTCCAAGGCCCCGGCCCGGGGCACCCCGAGGTGCGCGACGCCGCGCCGCCCGAGGTCCTGGACCGTGGTCAGCGGCCCGGGCCGCACCACCACCAGCTCGCTCATCGCCGCCTCCTCAGGTCCGTTCGACCTCGTCGTCCCTCATGTCCGGACCGCCGTGCCCCTCGAGCCGGGGCTGTCGCGCCCCTGAAGCCCGGACCGCCGCGCCCCTCAAGCCCGGACCGCCGTGAACCGGATCCGGACGCCCGGGGCCAGCAGGGCCGGGGGCTCCCGGCCGGTGTCCCAGAGCGGCAGCGCCGTACGGCCGATGAGCTGCCAGCCGCCGGGGGAGGGGTGCGGGTACACCCCGGTGTACGGGCCGGCCAGGGCGACCGAGCCGGCCGGGACGGAGCTGCGCGGGGTGGCCCGGCGCGGCACCTCGTACCGCGCGGGGGTGCCGGTGAGGTAGCCGAAGCCGGGCGCGAAGCCGCAGAAGGCGACCACGTACTCGGGCTCGGTGTGGATCCGGACGGCCGCCTCCTCGGACACTCCCCACAGCGTGGCGACCTCGGCCAGGTCGGCACCGTCGTAGACGGTCGGGACCTCCAGCAGCGGCCCGCGCGCCGCCTCGACGGCCGGGGGCCGGGCGGTGCGCAGCAGCCGTGCCACCGCGTCGACGTCCGCCACGCCGTCCAGCAGCACCGTGCGGGCGGCCGGCACCAGTTCCTCGACCTCCCCGAGCGCGCCCGCCTCCCGTTGCTCGCGCAGCCATCCGTACAGTGCCGCGACCTCGGCCGTCCCGGGCAGCTCGATCAGCAGCGCCCGCTCGCCCACCCGCCGGACCGAGCCGACCGGCCGCACCGGGTCGACCCGCCGTACCGATTCGACAAGCCCTCCCGAGTCGACCTGCCGAATCGAGCCGACCCGCAGGGCCGAACCGACCCGCAGGGCCGAACCGACCGGCTGTCCGGCGCCGGCCGCCGGTCCGGCGTCGACCGTCACGTGAACGCCTCCACCCGGACCCCGGCCGAGGCCAGGGCGCCGCGCACCCGCCAGGCGAGCTGGGCGGCGCCGGGGGTGTCGCCGTGGACGCAGAGCGAGCGGGCCTCGACGGTGATCCGCTCGCCGCCGAGGGACTCCACCGCGCGGTCCCGGGCGATGTCGACCGCGCGGAGGATCACGGCCTCGGGGTCGTGCACCACCGCGCCGGGTTCGCGGCGCGGGACGAGGGTGCCGCCGCGGGTGTACGCCCGGTCGGCGAAGGCCTCGGCGACCACCGGCAGCCCGACGCCCTCGGCGACTTCGAGCAGCCGGGAGCCGGGCAGCCCGAGGACGGGCAGCGGCCCGTCGCAGACCGCGCCCGCCCGCAGCACGCCGGCCACCACGGCCTCGGCCTGCTCGGAGTCGGCGACCACCCGGTTGTAGAGGGCGCCGTGCGGTTTGACGTAGGAGACCTTCGAGCCGGAGGCGCGGGCGAAGACCTGGAGGGCGCCGATCTGGTACGCGATCTCGTCGGAGAGTTCCTCCGGCGGCACGTCCATCGCCCGGCGGCCGAACCCGGCCAGGTCGCGGTAGGAGACCTGGGCGCCGATCCGGACGCCGCGCTCGGCGGCCAGCGCGCAGACCCGGCGCATCGTCGAGGGGTCCCCGGCGTGGAAGCCGCAGGCGACGTTGGCGCTGGTCACCACCGACAGCAGTGCCTCGTCGTCGGTCAGCGTCCAGCGTCCGAACCCCTCGCCGAGGTCCGCATTGAGATCGATCACCGCATCGGCCACGCCCGTCCGCCTCCCAGCAGCTGTTGAGCCAGATGGTAGGGCCTGCGGGTGAAGGCCGTTGTCCGTGACCCGGGCCCGGTGGAGCCCGCGGCCGGCCATCCGGGCCCCGGGGAGCTCCGCAGCATCGTGACCAGGCCCCGCACGCCCCGGGGCGGTGTCGCCCGGGGCCTGCGGGCCGGTCGGCTCAGCGCGCGGGCACCGGTTCCCGGAAGGAACGTTCCAGCGGGCGCAGGGCCCGCAGCACGATCAGCAGCGGGACGACGCCGAAGACCCCGAATGACATGTCGATGAATCGCCATGCCAGCGGGATCCCGCGCAGCGGCCCGCAGATCAGGGCCAGCGGGATGACGGCCCCGCAGGCGAGCGCGGCCCAGCGGATCACCCAGATGTTGCGGACCGGGTCCTTGAGCGGCCCCCAGAAGGCGGCGCCGATCACCAGGTGGGCGAAGGCCAGCCAGTCGGTGCCGTAGGCCAGGAAGGGGTAGCGCTCGTTGGTCTCGGCGATGCCGGTGTGGACCCGCTCGAACCAGGCCGTCACGCCGGGGAGGTGGTCGGTCAGCGGGGCGGCGGGGCCGGTCGCGAAGTCGACCAGCAGCCGGGTCTCGGTCTCCAGCGGGAAGGCGGTCAGGCCGCTGAGCACCAGGCAGACCAGGAAGAGCCACAGCCAACGTCGGACCTTGCGAAGGACGACCGCGGGATCGCCGTCGATGTCGTTCACCCGTACACCTCCGTGCCGGGCACGCCGGGCCCACCCGGCGTGCCGAACTGCAGGCGGAGCCTTGTCCCGTCTGCGCGGAACCGACTCTAGACCCTCCTTTTGAACATGTTCAACTAGCCTCGAAGCGGCCCCGAGGCTGCCCCGAGACGCCCCCGAACGTGCTCGGACCGCACCCGTCCCCGGAAACGCCCCCGCACCCGCCCCCGGAAACGCCGCAGTGCCCGGGCGCCGAAGCACCCGGGCACCGTGAGCGGCGGCTACGCCGTGTACGTGTACGTCACCGGCGCGCTGGTCCCGCCCGCCGTGGTGACCGTGACGCCCACCGCCCCGGTCCGGGAGCCCGCCGGAGCGGTGGCCGTGCAGAAGGACGGGCCGCAGGAGACGTGGGTGGCCGGCACCCCGCCGAACGCGACCGTCCCGTACGTCAGGTTGCTGCCGATCACGTTCACCCGGGTGCCGCCGGCGACCGTGCCGGTGGCCGGGGTCAGGCTGCTGACCGCCGGCGCGGCCGGGGCCGGGGGAGCGGCGCCGGTGTAGTCGAACCCGGTCGGTGCGACGGCGGTGCCGCCGGGCGTCACCACGCTGACCGGCGCGCTGCCCGAGCCGCCCGGCGTGGTCACCGTGCAGGCCGTGTCGGTGCAGCTGCCCGTCGCCGGGACGCCGCCGACCAGCACCATGCCGTGGGAGAGGTTGGTGCCGCTGACCGTCACCGCGGTGCCGCCGGTGCCCGGGCCGGTGGTGGTGCCGAGGCCGGTGACGGCCGGGGCGGCCTGGACGGTCGCCGGCAGGTAGCCGCCGGTGCCGAGGTCGTAGCGGGAGATGTGGCCGGTCGGGTCGGTGTCGTTCGGGTTGCCGGCCGTCACCGTGATCACGCCGGTGATCGGCACCCCGGGCGTGGTGCGCAGGTTGAGCTTCATGAACTCGCTCTTCCCGACCACCCGGGTGCCGGTGAGCACGGCCTCCAGGTGGCGGCCGTCGGGGGAGAGCGTCTCGGTGAAGGTGTAGTCGTACGGCGTGGAGTAGAACATCGCGCCGTCGGTGGTGACGCCCGGGGGCAGGTCGACGGTGAAGTGGGTCGGGCCGGTCAGGTCCGAGGTGCCGGCGGACACCCAGCTCGCCGACATGTTGCCGGAGGTGAAGAAGCCACCGGGGTAGTTCCCGCTCTGCGAGACGGTCACGTGCTGCGCGGAGGTCGATGCCGTGGCGGCCGGCGCGGCCGCGGCGGCGCCGGTGGTGAGGACGGCACCGGTGGTGAGGGTGGTCACGGACAGCGCGGCGGCGAAGCCCGCTTTGGCCAGTCGGGTGATCATGCGTCGATCATCACCGAACCATTGCCCGGCCCTCACGGATTTCTCGAATGTCGATTCGAGAATGGCGGAATACCGTCGAAACACCGTTCTGAAACCGCCCCCCGAAGGGCCGCCCACCTGCCGTTCCGTCCGTCCGCAAGCTCCGTTTCGGTCGATGTCGGTGCGAACCTCTAACCTTGTCCTCCGTGACCGCCATCGCAGACCCGCTCACCGAGCCCGGCTCCCGCCCGTCCGTCGGCCCGGCCGTCGTGCGCCCCGCGCCCGGCCCCGCCGCCGACGAGGGCCTGGCCCGCCGGCTCAAGGCGCTGGCCTGCACCGCCCCGCTGCACGACCTGGACAACCGCAAGGTCAACCTGGCCGGCGAGTACGGCGGCTACGCGATGGCCGAGGTCGGCCTCGCCGCGATCGACCTGGTCACCCTGAATATGGACTTCGACACCGGGGCCGACCGCGACACGGTCCTCGCCCGGCTGCTGCCCCGGGTCGCCGCCCAGGCCCCCGGCCGCCCCGCCGCCGAGCACGAGCGGGTCGCCCGCTGGGTGCTGGAGTCGCTGATCAACGTGGGCAGCGTGGACCGCGGCTTCCGCGCCGTCTACGGCACCTTCGGCACGGACGGCGAGTACGTGCGCCGCGACTACGACTTCAAGCTGATCGAGGAGGTCCCCGGCCCCGACGGCGGCGTCTACCTGCGCACCACCGACGAGGCGGTCAACGTCCTGGTCGGCGCGCTCGACACCGACGTCACCTCGGCCCAGATCGCCGCCGAGGTCAAGCTGGAGGTGCTGATCCGCCGCGGCCGCCTGGCCGACGCCCAGCTCGCCGCCGAACAGGCCCGCTACCGCACCGTCCAGTACGCCGAGACGCTGCGCCGCGCCCTCGACGCCACCCGCCGCAACGTCCGGGCCGTCGACTGGATGCGCGCCGTCCCGGACCTCATCGAGGAGGCGCTGGACCACATCGCCGACCGCTACCGGCACGAGAACGCGATTCTCACCAACATCCGCAAGGCCCGCGACGAGGCCGAGCCCCACACCCCCGAAGGGGCGGAGCACAAGCGCCGCGCCGCCGAACTGCTCGACATCGTCAAGGACTGCATCCGTCGGCACACCAAGCTGCAGACCCGCCTGCTGGAGGCCGGCCCGCTGTTCCGCGCCGAGCAGGACCGGCAGGCCTTCGCCACCCCCGGCGCCCGCAGCGGCATCGACCTGTACGGGCAGCTGCTCGCCCCCGTGCTGCGGCTGCCGATCGAGCAGGCCGTTCGCCCCACCGGTGCCTTCTTCGCCCGCGGCGTGGGCCTGCGCACCCCGGTCTCGGTCCGGGTCGCCGACCTGGTCGACCTGCTGCTCACCCCGCCGGTCGAACGCGAGCACCTCGGCGCCGAGCTGCCCGACCCGGACCTGGTCGCCACCCCGGACGACAGCCGGTTCTCCGAGGCCCAGCTGGAGGCGGCGCTGGTCCTGCTCGACCTGCCCCCGGACGCCCCCCGCCGGCTCTCCGGCCTGCTCGCCGACGCCCGGAAGCAGGACCCGGACCTGCCCTACCTGGTCGCCCTGCTGTCCGTGCACGCGGCCAGCCCGCCGGTCGGCACCGCCTACCGCCAGGGCGAGGAGCGGCTGCTGTTCGCCGTGGACGACGGCACCCCGCTGCACGACCCGGAGTTCGGCGGCGCCGACCTGATCGTCGGCAGCGCCCTGCTCGACGCGGTCGGCATGGCCGCCGACCGCAAGGACGCCGGCTGACCGGCCGTGACGCACCACCGGACCACCCGCGGCGGCGCCCGCCCCGCCGGCCACACCCACGACCGCCGCACCCGCGGCGGCGACCGCCCCGGCAGCACCATCCACAACAGCACCATCCGCGACAGCGACACCCACGACAGCGACACCCACGACAGCAACAGCCCCGAGGAGCACCGCCCGTGACGACCCACCACGACACGTCCTGGGCGACCGAGACCGAACCGGCCGCCCCCGCGCCGATCACCCCGGCCGACGTCGCCGACGCCGCCCGGCTGGTCTCCTTCGGCCTCCAGGCCAAGCTGCTCCCCGCCCGTGACGCCGAGTACGCCGAGCTGGTCCGCCGCCACCGCGAGGACCCGCCGTTCGCCCGGCTCGCCGACGCCATCGCCACCGGCATGGGCCTGGTCGTCCTGGAGGTCTCGCCGCGCGCCGGTATGGCCGTGGCCGCCGCCGAGGACTCGCTGTTCGCCGTCCGGCTGGGCGACTACTCGCGCCGCGCAGCCTCCGAGTCCACCGACCGCTTCCTGCACGGCCTGGCCCACCTGGCCGTCGCCGCGATGGCCTTCCCCCGCCCCGAGGACCTCGCCGACGACACCTACCTCGGCCGGATCACCGTCAACGGCGTCGACTCCTTCGTCCGCCAGGCCTGCCGCCGGCTGGAGGAGCAGGCCGACGCCGAGGGCGCCAACACCGATCCGCAGTCCGACGCCCCCGGCCTGGAGGCCGCGTGGCGGGTCTGGGCCCGGCGCACCGCCACCGGCGCCACCAAGGACGCCCGCCGGCTCTCCGGCTCCACCATCGGCATCGTCGCCAAGGCCGTGATGTTCCTGGTCGACTCCGGTTTCCTGCAGAAGGTCTCCGACGACTCCGGCGGCACCTACCGCACCACCGCCCGCTACCAGCTGCAGGTCCGCGACCTGGCCGGCAGCGCGGCCATGGCCGAACTGCTCGACCTGGGCGTCGTCCCGGTCTCCGACGGCACCGCCAGCCTGCTGCCGCCGGACACCTCCGACGAACTGGTCGCCGACGCCGGCCTGCCGTTCCACTCGCTCTGACAACCCCATAGACGCACGGAGAACCGCCGCACATGTACGAGCTCAACCGGGTCCGCCTCTACTCGATCGGACCGGCCGGCGCCCGCTACGCCGACACGGTGCTCGACCTGCGCGGCGTCGGCGACCCGGTCGCCGACCCGGCCCCGCAGCAGATCGGCCTGTTCGGCGAGGAGGCCGACGGCCCGGTCCGCCGCCCCGCCCCGGCCGGCGTGCTCTTCCTGGAGAACGGCGGCGGCAAGTCCGTCCTGCTCAAGCTGATCTTCTCGGTCATGCTCCCCGGTCACCGCAACACCCTCGGCGGCGCCAGCTCCGGCGTGCTGCGCAAGTTCCTGCTCGCCGACGACTGCGGCCACGTCGCCCTGGAGTGGCAGCACACCGTCACCGGCGAACTGATCGTGGTCGGCAAGGTCAGCGAGTGGCGCGGCCGCCAGGTCTCCTCCGACCCCCGCAAGTTCGCCGAGACCTGGTACTCCTTCCGCCCCGGCCCCGGCCTCACCCTCGACTCCCTGCCCGTCGCCGAGCGGGTCAGCCTGGCCGGCGACCAGAAGGCCCGCGGCCGCCGCCGCACCATGAAGGGCTTCCGCGACGCCCTCACCGAGGCCGGCAAGGCCCACCCCCACCTCGACCTGGTCTTCGAGGACGGCCACGACCGCTGGACCGAGCACCTCGGCGAGCTCGGCCTCGACCCCGAACTCTTCCGCTACCAGCGCGAGATGAACGCCGACGAGGGCGAGGCGGCCGGCCTCTTCGCAGTCAAGCACGACAGCGACTTCACCGACCTGCTGCTGCGCGCCGTCACCGACACCCGGGACACCGACGGCCTCGCCGACCTCGTCCACGGCTTCGCCGCCAAGCTCGGCCGCCGCGCCGAACTCACCGCCGAACGCGACTTCACCGCCGGCTCGCTGGACCTGCTGGAGCGCATCGCCGAGGCCACCACCGCCCGCGAGACCGTCCGCGAGGCCCACCGCACCGCCGAGCGCCGCACCCGCCGGCTCGCTCACGCCCTCGCCTCCCGGGCCGCCGCCGAACGCGACCGCGCCCAGGACCTCGCCATCGAGGTCGCCGCCGCCGCGAGCGCCGTCACCGCCGCCGAGTCCGACCGCACCCGGCACACCCTGATCGCCGACGAACTCACCCACCGGCACGCCACGTTGAGCCTCGCCGCGGCCACCGCCGAGGCCGCCGCGCTGCGCCGCGAACTGATCGACGCCCGCACCCTGCACTCCGCCTGGCAGGCCGCCGAGGCGGTGCTGCGCCAGCGCGCCGCCGCCGACCGGGTCACCCGGGTCGCCGCCGCCATCCGCGAGGCCGAGCTGGACGCCGCCCCCGCGCTCGCCGCCCGCGCCCGCGCCGCCACCGCCCTCGCCCGCGCCCTGGAGGCCGCCGCCGCGGCCGCCGAGACCCGCGCCGACACCGAGGAGCAGCGCGCGGGCGAGCTCCAGGAGGACGGCGCCAAGGCGCAGTCCGACGCCACCGAGGCCGCCACCGCCGCCCAGAAGGCCCGCAGCGAGGCCGAGCACCTGCGCCAGCGCCTCGCCGAGGTCGAGCAGGAGACCGAAGCCGCCGTCGAGGCCGGCTTCATCGACGCCGACGGCGATGTGGACCCAGCCCGCGCCGCACTGCACGCCGCCGACGTCGAGAAGGCCGCCACCGCCGCGCTCGCCCAGGCCCGTACGGCCGCCGAATCCGCCGCCGCCCGGCTGCGCGAGGCCGGCGCCGCCACCTCGCGCGCCGAACTCGCCGCCGAGCGCGCCGGCGACGCCCGCAAGGCCGCCGCCCGGGCGCTCGCCGCCGAACAGCGCACCGCCGCCCTGCTCGCCACCGAGCAGCGCCTCGCCGACCTGCTCTCCCTGACGCCGGCACCCACCGAATGGAGCGAGGAGGGGTCGGACGCCGCGGAGGAGGCCGGCTTCCTCACCCCCGCCGTCCTCGACCGCAACGCCGAGTACCTGCGCGAACTCCTCGACGAGGCCATCGCCACCGCCGAGCGCACCCTGTTCGACCTCCGGACGGCCGCCGCCGACGACTCCCGCATCCTCGCCGCCCTCGGCGACGGCGGCCTGCTGCCGCCCGGCCCGGACGTCCTGGCCACCGTCGAGTACCTCGCCGAGCACGGCATCCCGGCCCTGCCCGGCTGGCGCTACCTCGCCCAGTCCGTCGACCCGGCCGACCACGACGCGATCCTCGCCGCCCGCCCCGAACTGGTCGACGGCGTGGTGGTCACCGACCCGTCCTCGCTGGAGCGCGCCCGCGAGGCCCTGCAGACCGCCGCCCTGCTGCCGCGCTCCACCGTGGCCGTCGGCGCCGCCGCCTCGCTGATCGCCCCGATCACCGACGAGCCCGCCTTCTTCCTGGTACCGCCGAACCCGGCCATGCACGACGAATCCGCCGCCGACGACGAGCGCCGCGACCTGCGCGCCCGGGCGAGCGCCCGCGAGGAACACATCCGCGAACTCGCCGGCCGCCTCGGCGCCGACCGCGCCCTCGCGGCCCGGCTGGCCTCCTGGCACGCCAGCTGCCCGCCCGGCACCCTCGCCGAACTCGCCGCCGCCGCCGAGGCGGCCCGCGAGCACGCCGAGCAGTCCGCCGCCGCCCTGGCCACCCTGCGCGCCGACCACGACGAGGCCGAGACCGACCACGCCGCCGCGGTGTCCGCCCACGAGGAGCACCGCGAGGCCGCCCAGCGGGCCCGCCGCCGCGCCGACGCCCTCTCCGGCCTCGCCTTCCGCCTGCGCGAGCGCGCCACCTGGGCCCGCCGCCAGCGCGAACTCGCCGAGGACGCCGCCGAGTGCGACCGCCGCCAGGCGCTGTGCGCCGAACGCGCCCGCACCTGCGACGAGGACCGCCGCGCCGCCCAGCGCGCCGCCGACGACGCCCGCCGTACGGCCCGCGCGCTGCGCGGCGAACGCGCCGAGATCCCGGCCTCCGAGCAGACCGACGAGCCCGCCGACACCGCCCCCGCCGCGCTGCCCGCCCTGCGCGAGGCCTACCGCGCCGCGTCCCAGCTGTACGAGAAGGTCGGCGTCGGCGCCGACCTGCGCGCCGAACAGGCCCGCGCCGAGGGCGACGAGGCCGCCGCCGCGGCCGAACTCGACCGCCTCACGAACAAGGTGCGCACCCGCGCCGAGGAACTCCTCGGCAGCCCCGACGGCGCCGACGGCCCGGCCCGCCAGGCCGCCGCCGCCCGCGCCGAGGAACTGGTCGCCACCATCGAGGCCCGCTCCGCCACCGCCAGCGAGCAGCTCGGCCGCCTGCGCGGCGACGCCGAGCGCTCCGCCCCCACCGACGGCGAGGCGCACACCGAGCTGCCCGAGGACCTCGTCCCCACCGACCCCGAGCACGCCCAGGCCCTGCTGCGCACCGCCACCAGCCGACTCGCCGAACGCCGCGAGGCCCTGGACGCCGCCCGCACCGCCCACGCCGACCTGCAGCGCACCTTCGACACCGCCCAGGCCGCCGCCGCCGACTTCGACGAACTGGCCGGCCAGCTGCGCGACGGCCTGCGCGACCACCAGGAGGACCAGGAGGACCCGGTCGAGCCGTACCTCGGCGCCCTGGCCGACGCCCGCACCGGCGCCACCGAGGCCCGGCGCGGCCTGCGCACCGCCGCCGGCGAGCTGTCCGGCGCCGAACTCGCCGTCCGCGACGCCTCCGACGCCCTCGTCCGGCACGCCAACGCCGCCCGCTACGAGGCCGTCCGCACCCCCGCCCGCCAGCAGATCCGCGAGCTGCCCGCCTCGGCGCTGCCCGAGCACGCCGCCGCCTGGGCCGCCGCCTTCGCGCCCCGGCTGCGCGTGCTCACCGACGAGCTCGCCCAGCTGGAGAAGAACCGCGGCTCGATCGTGGACCGGCTGCGCGGCCTGGTCGAGTCCTCGCTCACCACCCTGCGCGCCGCCCAGCGGCTGTCCCGGCTGCCCGAGGGCCTGGGGGAGTGGTCCGGCCAGGAGTTCCTCCGGATCCGCTTCGAGGACCCGGACCACGCGACCCTGGTCGAGCGCCTCGGCGAGGTCATCGACGAGGCCACCCGCGCCGCCGTCCGGAAGAACAGCGACCTGCGTCGTGACGGCATGTCCCTGCTGCTGCGCGGCGTCGCCGCCGCGATCGGCCCCAAGGGCGTCAGCGTCGAGATCCTCAAGCCGGACGCGGTGCTGCGCGCCGAGCGGGTCGGCGTCGGCCAGATGTCCGACGTCTTCTCCGGCGGCCAGCTGCTCACCGCCGCCATCGCGCTGTACTGCACGATGGCCGCGCTGCGCGCCAACGACCGCGGCCAGTCCCAGCTGCGGCACGCCGGCACGCTGTTCCTGGACAACCCGATCGGCCGGGCCAACGCCACCTACCTGCTGGAGCTCCAGCGCGCCGTCGCCGACGCGCTCGGCGTCCAGCTGATCTACACCACCGGCCTGTTCGACACCACCGCGCTCGCCGAGTTCCCGCTGGTCATCCGCCTGCGCAACGACGCCGACCTGCGGGCCGGCCTCAAGTACATCTCGGTCGAGGAGCACCTGCGCCCCGGCCTGCCCGCCGCACCGGACCCGGACGGCCCCGCCATCCACGGCGAGATCACCGCCACCCGGATGTTCAAGCGCCCCGCGGAGGCGCCGGCCCGGCCGTGAACCGGGCGGCGCGACCGGCGGGTTGACGACCGCGCACCTCGGTGACCTCCGCGCCGGTCGCGGTCGGGGCCGACCCCGAGGTCGGCCCCGGGGTCAGGGCCGCGGGGCCGACATCCGCGGCTGGTGCGGGGGTTGCGGCGGTCGCTGGTGCGGCTGCTGCTGGGGCTGCCGGTGGGCCGGGTGCTGCGGCTGCTGGTGCACCCCCGGCTGGTGCGGCTGCGGGTACGCCGACGTGCCCGGCCCCGGGCCCGGACGCGAGCCGGGGCGCGGGAACGGGCGGGCCGCCAGCGGCTCGGAGGGCGCCCGACTGCCCGCCATCGGGTACGCGGAGTTCGGCGCCCGCATCCGCTGCGCGGCGACCTGGCGGGAGATCAGGATCTCCAGCAGGCACCACATGGTGCCGAACACCCCGATCCCCATGGCCATCAGCGCGGGCGTCAGCATCCAACTGCCCGCGTACGAGGACAGCGTCGCGACGACCACGCCGACCAGGGTGAAGGCGAGGGAGAGCACCGCCCGGACTGCGGCGGCGCGCACCTCGTCGGGAAGGCGGCGACGGCGGCGTGGCACGGACATCGAGCGACCCCCAGGCGCGAACTCAGCGGCAGACACGGAACGGGCGCACACGAAATGCGCCCCCCTGGCTCACTCTGCCCCACCGAACCAGGACCATGCGTCCGAATCCACCGAACTGCCGTCAAACCATGTCATCCGGCCGCCGGCCGTGTCCTCCGGCGTCCTCCGGCGGCGCACGGCCCGGAGGGTCAGCTCAACTGCTGGTTGAGCTCCTCCAGGGCGCCCGTGACGATCGTCCGCATCGCCTGCTCGGCCTCGTCGGAGTGGCCCGAGCAGATCGCGTCGGCGACCTCGCGGTGCAACCGGATCGCGTACTGCTCCGGCTGATGGGGCATCAGATGGTACTCGGTCCGGCCGGTGAGCACCGCCCCCACGGTGTCCCCGAGATGGGCGAACATCTCGTTGCCGGAGGCGCGCAGCACCAGCGCGTGGAAGGCGATGTCGTACCCGAGGAAGGTGGTCAGGTCGGCCTCGCGCGCGGCGACCGTCAACTCCACGGCCAGCGAGCTGAGTTCGCGCCGGTCGTCGTCGGTGGCGTGGACCGCGGCGAGCGCCGCCGCGGCCGGCTCGACGGCCACCCGCAGCGAACCGAGCGAGCGCAGCTGGGCGGGCCGGTCCGACCCGGCCAGGCGCCAGCGGATCACCATCGGGTCGAAGACGTCCCAGAGCGACTTCGGCAGCACGGTGATCCCGACCCGCCGCCGGGACGCCACCATGCGCATCCCCTCCAGGATCCGCACCGCCTCCCGGACCACCGTCCGGGACACCCCGAAGCGCTCCTCCAGCTCCTCCCCGCGCAGCACCGCGCCCTCGGGAATCTCTCCGGACGCGAGCGCCGGTCCGAGCTCGTCAAGCAGCCGCCCGGGCAGCCCCTGGATCTCCATCCGCCCAGCGTAGACGTCCCCGGCCCCGACCCCCACGCCACCCTCCGCCGCCGCGTGATTCCCCTCACCCGCCGGGCCCGCCCCGCCCCTCGGGCCCGCACCCGGGCCCGCCCCCTCGGGAGCTAAAAGTATGACGATTTGGTTTCCGCCACTTGAATACGTCATATCTTTGAGGCGATAGTGGCGGCCAGGCAACGAAGGAGCACCACCACATGGCTCTCAGCGTCGAGAACCACGACCTCCCGCGGACCCCCCTCACCGTCGTGGTGATGGGCGTCTCGGGCGTCGGCAAGACCACCCTGGCCCGCCTGCTGGCGGACCGCCTCGACCTCCCCTTCGCCGAGGCGGACGACTTCCACCCGGCGGCCAACATCGCCAAGATGTCGGCCGGCGTCCCACTGGACGACGAGGACCGCGCCCCCTGGCTGCGCGCCATCGGCGTCTGGCTCGCGGAGCGGACCGAGGACGGCACCGGCGGCGTGGTCACCTGCTCGGCGCTGAAGCACCGCTACCGCGACACCCTGCGCGCGGCCTGCCCGGGCGCCTTCTTCCTGCACCTCAGCGGTGGCCACGAGCTGGTCGAGGACCGGCTCAGCCACCGCTCCGGCCACTTCATGCCGTCGTCGCTGCTCGGCTCGCAGTACGCCGCCCTGGAACCCCTGGAGGCGGACGAGCGCGGCGCCGTCCTGGACGTGGGCCCGTCCCCCGAAGAACTCGTCGAGATGGCCGCGGCGCTGCTGCGGCCCGTCAATGGAGACCTCGCGTGAGCCTGACTTCCCCCACGCTGCTGGCAGCCGCCCCACCGGTCCTGCCGCACACCGGCAGCAACACCCAGCTGCTGATCGCGGTGCTGCTCAGCATCGGTGCGATCGTCGTACTGATCACCAAGCTGAAGCTGCACCCGTTCCTCGCCCTCACGCTCGGCTCCGGTCTGCTGGCCGCCGTCGCGGGTGCTCCCTTCGACAAGCTGCTCACCAGCTTCTCCACGGGCTTCGGCGCCACGGTGGCGAGCGTCGGCCTGCTGATCGGCCTCGGCGCGATGCTCGGCAAGCTGCTCGCCGACTCCGGCGGCGCGAACATCATCGCGGACACCGTGCTCTCCCGGACCGGCACCAAGGCGCTGCCCTGGGCGATGGCGCTGATCGCGGCCGTGCTCGGCCTGCCACTGTTCTTCGAGGTCGGCGTCGTCCTGCTGATCCCGATCGTGCTGCTGGTCGCCCGCCGCGGCAACGTGCCGCTGATGCGGGTCGGCATCCCGGCGCTGGCCGGTCTGTCGGTGCTGCACGGCCTGGTGCCCCCGCACCCGGGTCCGCTGGTCGCCGTCGACGCCCTGAAGGCCGACCTCGGCGTCACCCTGGCACTCGGCCTGCTGGTCGCCGTCCCGACCCTGGTCATCGCCGGTCCGCTGTTCGCGCGGGTCGCCGAGCGCTGGGTCGGCCCGCTGGAGATCCCGGCCGCCACCGCCCCCGAGGAGTCGGCCAGGCACGACCGCACCCCGTCCTTCGGCGCGGTGCTCGCGACCATCCTGCTGCCCGTCGTGCTGATGCTCGGCAAGGCGCTGGCCGACGTCGTGATCGACGACCCGAAGGCGATCGGCCAGCGGGTGTTCGACTTCATCGGCTCCCCGCTGATCGCCCTGCTCGCCGCGACCCTGCTCGCCATGCTGACCCTCGGCCGGGCGGCCGGCTTCGACAAGGCCCGGATCGCCGAGACCGTCGGCTCCTCGCTCGCCCCGATCGCGGGCATCGTCTTCATCGTCGGCGCGGGCGGCGGCTTCAAGCAGACCCTGATCGACGTGGGCGTCGGCAACGCGGTGAGCGAGTGGTCCGGCAAGTGGCACATCTCCGCGCTGCTGCTGGGCTGGCTGATCGCCGTGCTGATCCGGCTGGCCACCGGCTCGGCGACGGTCGCCACGATCACCGCGGCGGGTATCGTCTCCCCGCTCGCCGCGACCATGTCCTCGACCCACGCGGCCCTGCTGGTGCTCGCGATCGGCGCCGGTTCGCTGTTCTTCTCGCACGTCAACGACGCCGGCTTCTGGCTGGTGAAGGAGTACTTCGGGATGAGCGTCGGGCAGACGCTGAAGTCCTGGTCGGTGATGGAGACGGTGATCTCGGTCGTCGCGATAGCCCTGATCCTGCCGCTGAGCCTGATCGTCTAGCGTCCTCCGGCTCCACCGCTCCGCCACAGCACCACAAGACCGCAGCACCGCAGCACCGCTCCACCGCAGCGCCACTCCACCGCAGCACCGCCGAGGGGCGGCACCCGTGACCGTACGGGTGCCGCCCCTGCGGCGTTCCCCTCGGCCCGGTCGGTCCCCGGCTCAGCCCTGCCGGCCCAGCAGCCCCGAGAGCACCGCCTCGGTCGCCCGCAGCAACTCCTCCGCGACCGCCCCGCCCGCCGCCGTACGGGCCAGCAGCCCCTCCCGCGCGGCGAGGATCACCGCCGCGGCCTGCCAGGCGCTCGCCCCCGGGGGCACCAGCTCCGGCAGCGCCTGCTCCAGGACGTCCGCCAGCTTCCGCGCGACTGCCCGGTCGTGCGCGGCGACCTGCTCGGCCAGCGCCTCGGTCCGGGCGGCGACCAGCCGGAACTCCAGGAACAGCAGGATCCACCCGGTCTCCGCGGGATCGACCCGCAGCAGCGCCTCGACCAGCAGCCGGGCCCGCTCCCGCGGCGCCAGTGCCTCGCAGGCGGCGGCCAGCTGCTCCAGCTGGGCCATCCGCCGCGCCGCCTGGTCGTCGAAGAGCGCCAGCAGCAGGTCCTCCTTGCTGCCGAAGTTCGAGTAGAAGGCGCCCCGGGTGTAGCCGGCGGCGCCGCAGACGTCCTCGATGCTCGTCCGGGCGAAGCCGACGGTGAGGAACAGCTCGCCCGCCGCGGCCAGCAGTCGGGCCCGGGTGTGGACGCGACGGCGCGGCGGTCGGGCGGCGGCGGTGTCAGTGGTGCCAGTGGTGTCGGCGGTGTCGGAGGGGGGTGGGTTCACAGGAGAACGATACATGGTGTATTCAGTACGAGTCGTATTCAATACGAGCCGTACTGAACGGCTGCGGCCGACCGAACCGCCGCAGTCACCCGCCGTACCGGACCCGAGGGGTGCCACCGCCATGAGCCGACTGCTGATCACCAACGCCCACCTGCTCCACCCCGAGGACGGCACCCGTACCGACCTCGGCTGGCTGGAGGCCGCCGACAGCCGGATCGCCGCCACCGGCACCGGCCGTCCGCCCGCCGCCGACGACACTGTCCGGGTGATCGACGCCGCCGGCGGCACCGTCCTGCCCGGCCTGATCGACGCCCACGTCCACCTGCTGGTCACCACCCTCGACCTGCACGACGTCGCCGACTGGACCCCCGGCTACGCGACCGTCCGCGCCCTCGCCGAGGCCGAGCGCATGCTGCGCCGCGGCTTCACCACCGTGCGCGACGTCGGCGGCGCCGATCACGGCATGGCCCGCGCCCTCGCCGAGGGCCTGGTGCCCGGCCCCCGACTGCTGCACGGCGGCAAGGCGCTCTCCCAGACCGGCGGTCACGGCGACCTGCGCCCGCTCGGCGACGACGCCCTGCCCTGTTGCGAGTCCCGGCCGAACTTCGGCCGGATCGCCGACGGCGTGGACGCCGTCCGGGCCGCCGCCCGGGACGAGTTCCGCAAGGGCGCGCGCCACCTCAAGGTGCTGCTCTCCGGCGGCGTCGCCTCCCCGCACGACGAGATCGCCGCCGTCCAGTACAGCGAGGAGGAGATCCGCGCGGCGGTCGAGGAGGCGGAGAACCACAACCGCTACGTCACCGTGCACGCCTACCACCCGCGCGCGATCGACCGCGCCCTGCGGGCCGGGGTGCGCTGCGTCGAGCACGGCAACCTGCTGGACGACGACACGGTCGACCTGCTGCTGGAGAAGGACGCCTTCCTGGTCCCGACCCTGGTCGCCTACGAGCAGACCGCCAAGCTCGGCGCCGCCTCCGGCCTGCCGCCCGCCTCCCTCGGCAAGCTCGCCGAGGTCCGCGACCGGGGTTTCGAAGCCCTGGAGCGGGCGCACCGCGCGGGCGTCAACCTGGTCTACGGCAGCGACCTGCTCGGTCCGCTGCACCCGGCCCAGCTGGAGGAGTTCACCCTCCGCGCCCGGGTCCAGCCGGTCGCGGACGTGCTCCGCTCGGCGACCACCACGGCGGCCCGGCTGCTCGGCATGGCGGGGGAGATCGGCACCCTCGCCCCGGGCGCCCACGCCGACCTGCTGGTGGTCGACGGCGACCCGCTGGCCGACCTCACCGTCCTCACCCGCCCGGAGCAGCACCTCAGGCACGTGGTCAAGGCCGGCACCCCGGTCTGACCCCGCGCCCACCGAACACCGCGCCGACCTGACGAAGCGACCTGACCAAGCGACCGGACCAAGCGACCGGACCAAGCGACCCGACAGGGCGATCCGGCAAAGCGAAGGGCGGGCGCCCGGGGAAACCCCCGAGCGCCCGCCCGTCGTACCGCCGTGCAGCGCTTACTTGCCGGCCTGCTTCGCCAGGAAGGCCTCGACCTCGGCCCGGATCTCCGGCGTGTCCAGCCCGCGCACCGTCATCGTGGTGCGGCGGCGCAGCACGTCGTCCGCCGTGTACGCCCACTCGTTGTCCGCCGCGTACGCGACCTGCGCCCAGACGTCCGGCCCGTCCGCGTGGATCGGCCGGCCGAGCTCCGGGTTCTCGTCGATCAGGCGGGCGATCTCGAAGGAGAGCGTGCCGTAGTGGCTGGCCAGGTGCTTGGCGACCAACGGCTCCATCCGCGAGCCCGGCTCGCGGTCGATCAGCAGGCGGTGCGCCACCGCGTTCGGCGCGCCGACGCCCGGCAGCGGGACGGTCGGGGCGATCGGGGACATGTCCTCGCCGAGGCTGGTGCCGGGCACGTGGGCCAGCTTCTCCAGCACGGCGCGGCCGATGTGGCGGTAGGTGGTCCACTTGCCGCCGGAGACCGACAGCATGCCGCCCTTGCCCTCGGTGACGACCGTCTCGCGCTTGGCGGCGGCGGTGTCGCCCGGGCCGCCCGGCAGCACGCGCAGGCCGGCGAAGGAGTAGGTGATCAGGTCGCGGTCGAGGTGCTCGTCGCGGATCGCGTGCGCGGCCTCGCCCATGATCTGGTCGATGTCCGCGTCGGTGGCCCGGACGTCCTTCGGGTCGCCGGTGTACTCCTCGTCGGTGGTCCCGAGCAGGACGTGGTCCTCCCACGGGATGGCGAAGGAGACGCGGTACTTGTCGATCGGGATGGTCAGCGCGGCGCGCCACGGCGAGCGGCGCTTGACCACGACGTGCGCGCCCTTGGAGAGGCGGATCGACGGCGCGGCGCCGGCGTCCTCCATGGTGCGCAGGTGGTCGACCCACGGACCGGTGGCGTTGAGCACCAGGCGGGCGTTGATGCCGAACTCGCTGCCGTCCAGGCGGTCGCGGAGCTCGGCGCCGGTGACCCGGCCGCCGGTGAAGCGCAGGCCGGTGACCTCGGCGTGGTTGAGCACGACGGCGCCGGCGTCGACCGCGGCGCGCACGGTCATCACCGCGACGCGCGAGTCGTTCATCTGGTGGTCGCCGTAGACGGCCACCGAGCGCAGGCCCTCGGTGCGCAGCGCGGGCACCTGCTGGGCGGCGTGCGCGGCGGTGGAGACCCGGCCCATGCCGTCGCGGAAGGCGGACAGCGCCGAGTACAGGAACACGCCGGCGCCGAGCTTGGCGGCACCGTGCGGGCCGCCCTTGTAGACCGGCACGAAGAAGGTCAGCGGGTTGACCAGGTGCGGGGCGACGTCGGTGGAGAGCGCGCGGCGCTCCTTGTGGTTCTCCGCGACCAGCTTGACCGCGCCGGTCTGCAGGTAGCGCAGACCGCCGTGGACGAGCTTGGAGGAGGCGCTGGAGGTGGCACCGGCGAAGTCGCCGGCGTCGACCATGGCGACCTTCAGGCCGGCCTGGGACGCGGTCCAGGCGACGGCCGTGCCGAGGATGCCGCCCCCGATCACCAGCAGGTCGTAGGTGGCCTTGCCGAGCAGTTCGCGGGTCTCGGCGCGGGAGGCGGTGCGGCCGGCGGTGCGCTCGGCGCCCAGGGTCGGGATGGTTGCCATGGTGGTTGTGTACGGCACGCGGGTCGGGCGCGCCGTTACTCCTCTCGTGTGCGGTGCGGCCCCTGCTGGAGAGGCCGGTCGGCCCGGTGCGGCGGGCCGGCGAAACGCGGTGACACCCGCTGCCGGAACAGCGGGCGGCCGGCCGGGGCACGGGCCCCGGCCGGCTGGTCGGTCAGTTGTTCTCTTCCTCCTCCACCCAGCCCATGGTGCGCTCCACGGCCTTGAGCCACTTCTTGTACTCGCGCTCCCGGGTGTCCTCGTCCATGCGCGGGGTCCACTCGGCGGCGCGGTGCCAGTTGGCCCGCAGGGTGTCGAGGTCGTTCCAGAAGCCGACGGCGAGACCCGCCGCGTAGGCGGCGCCGAGGGCGGTGGTCTCGGCCACGTACGGGCGCTCGACCGGGGCGTCCAGGACGTCGGCGATGTTCTGCATGAGCAGGTTGTTGCTGGTCATGCCGCCGTCGACCTTGAGGGCGGTGAGCTCGACCCCGGAGTCCTTCTGCATGGCGTCGACGACCTCGCGGGTCTGCCAGGCGGTGGCCTCCAGGACGGCCCGGGCCAGGTGGCCCTTGGTGACGTACCGGGTCAGACCGGCGATCACACCGCGCGCGTCGGAGCGCCAGTACGGGGCGAACAGACCGGAGAAGGCCGGGACGAAGTAGGCGCCGCCGTTGTCCTCGACCGTGTTGGCGAGGGTCTCGATCTCGGCGGCGGTGGAGATGATGCCGAGCTGGTCGCGCAGCCACTGGACGAGCGAGCCGGTGACGGCGATGGAGCCTTCCAGGGCGTACACCGGGGCCTGGTCGCCGATCCGGTAGCCGACCGTGGTCAGCAGGCCGTGGTACGAGTTGACGATCTTCTCGCCGGTGTTGAGCAGCAGGAAGGTGCCGGTGCCGTAGGTGGACTTGGCCTCGCCCTCGTTGAAGCAGGTCTGGCCGAACAGCGCGGCCTGCTGGTCGCCGAGCGCGGAGGCGACCGGGACGCCGGCCAGGTCGCCGACGGCCTCGCCGTACACCTCGGCGGAGGAGCGGATCTCCGGCAGGACGGCCATCGGCACGCCCATCGACTCGGCGATGCTCTCGTCCCAGGCGAGCGTCTTGAGGTTCATCAGCATGGTGCGGCTGGCGTTGGTCACGTCGGTGACGTGCTTGCCGCCGTCGACACCGCCGGTGAGGTTCCAGATCACCCAGGTGTCCATGGTGCCGAACAGGATGTCGCCGGCCTCGGCGCGCTCGCGCAGGCCCTCGACGTTGTCCAGCAGCCAGCGGATCTTCGGGCCGGCGAAGTAGCTGGCCAGCGGGAGGCCGGTCTCGCGGCGGAAGCGGTCCTGGCCCACGTTGCGGCCGAGCTCGCGGCAGAGCCCCTCGGTGCGGGTGTCCTGCCACACCAGCGCGTTGTGCACCGGCTCACCGGTGTTCTTGTCCCACAGGACGGTGGTCTCGCGCTGGTTGGTGATGCCGATGGCGCGGATGTCGTCCTTGGTGAGGCCGGCCTTCTCCAGCGCACCGCGGACGACCGACTGCACCCGGGTCCAGATCTCGGCGGCGTCGTGCTCGACGTAGCCGGGCTGGGGGAAGATCTGCCGGTGCTCCTGCTGGTCGACGGCGACGATCCGGCCGTCGGCGCCGAAGATGATGCAGCGGCTGGAGGTGGTGCCCTGGTCGATCGCGGCGATGTAGTTACCGGTAGAGGTCATGGGGAGGGTCCTCGGCTCGGGTTCGGGGGTTACGGGGTGGGTGGGCCTGACGCGCTTCTCGGTCAGTCCCCGTGTGCGGCGGGTTCGACACCGCTCTCTTGACAGGGGTCTTTAGAAGAGGGCGTTGTACACGCCGCCGGCCGCGAGGCCGCCGATGATCGGGCCGACGACCGGAACCCAGGCGTACGACCAGTCGGAGCCGCCCTTCTTGGGGATCGGCAGCAGGGCGTGCGCGATGCGCGGGCCGAGGTCACGGGCCGGGTTGATCGCGTAGCCGGTCGGGCCGCCCAGCGAGAGGCCGATGCCGACGACGGTGAAGGCGACCATCAGGGTGCCGGTGCCGGTCTGCGCGAGCCCGGCGTTGGTACCGATGGTGAGGATCGCGAAGCAGAGCACGAAGGTGCCGATGACTTCGGTGAGCACGTTCTGGAACGGGTTCCGGATCTCGGGCCCGGTCGAGAAGATGCCGAGGGTGGGCTCTTCGTTGGCGTTGAACTGGCCGAGGTAGGTGGCCCAGACCAGCACGGCGCCGATGATCGCGCCGAGCATCTGCGAGCCGATGTAGAGCGGCACCTGGCTCCAGTCGCCGCTCTTGACCGCGAGCGCGATCGTGACGGCGGGGTTGAGGTGCGCGCCGGACTTCGGAGCCGACATGTAAGCGGCGATGAGGACCGCGAATCCCCAGCCGAAGGTGATCGCCAGCCAGCCGGCGTTGATGGCCTTCGACTTCTTGAGGGTCACGGCGGCGCACACGCCGCCGCCGAGGAGTATCAGGGCGGCGGTGCCGAGGGTTTCGCCGACGAAAACGTCGCCGTTGGAGAACGCGGACACAAAGACTCCCTTGTCCATATGGCCCGGAGGTGCGGGTGGGGGCAGGCGGCCGGTCGATCCCTATGCGGAGTGAGCGCACTGTGGGAGTGATCTTCCCGGCCATCGTTCGACAATGTCGACCGTCATGCGGAAGCTTCCTCCCCAGGTTGCCCCCACGTCAAGGCAGGGTTACGCAGCTGTGACCCTCGCCTTCGCCCGTCCGTCGAAGTTACCGAGCGGAGCGCCCCGAAACCGGACAAAACGCCAAGGCGCGGACAGGCCGACCGCCCGTCCGCGCCTCAGCGTGACGATGTGAACGTCGTTTCTCAGAACCGGCCGGCGCCCAGATCGCGCGAGATCGCCCGCGCCGCGCTGCGCACCGAGGCCACCAGCGAGGGCTTCACGAAGCCGTCCTCGCAGACCCGCTCCACCGCCCCGCTGACGCACACCGCGCCCACCGGGTTGCGCCGCCGGTCCTGGATCAGCGCGCCGATCGAGGCCACGCCCTCCCAGGTCTCCTCGATCGAGTCGGCCCAGCCGCGTTCGCGGATCAGCGCGCACTCGGCGTCCACGTCGGCCGCCCGGGTCAGCGTGCGCACGGTGTAGGACTCGTACGGTCCGTCGCCCAACTCCCCGCGTGCGACCGGGTCGTAGGCGACCAGCACCTTGCCCAGCGCGGTGCTGTGCAGCGGCTGCATCGAGCCGACCTCCAGCACTTGCCGGGTGTCGTCCGGCCGGAACACGTGGTGCACGATCAGCACGCCCTGCTGGTGCAGCACCCCCAGGTAGACCGTCTCGCCGGCCGCCCGGGCCAGGTCGTCCGCCCACACCAGGGCCCGCGCCCGCAGCTCGTGCACGTCCAGGTAGCTCTGCCCCAGCCGCAGCAGCTCGGCGCCCAGCTGGTACTTGCCGCTCTCCGGGTCCTGCTCGACGAACCCCTCCTGCTGCAGCGTGCGCAGGATGCCGTGCGCGGTGCCCTTGGCGAGGTCCAGCGCCGTCGCGACCTCGGACAGGCCGAGACGGCGCTCACCGCCGGCCAGCAGGCGCATGATCGCGGCGGCCCGGGAGAGCGACTGGATCGGGCCGGGCATGGATACCTCCGCGCTGACAGGCGGTCGACAATGTCGACCGCAGTGGTGACGGGACGAGTCTGCCAGGCCGCACTGACTCCGTGCACCTTTCCCCCTCGGTAACCCGCCCCCGGCCGGGTGTTAACCTCCCGCGTCGTTCGACCGGCCCCGGCGCACCGCGACCTCCGCCGCGAGCGCCGCGATCCCGTCCGGTCCGATCCGGCAGCAGCCGCCCACCAGCCGCGCCCCCTGCGCGAGCCAGCCGCCCACCCGGGCCGAGCGGAAGGTCGGCTCCCCGCGCCAGCCCCGGTGCTCGGCGTCCCAGCGCTCCCCGCTGTTCGGATAGACCACCACCGGCTTCCCGGTCACCTCGGCGGCCACCGCCACCGCCCGGTCCGCGTCCTGCGGCGTGCAGCAGTTGACGCCCACCGCCAGCACCTCGTCCACCTCCGCCGCCGGCGCGAACGCCTCCGCCAGCGGCTGCCCGGCCCGGGTCCGGTCCCCGTCGACGCTGAACGACAGCCAGGCCGGCACCCCCAGCCCGCGCACCAGCTCCAGCAGCGCCCGCGCCTCGTCCGCGTCCGGCACCGTCTCCAGCGCCAGCACGTCCGGCCCGGCCGCCGCCAGCACCTCCAGCCGCGGCCGGTGGAAGGCCACCAGCTCCGCGACGCCCAGCCCGTACCGGCCCCGGTACTCCGAACCGTCCGCCAGCACCGCCCCGTACGGGCCCACCGACGCCGCCACCCAGCGCCGCCGCCCGCCCGGCTCGGCCCGCGCCGCCTCCCGGGCCAGCTCCACACTGCTCGCCAGCAGCCGCGCCGCCTGCGCCCGGCCGACGCCGCGCCGTGCGAAGCCCTCGAAGCTCGCCTGGTAGCTCGCCGTGATGGCGACGTCCGCGCCGGCCGCGAAGTACGCCCGGTGCGCCGCGACCACCGCCCCCGGGTCGTCCGCCAGCAGCCGCGCCGACCACAACTCGTCCGACAGGTCGTGCCCCGCCGCCGTCAGCTGGTTCGACATCCCGCCGTCCAGCACCAGCGGACCGGCGGCCAGCGCCGCGGCGAAGTCCGGCGGGGGAGCAGTGGGCATGACGGCCTCCTCTGGCGCGGTCGTTGCTGGTCACAGCCTAGAAGGCGGAGGCCCCCGCCCGCCGGGAAAAGCATTTGCCGCAGGGGAACGCGAATGGCTACGTTGTGCTCAGGCCGAGAACGACAACACCTGACCGCACCGGAACCACACCAGGGCGAGAGCGGACACCCGAGCACGGAGAGGACGGGCGATGGCGGCGGACGACCGGCCCGGCACCGGGCCCGCGGCCGAGCAGGACTGGCTCGCCGCGTACGACCCGCGCGCCTACACCCCGATCGCCGTCACGGTCGACGTGGTCGCCCTGACCTTGCGCCACGGCAGCCTGCACGTCCTGCTCGTCGAGCGCGGCGCCCCGCCCCACCAGGGCTGCTGGGCGCTGCCCGGCGGTTTCCTGCGGGCCGGCGAGGAGAGCCTGGACGAGGCCGCCGCCCGCGAACTCGCCGAGGAGACGGGCCTGCAGAGCGCCGCCGACGCCGAGGCCAGGCTCTGCCGCCTCCACCTCGAACAGCTCGGCACCTACGGCGCCCCCGACCGGGATCCGCGAATGCACGTGGTCTCCGTCGCCTACCTCGCCTTCGCGCCGGACCTCCCCGACCCCCGGGCCGGGACGGACGCCGCGGCCGCCGCCTGGCACCCCGTCCACGACCTGGACCTCCGGCCCCGCGGCCGGACCCTTGCCGCCGGTGCGCCCGCCGACACCCACGGGGGTGGCGTCGACGGGCGCACCGGCCCCAGGCCGCTCACGCTGGCCTTCGACCACGCCCGGATCCTCGCCGACGGCCTCGACCGGGTGCGCGCCAAGCTCGAATACAGCCCGCTGGCCACCGCCTTCCTGCCCCACGACTTCACCATCCCCGAGCTGCGCGCCGTCTACGAGGCGGTCTGGGACGAGAAGCTCCACCCGGGCAACTTCCACCGCAAGGTCCTCTCCGTCCCCGGATTCGTCGAGAGCACCGGCACCACCACCGCGCGCGGCGGCGCCCGCGGCGGCCCGCGCGCCCGCACCTACCACGCCGGCGGCGCCGGCCTGCTGCACCCCGCCCTGCTCCGCCCCACCCGCGAGAACCCGCCCGGCGACGGCCCGCCGGGGGAGAGCCCGCCGGGGGAGAGCCCGTCCCACTGACCCTCCCGGAGACCGGGAGCCCGGCCGACCCACCGGGCTACCATCCGGCCATGACCACCGACGAAGCGACCCGGACCGTCCACCGGCCGTTCTCCCACTGCCACTTCTGCGGCACGCCCTACCCGCCCGACACCCGCTCCTGGCCTCGCACCTGCCCCGGCTGCGCCGAGATCAGCTACCGCAACCCGCTGCCCGTCGCCGTCACCGTCCTCCCCGTCACCCGGCCCGACGCCGACCCCGCACTGGTCGTCATCCGCCGCACCATCGAACCCGGCTACGGCGAACTCGCCTTCCCCGGCGGCTACATGGACTACGGCGAGAGCTGGCAGCAGGCCTGCGTCCGCGAACTGCACGAGGAGACCGGCATCACCGCCGACCCCGCCGAGGTCACCCTGATCCACACCGCCTCCGACCCCGACGGCCGTTTCGTCATGCTCTGCGGCCTGCTCCCGGCCCGCCCGCTCGCCGAGCTCCCGCCCTCGCGCCCCACCGACGAGACCGAGGGCTGGCTCCTGGCCACCGCCGACACCGCACTCGTCTGGGACTTCCACAACGGCGTCCTGCGCCGCTGGTTCAGCGGCGAGTTCACCCTCCGCTGACCACCCCGCCGTGCAGCTGCCGACCCTGGCGCGACGGCCGCTCACGTGGCATGGTCTGCACCGACAGCCCAACCGGACGGGTCTGCCACAAGCCCTCCCGTCCCCACCACCGGCCGGGAGACCACCACCGTGAGCACCCCACCACCCCAGGACCAGCCGCTCTGGCGCCCCAACCCCGCTCGCGCCGCCACCACCACCCTCGTGGCCTTCCAGGCCTGGGCCGCCGAACACCACGGCGCCCCGGCCGCCCCGCTCGCCCCGGTCGCCGACGACCAGCAGGCCGCCGAGCGCTACGCCGCCCTGCACGCCTGGTCCACCGAGGACCTCGACCGGTTCTGGACCGCGGTCACCCAGTGGTTCGACGTCCGCTTCACCCAGGCCCCCGAGGCCGTCCTCGCCGACCCGGCCATGCCCGGCGCCCGCTGGTTCCCCGGCGCCCGCCTCAACTACGCCGAGCACGCCCTGCGCGCCGCCGAGGACGCCGCCAACGCCGACCGGCCGGCCATCCTCCACCTCGACGAGACCACCGACCAGCCCGTCGTCCTCACCTGGTCCGACCTCCGCCGCCAGGTCGGCTCGCTCGCCGCCGCCCTGCGCGCCCGGGGCATCGGCCCCGGCGACCGCGTCAGCGCCTACCTGCCCAACATCCCGCAGGCCGCCGTCGCCCTCCTGGCCACCGCCGCCGTCGGCGCGATCTGGACCAGCTGCGCCCCCGACTTCGGCGCCCGGAGCGTCCTCGACCGCCTCCAGCAGATCGAACCCGCCGTCCTCTTCGCCGTCGACGGCTACCACTACGGCGGCAAGGACCACGACCGCACCGACGTCGTCGCCGAACTGCGCCGCGAGCTCCCCAGCCTGCGCACCGTCGTGCACGTCCCGCTGCTCGGCACCCCCGCCCCCGACGGCGCCCTCGGCTGGGACGACCTGGTCGCCGACGACGTGCAGCCGGTCTTCGAGCCGGTCCCCTTCGAGCACCCGCTCTGGGTCCTCTACTCCTCCGGCACCACCGGCCTGCCCAAGGCCATCGTCCAGAGCCAGGGCGGCATCCTGCTCGAACACCTCAAGCAGGCCGGCCTCCACCTCGACCTCGGCCCCCGGGACCGCTTCCTCTGGTACACCTCCACCGGCTGGATGATGTGGAACTTCCTGCTGGCCGGCCTCCTCGTCGGGTCCACGATCGTCACCTACGACGGCAGCCCCGGCCACCCCGACACCGGCGCCCTCTGGTCGGTCGCCGCCCGCACCGGCGCCACCGTCCTCGGCACCTCCGCCGCCTACGTGATCGCCAGCCGCAAGGCCGAGCTGCACCCCGGCCGCGACCTCGACCTCTCCGCCGTCCGCTGCCTCGGCACCACCGGCTCCCCGCTGCCCCCCGACGGCTTCCGCTGGATCTACGACGAGGTCAAGGAGGACGTCTGGCTCGCCTCGGTGAGCGGCGGCACCGACGTCTGCTCCTGCTTCGTCGGCGGCGTCCCCACCCTCCCGGTGCACCTCGGCGAGATCCAGGCCCCCTGCCTCGGCGCCGCCGTCGAGTCCTGGGACGTCCAGGGCAAGCCGCTCACCGACGCCGTCGGCGAACTCGTCGTCACCAAGCCCATCCCGTCCATGCCCACCGGCTTCTGGAACGACCCCGAGGGCACCCGCTACCACGACAGCTACTTCGACACCTACCCCGGCGTCTGGCGCCACGGCGACTGGATCACCGTCACCTCCCGGGGCACCGTCGTCATCCACGGCCGCTCCGACTCCACCCTCAACCGCCAGGGCGTCCGGATGGGCTCCTCGGACATCTACGAGGTGGTCGAGCGCCTCCCCGAGATCGCCGAGTCCCTGGTCATCGGCCTGGAGGAGCCCGACGGCGGCTACTGGATGCCGCTGTTCGTCGTCCTCGCACCCGGCGCCGAACTGGACGACGACCTCATCGGCCGCATCCGCACCTCGCTGCGCACCGAGCTCTCCCCGCGCCACGTCCCCGACGAGGTCATCGCCGTCCGCGGCCTCCCGCACACCCTCACCGGCAAGCGGATCGAGGTCCCGGTCAAGCGCGTCCTCTCCGGCACGCCGCTGGAGCAGGCCGTCAACCCCGGTTCCGTCGACCACATCGAGCACCTGCGGTTCTTCGAGCAGCTCCGCGTCGACCGCCAGGCCTGACCTCCTCGCCGCACGCCAAAGGGGCGCCTCCCACCGCGATGGTGGGGGCGCCCCTCTCCCGTCCTGCTACCGCGACCGGCCGCTACCCGGGCCTCACTCGCCCGACAGCACCTGCTGCGCCGCGGCCCGCGCCTCCTCGGCGCTGTCCGCGGCCCGGGCCGCCTCGGCCGCCCGGCGACACTGCGCCAGCGTGTACTTGGCCAGCGCGGTCCGCACGTACGGGATCGACGCGGAGCCCATCGAGAGGCTGGTGACGCCCAGACCGGTCAGCACCACGGCCAGCAGCGGATCGGCGGCCGCCTCACCACAGACGCCGCAGCTCTTGCCGCTCACCCGGGCGGCGTCGGCCGCCGCGGCGATCAGGTCCAGCAGCGCCGGCTGCCACGGGTCCTGCAGCCGCGCCAGCGCACCGACCTGGCGGTCGGCCGCGAAGGTGTACTGCGCGAGGTCGTTGGTCCCCAGCGACAGGAACTCGACCTCCTGCAGGATCGACCGGGCCCGCAGCGCGGCCGACGGAATCTCCACCATCGCACCGAACTTGGCGGCCAGCCCGGCCTCGCGGCACGCGGCCGCGAAGTCCTTGGCGTCCTTGCGGTCGGCCACCATCGGGGCCATCACCTCGAGGTGCACCGGCAGGCCCTCGGCCGCCGTGGCCAGCGCCCGCAGCTGGGTGCGCAGCACGTCCGGGTGCTCCAGCAGGGTGCGCAGGCCGCGCACGCCGAGCGCCGGGTTCGGCTCGTCGGCCGGGGTCAGGAAGTCCAGCGGCTTGTCCGCACCCGCGTCGAGCACCCGGACCACGACCCGGCCCTCGGGGAAGGCCTCCAGCACCTTGCGGTACGCCTCGACCTGCTTCTCCTCGCCGGGAGCCTTCGCCGAGTCGTCCAGGAACAGGAACTCGGTACGGAACAGGCCGACACCCTCGGCGCCGTTCTCCAGCGCGGCCGGCACGTCCGCCGGGCCACCCACGTTGGCCAACAGCGGCACGCGGTGCCCGTCCGAGGTCTGCCCGGGGCCGGAGGAGGCGGCCAGCGCGGCCTTGCGCTCGGCGGCGGCCGCCCGCAGCTCGTCCTGCTTCTCCTGCGACGGCTCCAGCAGCACATCGCCCGAACTGCCGTCCACCGCGACGACGGTGCCCTCGGCGACATCGGCCGCACCGGGCAGCGCCACGACGGCCGGCACGCCCATCGCCCGCGCCAGGATGGCGCTGTGGCTGGTCGGCCCGCCCTCCTCGGTCACGAAGCCGAGCACCAGCGCCGGGTCCAGCAGCGCGGTGTCGGCCGGCGCCAGGTCACGGGCGAACAGCACGTACGGCTCGTCGCTGTCCGGTACGCCCGGCATCGGCACCCCGAGCAGCCGGGCCACGATCCGGTTCCGCACGTCGTCCAGGTCGGCGACCCGTCCGGCCAGGTACTCCCCGGCGGAGGCGAGCAGCGCCCGGTAGGCGGCGAAGGCGTCGTACACACCGCGCTCGGCACTGCTGCCGACGGCGATCCGGCGGGACACGTCGGCCATCAGCTCCGGGTCCTGCGCCATCAGCGCCTGGGCCTCCAGCACGGCCTGCGCCTCGCCGCCGGCCAGGTTGCCGCGCGCGATCAGGTCTGCGGCGACGGCCTCCACGGCGGCCTGGGCGCGCGCCTGCTCACGCGGGGCGTCCTCGGTCGGGATCTGGGTGGCCGGGGGCTCCAGCACCGCCGTCCCCATGTGCCGCACCTGGCCGATCGCGACCCCGTGGCTGACACCCACGCCGCGCAGTGTCTTCTCCATGTACCTGTCTCCGCTGAGAGGAGCGGCCCCGCCGGGAACCGCTGAGTGCCGGGCCGCCCCGTCACTTCCTGCGGGGCGGGTGTGTAGGTGGTCGAGAGGTCAGCTCCAGCTGAACAGGGGCTCGCCGGAAACGGCCTCGCCGTCCTCCCGCAGGTCGCCGAGCGAGTCCGGGGCGGCCTCCAGCGCGACGATCGGCGAGATCGGCGACTTGCCGGCGGCCTCGACGGCGGCCGGGTCCCACTTGATGACGGCCTGGCCGCGGGTCACCGTGTCGCCCTTGTTGACGAGCAGTTCGAAGCCCTCGCCGTTCAGCTGGACGGTGTCGATCCCGAGGTGGGTCAGCACACCGTGGCCCTCGGCGTCGACGACGACGAAGGCGTGCGGGTGCATGGAGACGACGACGCCGTCCACCGGAGCGACCGCCTCGGTGGGTCGACGGACCGGGTCGATCGCGGTGCCGGGGCCGACCATCGCACCCGAGAACACCGGGTCGGGCACGCCGGCGAGCCCGACGACCTTGCCGGTCAGCGGCGACGTCACAGTGGTCATGGTTGTGCCTCCCAAGAGCGCAGTACTGCGAGCGGCCGCGAGGAGCGGCACGACGATCAACTGAAGCCTAAATCATGCCAACTGAGGACATCTGTCGACATTCCAGGGCGAATCCCCGCCCTCACCCACCTACTGGCCGGCGTCCCACCGACCCGCGAGTGGTCTAGTCCTCTCGGTCGATGCGCCGCACTCTACAGGCATCTTGGCGAATCGGGACCATTGCTGTATATGCTCGCGAGAGCAACAAATCATGCCGCCACCCGGGTGACACCGGCCGCGCCCCGATTCGCGCCGCAGCCACCGACCCGCTATGGTTGGTCGGGTCGCCGCAACTCGGCGGTTAACACCAGATTTCAGATGCAAAAAGCTCCGGTAAACGGAGCGCAAAACATCTGGTAAGCTGGAAACACGAACGAAGCAAGCCCGGAGGGTCCGCTGGAAGGCGGTCCGAAGGAAGCGTCCGTTCCTTGAGAACTCAACAGCGTGCCAAAAGTCAACGCCAGATATGTTGACA
>NZ_JBFBOC010000029.1:0-87211 GCF_040685975.1 Kitasatospora sp. NPDC086791 | reverse complement strand
GGCACCGCACGGACAGCTTGCACCGCTGCCCGTGGGGGCCGCGCGAGCCCAGCGCCGCCGCCCCGCCCCGCTTCCAGGCCTGGTGCCACTGGTAGGCCGACTTGCAGCTCACCCGCAACTGCCGGGCGACCTCCGGAGGCTTGACTCCTTCGCCGAACAGCGCGGCAGCCTCCAGGCGCACGGCCTCGCGGCGCTGTCGTGCCTTCGCCGTCAGCCCGCCCCCATCCGCATATCGCATGCGAGACGGTCTACGCCGACAGGTGACCGTCCGTCAGTGAAACGGCAGATCCATCACCCCAAAGAGCAGATGTCAGTAGTGGGCCGGGCGGACTGCGTCATAGCCCGGCCTCCGCCATCGCCGTCCGGCCCGGCTCCGCTCCCACTGCCAGGGGTCGAGTCATGCGGCCAGGGTAGCCGCCAGCCCTGACACGCCAGTTGTGCGCGCCCCGGCCAGCGGGCCGACTCGGCATCGCATCACTTCGCTTCGCGGTCGGCACTGTCGGTGGACGTCCCGCCGGTCCGTAGGCGCTTCGACGTTCACCCGTCGAGTCGGACCGCTATCCGCCTCAGCGGGCGGCAGAGGAGAAGGGCGGGATGGTCTGACGGATCAGAGACACGACCTCCTTGGGGTCGAGTCGGCGCCCGCCGCACCCGCGAACCATGCAGTACGTGATGAGTAGGTGCATGATCGCGATCCGGCGAAGCTCGGGGGTGGCTTCCTGCCACAGGGCGGCGACCGCTTCCTCGCCCTGTTCCCAGTGAGTGAGCCGCATCTCCAGCACGAGCGCGACGTCGGGCTGGGCGCTCCTGGCGGTGAGGCGCAGCCGCGCGGCTGCCTCGTGCTCGGGAAGGCCGTAGGCCGGCCGAACGGCCAGGGGTGCGAGCAATTGGCGGGCGGCTTCCCACATCGCCTCAGCACCTCGTCGCTCCAGCTCGGCGACCAGCCAGCGAGCCGCGTCCGGACTGCCGGTGGCGACCACATCGTCGATGGTGCCCTCAAGAAGATCATGGAGTGGAAGGTCCGTGCTGCTCATCCCGGGACGGTACCGCGGGTACGCCGTGGCTGTCGGGAGCGGCTACGGTCCCCGGGCTGGTGGCAGCAGAGCGACCGCTGGAGCAGGTGGCGGTTCGGCAGCCGTCCCCGCGTGTTCCGGTTCGGCGTCGGGTCCGTCCTTCCGCATGGCCGGCACAAGCGCGGCCATCGGGATGACGAAGGGGGCAGCCGTGCGGGTGTCCGCGCGGCTGCCCCCTTCGGGCTTCTGGTCAGTGCTCGGCGGCCCGGTGGACCAGGTCACCGGGGTCGGTGTTGGCCCCGCACAAGACCACGGCGATCTTCTCGCCGCCTCCGGGCCGGTAGCTGCGGCTCGTGGTGGCGGGGCGGGTCGGCAGGCCCCGGCCGGGCACGTGCTGGTCGGGGCTGGTCAGGGCCGCCAGGGCGGTGGCGGCTCCGTGCTCGACGGCCACCTTGCGGTGGTCCCAGAGCGCCTGCCTGGCCCGGACGATCTCCGCGTCCGGCACCAGCACCGAGTGCACGCCGTCCTGCTGGGCTGCGGCGAGGGCCATGGCGGAGGTGCGGCGAGCGCCGAGGGAGTCGGCGGCGATGGAGTCCACCGTGACGTCGACGAGGTGGCCGGCCTCGATGGCGGCGTTCAGCGCGCGGCAGTTCTCCGGCTCCACCGCCACGGTGCGGATGCCGTGGTGCTGGGCTGCGGTGGCGACCCCGGCGAACAGCGGATCACCTTCCCGCCGAACCGCGCCGCAGAAACCGTCACGGCATGCCATCCGTTGGCGCGGCACTCGGTGCTGCGCGGCGCAGATTCGGCGTGGCCCGGCTGCAGGAGGTCAATGCGAGGCTCGGAACGGCTACGGTCGCCAGTCCGGGCTGAAACCCGGGTGTTCGGAGAACGCGGCAAAGGCCGTGCAGCGCAGGCTCCAACCCAGCGCCTCGTAGTGGCCGAACACTCCGTTGGCCGAGTCGCGTAGGGCGGCGGCCTCGAAGCCGTCGGCGAAGTGAGCGAGGATGCGCCCCACGGCGGCCAGCAGCGCGCGCTCCCGTTCTGTTGCAGTGTCGGCGCTCTCCGCGATCCGCTCCCGGAGGAACAGGATCAGCCTCCGGTCCCTGTCCAGTCGGCCCTCGGCCTGGATGATCTCGTGGAATCGCGTGTTGTCTGAGGTCACGTCATTGTCCTGTCGTAGAGACCGGGCAGAGGCGCTCCAGCCTATGCGCCGTGCTGACCCAGGTTGTCGGGGGAAGCATTGACCGGAATGGCCGGTGCCGCACGGCGGGTCACATGACGATCCGCGGGCGACCATGCGGCGTTGGGGCGGCTGGAATGACCTGGTGGTCAGTTTGTCCGGCGACACCGGGAGCGGGTGCTGGCAGCTGGCTGCGTCGGCTACCGGTCCGCGCCCGCTAGCCGACGCAGTGCGTGGGTCAGGTCTTCTGGCAGGCCCGGACGGCGGCGGCGATCGCGGCGGCGAGGGGCCAGTGCTCGGCTCCGGTCGGCGACGGCTGGCGGTCGAGCAGGGCTCGGGTGGCCGCGGCGACGTGCCGGGGTGCCGCGTAGGTGTGGACGCCGAGCGGCTCGGTGGTGCGCAGGCCGGTGCCGTAGGTGATGGTCCAGCCGCTGTCCTGGTTCCAGTACAGGCGGACCTGGCCGGGCCAGTCGGCGAGGTGCGCGGTGTCGAGCCAGAAGCCGCCGTCGAGCCGGGCGCCGGAGGGCCGGCTCCACCAGCGGTCGGGGCGAAGGCCGACAGTCGAGGGTGCGCCCGTCATCGGCCAGTGGGAGCAGCGGCCAGACGTGGTCGCGGAAGAAGGCGTTGCGCTCGTCGCCGAAGACCGCGGCGGTGTCAAGGTCGGCGTTGACGGCGTAGTACTGGTGGCCGGCGCGGTCGACCAGCGCGATCGCGGCCAGCCCGCGGGTGGTGGGGTCGCTGGGCAGGAACTCCGTGTCGCTGTAGAACCAGCTGGCGGACCGCGGGTCGAGGAAGCCGTGCGGCTGGGCGGGCGTAGTCATCGTGCCTCCGAAGTGAGGTGGTGGGTGGTCTGGTCGTCCGGCCCGGGGCCTGCTGGGGTGCCGGAGCTCGGGACGGGGTGGGCGAGTTCGGGGGTGTGCCGCCAGCCGGTGGGTGTCGTGCCCGGCGCGGTGGCGGCGTGGCAGCAGGCATCGGTGGTGTACCAGGTGCCGGGCTGGGGGTCGGTGCCCGATGCGGACCGGATCAGGGCGGCGTCGACCGGGATGGTCCGCGTTTCCGGGTGCCAGGCGTCCAGGGCGACGTGAGCGGTTGCTGTGGTGCGGGCGATGACCAGGGCGCCGGTCGGAGCCCGGACGCCCACGCGCGTCCACGCGGCGGGCGGCTCGGGGCACGGGCGCCAGCCGTGCGGATCTACAGCCGGGGCGGCGGCCGCGTCGAGGAATGCCTGGCAGAGCAGCATCGTGCCGTGCTGCAGTTCGCGGGCGCCGAGTTCGAGCAGAAGCTCGTCGTAGAGCACGGGAACGCTGCGGGTGCTGCTCCAGGCCGGCAGCAGCAGGTGCGCGGTTGCCCGTCTGGGGCTGGCCGCGATCACCTCGGCCGCTGTGGTCAAGGCCAGGTGGGCGCGCGGAGCGCGGGCTGGGCGCCGCCGCAGGAGGCTCTGGAAGGCGGCCACGACTTGTCGGTCGCCGTCGGGCAGAACGGACAGGTCGTCGAGCCCGGTTGCGCAACGGGGGTGTCGGGACATGCTGGCGACTCCGGGGGTAGTGGTAGCGGGCCTATCGGCGGCGTGGGTTGGCGCTGCGGCCGGTGGCGGGCCGTGGGCGGCCGATGTGGTGTCCGGCGCAGTAGGGGCAGCGGTACGGTGCACGCGGGTGCGCCCACGGCTCGCGGGTGTTGAGCAGGTCGGCGGCGCGGGCTGCCTCATCACGGCCCGGGAAGCGGCGCTTGCTCCCGCAGGCCTTGCCCCGCGAGGTGCGGCGCCGGTCGGCGGCGCCGCAGCCGGTACGACGGACGGACATGGCTCTCCTCTTCCTTTCTAGGAACGAGCCGGGCGGCGGCCGGTCCCGGATGTAGCGGTGGCCCTGGCACCGGCTGTGTGCCGGTGCCAGGGCCACCCGGGTGTGATCGGCGATCTTCCCGCCGCAGAGTCAGAACCGCGCTACTCGGCGGCCAGCAGCCCGCGGCGGGCGAACTCGTCGACCATGGTGGCGGGCCAGTGGGTGAGGGGTTCGGGCATCTTGTCGGCCAGCCACGCCCAGCCACGAGCCTCCGTCACGGCGCGGGGCTCATCGGGGGTCTCGCGGGCCTCCAGGACCTCGTAGGTGGTGCCGGGGTGCAGGCCCACCGCGATGACGTACCGCTGGCGGTACAGGTCCACCTCGGCGCTCCACCCGTTTCCGTGCCACACCGCGAAGTTCTGGTCGATGCGGGCCGGGGTGATGCCGTAGAGGCTGGCGGCGGCGGTGTTTCGGCACCAGGCGATGGCGGCCTCAGGGCTGGGGAGCGGCATCCACTGGTGCATGGTCTGGGGCCCGATCTCCAGGAAGCAGCCCAGGACGTCGCGCCGGCCGAACACCCCGCACCGGGTGGCGATGACCTGGGTGCGGTGGCTCCGGTAGGGAAGTTCGAGGAGAACGGTGCCGGCGGTGAGAGCGACGGCCAGCTCGTGATCGGAGGGCTGGCTGCCGTTGGAGATGGACGGGTGGGCAGGTGCGGTCATGGTGAGTCCCTTCCGCGCGCCGGACGGCGCGCTTACGGTGTGCTGCTTCGACCTCTGGGATCCTGCGCGGGGCGGTGTCCTCGGACGGAAGGGCGCCGGGGGCGTGCTGGTCAGTTCGCGGCGGGCGCGTTCCTCGGGGCCGACGGCCGTGCGGGGCTGATGGCCGGCCGCAGTCGGCGGCCCTGCCGCTCACGCCGCGAACTGGGTGACGAGGGCAGCTGCTCCGACGGCGGCGATGGCGATGAAGACGCTGGCGGAGGCCCAGATCAGGAGGATCATCTTCCATTCGCACAGCTTGCTGATCTGGTGCAGGCGCTGCGCACGCCGGTCGACGGCCACGGCGGCGGGGATCTCCTCCGGCGACATCGCCGCCCAGCGGGTGAAGCTGCTCGTCCTGCTTCGGTCCAGGCGGGGCATGACCACCACGATGGCGAGGGCCGTTGCGAGGAGCGTGGCGGTCAGGCCGGTCGCGGCCAGAATGAGGGCGGCCAGCGGCATCTTCGGGAGGAGTGCGATGCCGGCGATCACCGCAGTCGCGAACGTCAGGACCAGCCCGGCCTTGGGCTCGACGCGCGCCAAATGTCGGCTGTGACCGCCGCCAGTTCGATCTCGAGGCCGCGGTCGGCGGTGAAGGCCGGTTCCGTCTTGTCGGCACCGGTGGTGCTGGTGATTGCCGTCGATTCGATGTCGCGGTCAGGGTCGGCGGTGTTGTCCGGCGGCGTCGCGCCGAAGCTCTGGTGAGTGGTCGTCGTTGTGCTCATCGTGGGTAGTCCCCCTCGGACGGATTTGGTTCCGTGAGTGCTCCGTGCGGGGCGGACACGGTGGGCTGGCCGGCCCTGCACGGTGGGTCAGGCGAGAAGTCCGGCGGCGCCTGTTGGGCTGGGAGGCGCCATGGTTTCCGGATCACCGGAAGTCGGCTGCCCAAGTTGGGCAGCCGACCTGTGGTGTACGTCACTTGGCGGCCCGTGTGAACCAGCGCCGCCGTTGCCCCGGCGCGGGGCGGCGCTCGGCGTCGCGCACCACGACGACCGGCATCCATCCGTCCCACTGGTCTGCTCCGCCGATGCGGGCGCGCAACAGGGCGACGGCCTCCGGGCTCATGCCGGCGAGTTCTCCGAGGCGGGCATCGCGGTCCTCGGCTCCGTCGGCCGGGTCGCCCCACGAGTCGACCTCCAGCAGCAGAGCGGCAACCGCCGTCCGCAACTGAGGCGTGCTGCCCGCTGCCGCGGCGGCGGTCCGGCGCCGCAGTTCCGCACGGGTCTGGGTGCGCAGCTGGTCACGGACCCGCAGGGCGTGCGGGAGGAACCCGACCAGGCGCAGGCCCTGGTTGGCGGCGGCACGTGCCTCGTCCGGGTAGAGCGTCTCAAGCTCGGCCTCGTCCCAGCTGGGGTGCACCCTCTCCCCCAGGCCCGGATGGTCGGCGTACCAGGTGCCCGCCTGGACGACCTTCAGCTCGGCGGCCGCCTTCTGCCGGTACTCGTACAGCCCGGTGCGCACGCTGGTGATCCTGTAGGCCTGATGGTCCTTGGGCAGATGGCGGCGGGGGTCGAGGCTGGCGGCGAGCTGCTCGGCGGCCTGGTCGAGGGTGGCGTTGTCGGCCAGGGCCCACTCACCGCGCGCGACGGCCGGGTCGGCCTGATGGAGCTCGCGCCAGGTGATGTAGTGGCTCTCCTGCTTGAGGGCCTCGCGGGCGGCGGCGTCGATCTGGTCCTGCCGGGGGGCTCCGTCGCCGACGTAGTGGGCGGGGAACCGCGTGAGCTTGGAGAGCAGGTGCAGCAGGGCGGCGCTGCGTGGGGTCCAGTCGAGGGCTGCCGGACGGTCGGGGAGCGGCTGGAAGGAGTCGAGCATCGCGGCGGCGAACGGGGCCAGCGTCTGCAGGAGAGCGTTGACGTCCTCTGCGCTGGCCCAGCCGAACGGGAACCAGTGATAGGACCGGATCGCCTCCGGCGGGGTGCCGGGCCGGCCCTCGTCCCCCGTGGGGCACTCCCGGCTTCCGGCCAGCTGGTGCTTGGGGAAGTCTTCCGCCCAACTGCTGTAGGAGCGGCGGTTCATGTAGGCGGACAGTTCCCGCGCGGCCGGGTCAAGGGTGATGCGCAGGCACCTTTCGACGGGTTGCAGGGTGGAGACCTGCGGCCAGTCGCTCCGGTTGACCGGCTTGACGGTCACGGTGGCCGGGGCGGTGAGCGTGGTGGTGGGCATGGCGTCTCCTTCGATGTGGAACGCGCGCTGGCGAAGCATGGAGGTGGTCGGGTCGGGCGCGGCAACCGGTGCGGCGGCTGCGCCGTACCGCTCGACGGGGCCGGGCTGGTCGGTGCTGGATGAAGCGGCGGCCGCGTGGCTGTGGATTGGTGGCTCTGTTCAGTTGCGGCGTTCGGGTAGCCGGTCCGCGTCCGGGCAGGTTTCGAGAGCGGCCCGGCGCAGTGCTGTCTCGGCCTGGCCGAGCAGGTAGACCGCCCAGTCGATGGACTCGTTGGTCCGGCGGCCGTGGTCGGTGTCGGGAAGGTGCGCCCGGGCGGCTGCGGCGAGCTCGTGAACGTCGGCGAGGACCGCGGTCTGGGCGCGGTAGGCCTCTTCGAGTGGCCGCTGAAAGTCCGTCGGCGACCCGGGTATGGCCTGTCGTTCGGGGGGCTGTGGTCCGAGCCAGCTCCTGCTGGCCTGCCGCAGCGCCCGGTTGAGGCATTGCGACAGCTCGGCGACGGTCAGGACCTGGCGGCGGCGGAGGAGGCGGTTGAGCAAGGGGTTGGTCTCCTGTCGTGCGATCGGAGCCGGCGGGTCGAGCTCCGGCGGCTCCGGCACGGGTCTTGCCGCCGTCCTGACCTGAGCTGCCCCGATTTTCGTGGAGTCCGCGATCGTGTGATCAAGCGGTCTGCGGGTGTTGCTCCAGTGCCGTCCAGTACGCCTGTTCGTATTCGTCGGGCGGGAGGTAGTCAAGGGCGGAGTGGAGCCGTTCGCTGTTGTACCACGCGACCCACTGGAACACGGCACGCTCGACCTCGTCGAAGTCGCGCCACGGTCCCTGATGTTCGATCAGTTCGGCCTTGAACGTGCCGTTCAGGGCCTCGGCCATCGCGTTGTCGTACGAGTCGGCGACGGACCCGACGGACGCCGAGGCACCGACCTCGGACAATCGCTCCGTGTAGCGAATGGACACGTATTGCGACCCGCGGTCGCTGTGATGAATGAGGTCGGCGCCCTTCTTGATCTTCTGCCGCCACAGCGCCATCTCCAGCGCGTCCAGCGGCAGGTCGGTCCGCATGTGGGTGGCGGCCTGCCAGCCCACGATCCGGCGCGAGTACGCGTCCAGGACGAACGCCACGTAGACCCAGCCCGACCAGGTGCGGATGTAGGTCAGGTCGGCCAGCCACAGCTGGTTCGGGCGGTGGGCGGTGAAGCGGCGGTTGACCAGGTCCGGCGGACGCGGCGCCGCAGGCTCCGGGACAGTCGTGCGGCGCCGCTGTCCGCGGATCACGCCCTCGATGCCGAGCTCGCGCATCAGCCGCTCGACGGTGCAGCGGGCGACCTGGTGGCCGGCGCGGATCAGGGCGCGCGTGATACGGCGGGCCCCGTAGGTCCGGCCGGAGTCCTCCCAGACGGCTGTGACCAGCGGAATCAGTTCCTCGTCGCGGAGCCGGCGGGCAGACTTCGGTCGCTGCTTGCGCGCGAAGTACGTCGACGGCGACAGGTCCAGCACCCGGCAGACGGGATCGACCCCGAAGCCGTCACGCAGGTGGTCGATCACCTGCTCGGCCTCGTCCGGGGACGGTCGATCTCCTGGGCAAAAAACACGCTGGCAGCCTTGAGAATCTCGTTGGCCCGCCTCAACTCGGCGACTTCCTTGCGGAGTTCTTTCAGCTCGTCCTGCTCTGCGGTCGTGAGCCGATCGTCGCGCTCTCCGGCGTCGGCCTCGGCCTGGCGGACCCAGGACCGCAGGGCCTCCTTATGGATGCCCAGGTCACGGGCCACGTGAGCGACGGGTCGGCCCGTCGAGCGGACCTCGCGGACGGCGCGCTCACGAAGTTCATCGGGGTACTTGCGGGGTGCTGGCACTGCTCGTGGTTCTCCTTACGCCTGGATCGTAACAAACCCAGACATCAGGGACTCCAGGAAAGCCAGAGCAGCTCAACCTGGTTCTAGGGACAGATTCTGGTTAGGCAACGGGCTCGGTGTCCCCGGAATCGGTGGTCTGCCACCCCCGAGGGTGCGGCAGACCACCGGATCATCCGCTGCGGTGCGGAGCATGATCGGTCACCGGGACGCAGGATCCCGACTACGGCCGCGACCTGGCCGCCGGGGGCTTCGGGCTCACCGTCGAAGGTGACGGTCCCGGGCTCGGGTCCGCGACGGTTCAGACGAGGTGGGCGGCGATCAGGCCGTGGGGCCAGGCGGCTGCTTCGTCGACGACGACGAGCGCCGAGCTCCACAGAACCCAGCTTTGGCTGACGCGCCTCAGCAAGCTGGAGATCTCCTCGTGCCGGCTGAGCTGGTAGACGAGCAGCCAGGTCCCGGCCAAGGCCACGAGGAGCACCTTCTGGTGGGCCGTCCCTTGGAGCAGGTGCCATTCGGCGTGCATTGCGGCGCAGATCAGAGCGGCTCCGGTCAGGACCCTGGCGACGTGCATGACCCCTCGCAGGGTGTGCCGGGCCGACGGCAGCGGGTGGGCGCTGCCGGGCTCCAGGGGCGGCTGGTCTTCGGTGACGCTCATCGCGTGCTCCTCGGGGCAGGGGTGGTGGACTTCGCCGGTGCGCCGGCCGGGCCCGACGCCTTGGTGAGGTTGACGCTGGATGGGCTGGCGTCCGCGCTGCGGCTGGGCTGAGCCGCAGAGGGCGGCCGCGCGCTGGTGGCCGTGCCGGTGGGGTAGGTCGTCGGCGTGCTGGGGCGGGAGGCGGCCGCCGTGCAGCTGGTAAGAAGTGAGCCGACGAGCAGGGTGCCGGCCAGCGGCCGCATGAGGCGCTTCATAGGTCCTCCAAGCTGGTTCGTGGGATCGGACAGGGGAGAGGTGCTGCGGTCGGAACTGGAGTCAGGCGGTGTACAGCACGGCGCCGATGGCCGCGAGCGCGACGCCGGCCGCAGCCGTGATCCCGCTGCCAACGACGTAGAGCGGCAGCGCGGCCAGGACCGTGAGGGCGCCAAGGGCCCGCCGCCCGAGGGTGGGCGAACCTGCTGCCCCGGTCTTCCCGGCCGGGAGAGCGGGCCGCAGCCACGCCCGAAGCCGCTGGACGGGGGCGGATCGGCGGGTCTGCGGCAGCAGCATCACCACGAGGAACAGCGCGAGCAGGGCCAGCGGCAGCAGACGCAGCGCGATGTGCACGGCAGAGGTAGACATGGAGATGACCTCGGTGGCTATCGGTGGTCCGCCCGGCGGCTTTGCCGGGCGGGACGAGCGAATGGATCGGTGGCGGGGCCCGGTCGGCCCCGCCGGTGGCGCCGGTCAGAGGCGCGGGTTGGCCACCCCGGCGACCTGTTCGGCCGCGAAGGCCTCCGCCGCCGCGATAGCGCCCTCGACGTCGCCGGAGGCCCGCAGCGTCCGGACGCGGTCGTTGGCCCGTTCGGACGGGGACTTGGTGAGCTCGGCGACCTGGGCGCGCAGCCGCTCGACCTCCTCCTCGCGCAGCAGAAGGCGAGCCAACAGGCAGCCGGCGCGTTCACCGGCCCAGCTGGTGAGGTTCCCGCAGAACAGGTCCTCCCAGCTGGGGTGGTCGTGGCCCCGGATGTCGGCAACGGCCCGGGTCAGATCGGCGACCACTGCGTTTCCGGCGGGCCTCACTCCCGCAAGCAGCACCTGCAGGCGGGTGCGCTCATCGGCGGTCAGGAGCAGCTCGGTGTCGCTCACACCGCTCTCCCGGACCGCCCCCTTCACGGGCCGCAGAACATCGCTCGGCGAAGCCGGCAGTCCGGCCAGGGCCGTGGCCCAACCGCCGGCAGCCACACTGAACCGCACACCGTTGTCGTCCACGTAGCCCACACCGCCCGGCTTCACGTTCGTCACCAGGATCTCCGGGCCGTGCCAGTACGCGTGGCGCCGCTCGGAGACGACGACCGGCAGGCCGGTGTGCTCCTCCAGGTAGGCCCGGATCTTCGCGTGGTGCGACTCGTCACGGGCTGTGACAACGGCGATGTGCCAGCCACCACGGAAGTAGCGGCGCAGCGCCTCGACGGCTCCCGGGATCGGCGGGCCGTAGAGGTCACCGCCGCGCCATCCGTCGAACTGGTCATGGATCACCCCGTCAAAGTCGATCACGAGGGTGCGGGCAGACGGCGAGCCGCCCAGTGCGAGGGTTCGCGCCCGGTCGAGAAGCCAGGTCATTGTGGTGCTCCCATTCATGAGGTTGCCGGCCCTGCCGACCGCGCCGCTCCCCCTGGCCTGAGCAGCGTCGGGAGGCGCAGCGGCAGTGCTCGCTGCGCCTCCCGGAGGCGGTAGGAGGGGCGGTAGGGGTGGGGTAGGGGCGGTAGGGCGTTTGGTATTTATGCAGGTCAGAGCGCCGGTAGGGCTGTGCGGTAGGGGGCGTTTCCGGTGATGGCGAAGCGGGGGAGGGCCGGCCTGCGGACCGCCCGGGATGGGGCGGCGGGAGGGGTGTTCCCGGGCCCGTCGGCCGGGGTCAGCCGGCCATCTGACGGGGGGGCTGAGCGGGGGTGCTCGGCGCCCCTTCCCGGCCCCTTTCGGCGGCCCCGGGGGAGGCCGCCGAAAGGGGTGCCCCGGGGGCCGGGAACGGGTCCTCCCGAGGGGTGCGGTCCACGGCCAGATGCGGGGGCCTAAGGGGCTCCCGGCCGAGGGTCTGGGTCAGCTCCTTGTAGCCCACCCCGATACGGTTGCGCTTCTTGCCCGCTACGGACAGTGGCAGCGGGTCCCGGAGGGGGATGCCGATCCGGCGGAGATAGCCCGCCAGCGCGGCGGTGTCCCAGGCCGGGTCGGAGATCATGTTCCGGGCCTTCAGATCGGCCAGCATCTCCTCGAGATGGACACCCTGCTTGACGCCCCGGACGCCCTCCGCCCACCGGGTGGCGACCGTGTTCTCGACGTACAGCCAGAACTGGGCCTCGATCTCCTCGGCGGACAACACCCGCCGCTCCCCTGCGCCGCGCTCCCCTGCCTCCTGGTCCTCCGACGGCCCGTCCTCTGCGAGGTGCTCGTCCTCGAAGGCCTCGTCCTCGTCGTCGGCCTGCTCCTGCTCGTCCGCCATGGGCGCGGACACCGGCGCGTACGCCCACGCGGCGAGGGCCCACGGCACGAACAGTGCCGGCATCCAGATCGCCGGGTTGTGCGGGATGTAGTAGACGATCAGGAACCCTGCGAAGATCAGTCCTCCCGCCCGCAGCATCCAGGCGGGGATCTCCTTGCCCTCGGGCAGCTGCGACTCAGGCTGCTTCTGAGGGGTCTTCTCCCTCGCGTCGGCCGGCTTCGCCGGCCGACGCCGTGGCCCTCTCCCCTTCGGCTTCGGCCCGCCGGACGCCGTCTTGGCCTTGGCCGCAGCCTTCGCGGCTTTCGCCTTGCGCTCGCGTTTGCGGACGATGCCGGGAGCGAAGAGCTCCAGGGCGTTACCGTCGACGATCCAGAACACGGTCTTCTTGACGATGATGAAGGTCCCGGTGGCCAGCGACTTCACCGCCTGGATGCCGATGATGTAGGGCCGCGCCGCGCTGAACGCGCGGGAGAGCACCCGCGCGACGCACGCGCGGATGCTCTCCCCCGCCTCGCCGTCCGCCTCCTCGTCGACGTCCTCGAGTTCCGCCAGGGCGTCGGTGTCGTCGCCGGGACCGACGGCCGCCGCGCCGGGCACAGTGGGGGTCTCCTTGGTCAGCGTGACGTCGGCGGCCATCAGTGCCCCAGACCGGGCACGAGGTTGGCGAGGTAGGTAACGACCATGGTCCCAACAGACCACCAGCCGCCGGCGGAGGCGTAGAGCACACCGGCGGTGAAGCCGAGGATCGAGGCCCGCCACTTGCCGTGGGTGCGCAGCCAGAGGATGGCGGTGATGCCGAGCGCCACCCCGCCCGGGCCCCAGCTGGCAGCGAGCGGTCCGGCCATGTTGGTGATGGCGTCGTGCGGGCCCGTCCAGCCGGCCGAGCCGTAGAGGGTGGCGTTGACGTAGCCGAAGATTGCGAGGTGCTCCCACTTGAGCTTTCCGGCGATCTTGGGGTTGGACCCGTTCTTGAGGAGCGCGAACTGCGTGAGGGACCCCACGCCGGCGAGGCCGGCGGCGGTGACGACGCCGAGGCCGGACCCGATGGAGGTGGGGGGCGCGGCGGCGAGCTGGGCGGCGGTGTTGATGATCTCGGACATGGTCGGGTGGCTCCCTTTCAGGAGAGGGGGATGTGGACGGTCAGGGCCGCGATGAGCGTGGTGGCGAAGGGGATCCGGCAGATCCATGCCAGCGGCGGGTACCAGCCGCGAGTGCGCCAGCCGATCCACGCGGCGCCGGCGACGAACGTGACGCTCATCCAGAACTGCTCGCCGGGTTCGTGGAACCAGACGATCAGGTGCTGGACCTTGGTCAGGACGTTGAGTCCCCAGCCGGGGATCGCCGGGCCGAGCCAGTGGAAGGTCCAGCGGACGCGCGCGGGGTGCCAGCCGGTTTTGGCCTTGTTCGGCGTGGTCTTGAGGACGTCGCGCGTGGAGGGCGGCTTGTACTTGGACGGCTTCTCCTTCTGCTTGGAGACGTCGACCTTGACCGTGACCTCCTGCTCGATCTCCTCGGCCTCGTCCTCCGGCTGCGGGTCGGCGGGTGCGGCGGGCGGGGCCTGCGGCGGCGGTTGGCCATGCAGCGGGCAGGAGCAAGCGGTGAACTCCCCGCCGCAATGTGCGCACTTCGTGTGCCTCGACGGCGGGTCCTCGGGGGGTGCACCGGGGCCCGGGCCCCGGCCGTTCCAGCCTCCCCCGCTACCGCCGCCAGCCTTGGCGGTCGGGGTGCCCGGCGGCTGGCTGGGGCGCCTGGGGATCGTGGTCTTCACCGTGACGGTGGCGGTGACCGACTGCGGCTCGGCTGCGACGGGTGCCGCCTCGGTCTGCTCCTCCGTGCCCAGGGTTTTTGCTGCGAGCTCGCGCCACCACGGCGGGTTGGGGTCGTACGTCGGCTCGGGGGCCGACGGCCGGGGCGCGGCGGGCGGCGCGTCGGTGATTGTCGCGAGGCCCGTTCGGTCCTGCTGGCTGAAGGGCGGGAAGTCGGGCTTCGGCGGCGTGCTGGCCGTCGGGGGCTGGTCAGCGGCGGGCAGGACCCGGGTCGGGATGATGACGCGGGGCTCCGGCGGGGTGCCGTCGCCCTCGTCGGCCTGGCCGGGGGCGAGGGTCTGCTCGGTCATGGCATGGCCTTCCGGTTCAGTGGGATGTGGGCCTCGGCGCGCAGCGCATGGCGCAGCCGGGCGCGCGGGTCAGTGCAGGTTTGCGGCGGCGAGGTCGACGAGGGCGAGCAGCAGGCCGAGGTAGAGGCCGAGGACGACGGCGTTGTCGGGAGGGCCGTAGGCGAGCTGGCCGCTGAGCACGTGGCCGGCGACCAGGCCGGTGGTGCCTGCCAGGACGAGGGCGCCTAGCCAGCCGGGGGTGGCCAGGATGAGCGCGGTGACGGCGGCGGCAACGGCGACGGCCTGCAAGCGCGTGGCGATCCAGGTGTTTCCCGTGCCGGTGTCGGCCGCCTCGTGGGGGCGGGCAGTGGCGGGCATGGGCAGCAGATGCGGGTCCGCGCCGGAGGCGAGGGCGGCGGCTTGCTCCCACAGCTCGGCCGCCTGGCGGCGCGGGTACTGGGCTCGGAGCCGGGTGTGCAGGTCCGGGAAGTAGCGGCCGTCCGGGGCGTCGGCGTGCTCCCGCATCAGCCAGGTCGCGATGGCGCTCGGGTCGGGCGGGAGGAGCGGAAGGCTTGGCCCGCCGGGCTTCCAGTCACCGACGGTGATGATCACCTCTCGGTGGCGGGGGCTGGCGTTGCGCGCGGCCTGGAGGTTGACGGCGATCGCGACGGCCTGGCGGCGGTCGTCGACGGGACCGATGCGGACGTCGCTGCGGTCGGCGCTGCTGATGCGGATCTCGTGCGCTGGCATGGCAAAGGCTCCGGTTGGCGGACGGCGGGTCAGTTGGCGGGTGGAGTGAACGGGCTCCCTGGTGCTCGGCCGGCGGGTATCCCCGCTCCCCTGGCCGGGGTGGGGTGTCGTCCGCGGGGCCGGTAGGGCGCCGAGAGAATCGGTATTTGTGCAGGTCAAGCGGGTAGGGCGAGGGCTACCGCGTCAGGGTCGCGGGACTCTGCGGGCGGCTTCCGCAGTGGCCGGCCAGAGATGGCCGGCCACCACGGAATGGGCCCGTCAGGCGGCGTGAGCCGCACCTTTCGTGCTGGCGCGGGGCACCGGAACGGGCTCCGGGCCGACGTCGGGAAGCAGCAGCAGGGGCGGGTCGGAGGGCGTCTCCGGGGCGAGTTCCGCTTCCTCAGCGGCCTCCTGCCGGGCGCGGATCCGGGCCGATATCGGCGGGATCACCAGCAGGCTCACGCCTGTTGCCCCACCCGCCGACGCCGCGCAGGCAAGGAACTCGAGGACAGCATGCACAGCAGAACCTTCACTCTCAGTAGTTGTTATGGGGTGTGCTGGCCGACGGTCAGGAGCGGGGTGGAGGGGCCGCTCGGGCCCGTGAAGCCGGGCCCGAGCGGGCGGTAGCTGCTCCAGGCGGGCCGGTTCAGTGGCCACGCCCCGGCAGTTCCTCGTAGTCAGCTGCTGCGTGGTCGGGGCGCGGGGACGGCGTCCCAGGAGAGCGAGCAGGACGGCCGCTCGGAGCGGCCGTCCTGCGGACGACGGCCGGCGCAGTCAAGCCGCAGCATCAGCGAACTCCCGCCGCTGTGCAGGCATGGGCTGCGCCGCGGCCCCTCCGCTGGCGGAGTCCGGACCGGAGGCGGGGATCGTCGCGGCGGGCTCCGCGGGCTGCTCGCTCGACCCGGCCGCAGGGGTTCGCAGCTTCGCCGCGGCGAGGTCGATGACCCGCTGGGCGCGCGGCTGGCCGACGCGGAACATGTTCTTGACGTCGCGGACGCCGAGGCGGAGCACGCCGTCCTCGTCGAAGTGCGGCAGGAGCTTGGTGGCCATTGCCTCGTCGTCGTCCAGCGCGCCGTTGCCGGTACCCGGACGCTCCACACGCGGGCCGGTGTCCGTACCCGCGCCGTGCGGGTTCGCCCCGGTGTCCGTTCCCGCATCGATACCGGAGGTGTCGGCCCCGTACTCGTACACGCTGTCCGGCTCGAACGGGCCGTGGTGTCCGATGCCCGCGTCCGTACCCGCCGCGTCGTGCGTACCCGCTTCCGGGGCGGGCGTACTCGGGCTGACCTGCGGCTTCTCTCCGGGTACGACGTCAGGGGCCGTGTCGGTACCCGTTGTTGCCGTACCCGGGTACGGGTCGGTCTGGTCCGCCGTACCCGTTCCGCCCGTACCCGGGTACAGGTCGCCAGGCGCCCGGGTACGGTCTGGCGTACCCGTACCCGCCGTCGCGGTACCTGGGTACAGGGCCGTACCCGGCTGGCCCGTACCCGGGTACGGATCCCGTGTACCCGTACCCGTCGTCCCTGTACCCGGGTACAGGACGGGTGCGGTGCTGGACTCGACGGCCGTACCCGCGGGGCCGCCGGGTACACCGGCCTGGGTACGGTCGTGCGCTCCCGAGTACAGGCCCGTACCCGGGTACAGGGCGGGTACCAGGTCGGCGGTACTCGCCACGTCGGCGACGGTGAGGAAGCTCCGCTGGGCCGCCTCGACCTCCTTGCGCTTGGCGAAGTCGACGGTGGCGGTCTCCGGGGTGCGCACGAGGCGCTCAAGGCCGGCCAGGACGTGGACCTGGTCCGGCAAGCTGAGCCGGGCCTGGGCGGCCTGCGCCCTCCGGACTGCCCGCTCCCGCCAGCGCACGGAGAACCACCCGGGCTTGTCGCCGTCCTCGTCCTGCCCGTCCAACTGCCGGACCCGATAGAGCCGGTCGGCGGCGGTCTGGATGCGGACCCTGCGGGTGGCCTCGGCCTGGGACAGGTTCTCGTCGGCGGCCAGCGCGAGCGCCACCTTCACCCACTCGACGGGGTGAAGCATCCGCACCAGCCTGATCCGGCGGTCCAGCCAGTCCCCGGCCCGCCGGGCGAGCTCGCGGGCGGCCGTACGCTCCTCGAGCGAACCGAGCTCGAAGAGGACCGCCGCGATGATCGGCCAGGGTGCCCGGGCGATGCTCTCCCTGAGGTGCGCGCCCTCGCTGGCGCTGAACGCGGATGAGATCAGCGCGAACACCCAGACCAGGGCGCCGCTGATGCCCGGTGACTGGCCGTTGCGCGAGCGGCGGCGGGCCCGCATCCCGCACACGTAGGCCGCGACGTCCAACGCCACGAACGGCATCCAGTCCCACGGACTGGGCAGGCCGATCAGATCCCGGCCCATCTTCCGGAGCCCGGTCGAGGAGAGGCCGGCGGCGGCGGAAGCCACCAGGACCGTCCAGATGTCCTCCCGGCGGCGGCCGCGGGTGTCGGAGCGCAGCCTGCGCTGGGCGATCTCCTCCTCGGTGAGCTCCAGTTCCTCCAGGTAGGCCTTCTCGGCCTGGCGCCACCGCACTACCAGCAGAATCGCCGTGGCTGCGGCGACGGCAGTGCCGGCCAGCACGTCGACGTGCGCGGCCAGCCAGTTGGGCGACGGCAGCAGTCCGGGGAGGCCGGACAGCAGACCAGGGTCGGACTGGGCAAGCAGAGCGGGGGTGGACATGGTTCTCCTGGGTCGGTGGCCCGAAGCGGGCCGAAGCGGGGAAGAGTTGAAAGGAGCAGCCGAGCGGCGGGGGCCGAATGCTCGGGCGGGCCTGCTGAAAAGCGGGCATCAGCGGGGCAGATCCGCCCCGCTGATCAAGTGGTGGATCAGGCCCACGCTCAGCCGGGCGAACCCGGCGATGCCCTCAGGCCGCCGGTCGGTGAGCAGGAGGACGCCGTAGCGCTCCAGGCGGACCATGTAGCGGTGCAACTCGGTGTTGGAGGACACGTCCGAGTTCCTGTGGCGCAACACTGCGACGGCGTACCAGCGGCCCCACCGGGCCAGCCGGGCCTCCGCGCGGAACGCCGTCCGCAGGCGCTCGTGGATCCTGACGATGCCCGGGTCGTCGAGCTCCCGGGTCGCCGACAGCAGCCGGAGCGCGGCTGCCAGCGTCCGCGAGCGAAGGCCCGGCTGCTCCACGGCGGAACGCACCGCGGCCCAGTCGGGCTGGTGCAGCCCGAAGTGGTCGGCGGCCTCCCGGCCGCGTTCGAGAATCTCGGCAGTCCTGCTGTACGGGAGCAGCGCCATCAGCGGTGGGCCCGGTTGCGGGCGGCCCGGCGCTTCATGGCACGCCTCTCGTCCTCGCTCATCCCGCCCCAGACGCCGGCGTCCTGTCCGGTCTCCAGCGCCCACTGGAGGCACATCTCCATCACCGGGCATCGACGGCAGCAGGCCTTGGCTTTTTCGATTTGAAGGAGTGCGGGGCCGGTCTTCCCGATCGGGAAGAACAGCTCCGGGTCCTCTTCGCGGCAGACAGCGCGGTGGCGCCAGTCCATGGTCATCAGCTCCTCATTTGCAGGTCGGAGCCCGTCCCGACGGTCGGGCCAGGCTGAACATCGGTTGGAACAGCCCGGCGATGACGGCGGCCTGAATGCCGCCGCTGCGCCGTAGCGGCTCCACCTGGCCAGCCAGTGGCCGGCCAGGTGGAGTTCGCTTCGAGGGCTGGCCGTTCACGCGGTGCCGGGGCCTCCGGCGTCGCCGGGCCGGGCGGCAGGGCCGCCGAGCTTGACGTCCAGGGCCTCGAAGCGGCGCAGCAGGTCGTCCTCGATCGCGTCGAGCACCTCGGGGTCGTCGGCGATGGCGGCCTCCTGCACCGTGGGGCAGCCCTCCAGCGGGGTGCCGGTCGGGCAGCAGAGGCCGGCGAGGTGGCCCGTTCGGGCCTGGTCGAGCGGCGTCCACGGAAGGACGTCGCAGGTGTTGCCGTGGGGCAGGTAGACGGAGTCCGGGCCGGGGACGACCAGGACGCCGCCGTCGGCGCAGTCGTTGATCAGGCGGTGCCGCTCGGCGCGGCCGATCGACCAGGTGTGCAGCCGGTCGGTGATGTCGCCGAGCCGCCGCAGCCACAGCGCGTCCAGCAGCTCGGTGACCGTGCCCGCGCCCAGGCCGACCAGCGCGTAGGCGTTCATGGCGGCGGTGCGCAGGCGGGTGGTGAGGGTCTTTCGGGTCACGACGACCTCCGGGGTGAGGCGGAGGGGACCGCGGGTCCGGGGTCTCCCATGGCCTTCCGGCGACGGCGGCGCCGCAGGGGCGAGCCAGTCCAGAAGGTCAGGGCAGCCCTCGGAAGGGTGCGGGGTCGCCGCCGACGTGGCGTGCCGGCGGCGACCTGGTGGCGCTGTACCTGAGTCGGGATGGGTGCGTGACGCCGTGCACCTCGGCGAGGTGTACGGCGCTCGCCGCCCGGCTGGGTGCCGGAGCGGACGCGCCTGGATGACGGGGAGGCGTCCCCGAGCCGAAAGTTCTTGCGTCACAAGGTGGTTGGTGCGCCCGGCGGCTTCACGCATGCGGCCGCGGGGCAATTGGATGGCGCTGTGGAGTTGTGAAGTAACGAGCACTTCCCTGGCCGCCGAGATGGCGACTTCCGGGTGCCGGACGTACTGGGGGTGGGCCCTGGCGGGCCCGCCGCACCACCCCCGGCGCCGCTCCGAATGGCATGGCCATGCCAGAGCGGTTCCGAGGGATAGGCGGCGGGATGCCCGAACAATCTGGATACGAACTGCGGAGAAAGGCTGGCTACTCGCCGGAGGGGCTGACCGAACCGTCGCCCGAGATCGCCCCGCTAGGCTCCTGAGCCTCCTGCGTCTTCGGCGTCTTCGGCGTCCGGGCCTCCAAGGCCCAGCGGAGGAACTCGTTAGCCTGCCGCCTCTGCTCATCCTGCGCGGTGCTCATTTGACGTCCTCCGACTTCGAGTCGTCGGACTGAACCTTGCGATCGCCGCCGGCGAAGCTCCGGCAGAGGTGCTCGACCAGGCGCATCAGATGCCGCCCCTCGACTTCGCAGCGAGCCGAGCAGCCCGCTCGCGGCAGTCGGCGATGTCGGCCTGGAGCGGGCGCCAGCTCTCGACCCGGCTCCCCAGCCACGCCTGCCAGGCCTGCTCGTCGGGGGAGTCGCCCATGGCGTCGGGGTCTTCGACCGCCCGCTTCAAGTCGGCGGCCGCGATGGCGGTCAGCTCAATGGTGGCCAGGCCTGCCGTGCCCTTCACCGTCACGACGTCACCCGAGACCAGCACGTCGTTGGTGGGGAAGCTGTTGGCGACGGCCTCGGTGTCGAGCAGCGAGAGCGCGCGGTTGAGTTCGATGGCCAGCTTGCCACCGACCTCGCTGAACGCGGCGATGGCGTCAATCAGGTCGTCGACCGGGTTGTTCTGGTCGTCCTGCGGCAGCTCGCCGCCAGCCTGAGCAGTTGCATCGGGGGACCCGATGTACTCCTGCGTGCTGTGATCCGGCAAGATTGCGGTCACGGCAGATCACTCTCCCTCACGGCAATTGAGGTGGATGCGTGGTGTGCCCCAGCTGGCGGGCTTCGAGAGTGCGATCTCGGAGCCCGCCAGTGCTGTTTCCGGAGTGCGATCCGGAGCCAACTGGGCTGGGACTGGCCTACGTTGCAGCCGTTCGGGGTGCGACTCCGCTCGGCTGGCGACGTGATAACGATGACACGACGTCAGGCCTCTCGTCAAGGCAATACCGGTATTGCTCGCGTCGACACCATCAATACCGGTATTTCTGGCGATGTGGTTCACTACTACGCACGGGCGTGCACGTGACCACGCACAGCGAGAATCGAATGGAGGCTCCAGGTGGCGCACAAGTGGGAGGAGCTCTACGTGGAGCTGGTCCAGGAATGCGCATCGCGCAACCCTGGCGAGGTCCTCCCGTACGTCCAGGAGCTGGTCAATGCTGGCCGCGGTTCTCGGAGCACCATCACCAGGGCCTACGCCCAACTCGTAGAGGAGGGCCTGGCCAAGGGCGTGCCGGGCAAGGGGTTCGTAGTCCTTCCTCAGCGCACCTTCCACCTCCGCCTGGTGAGGTTCGCCTCTCCTTCGACCCAAGGCCTCGGGCTCTGGACCCCGGTGCAGACTGACGGCGGGCCAGGACTCCAAACCAGCCTGACGCATGCTGCCTTCGGAAGAGCGGGAGAGGACATCGCGGACCGACTCCGCCTGCCCGAAGCCAATCCGAACGTCGTCAGCCACGAGTTTCGGACCACCGCCGAAAACCGCGTGCTGGCTGTCGAGCACGCCTGGTACCCGGACGCAGTCGCCCACGAGGCTGGCTTGCAGACCAGCAGCGGCCGAGAGGAGCACGGCAAGAGTGGGCTCGCGGCGCTCGTCGACGCCGGCCTGGTCGGCGCCGCCAGCGAGCGCATCCGCTGTCGCCGCGCGACAGCCGAGGAGGCCGCGGCTCTCAACATCCAGCAAGGCGACGTGCTGGAGATCGAGCGCATCCTGCTCGCCGCCTCCGGGGAGCCCACGGAGCTGCGCCGGATCGTGGCGCCGGCCCTCGCCACGGAGATCGTCTACGAGGGGCTGGGTACAGCCGGCCTGCAAGAAACGCGAGCACCCGTCGCCGCTGGCGTCTGAATGGCTGTTCACGGCTCCCCTTTCCTGACCTCTGGCTTCTGTGCAGCGGATCAAGCATGGTGAGCGTCAGCCAGGGATTGCAGCCGTTCATGGACCAGTGGCGGACCAGTCCTGGACCAGTTTTGGACCAGTCATGGCAAGCGCAGCCGCACAAGTCGGGAGGGGAGTGGAATCGTGGGCATCCGCGTCGAACGATGGACGGGGCGAGAAGCATCCGCTCTTCAGCAGGTGCTGAGGATGGCCGATCGCGACTACGCCGAGCACCTTGACGTCTCGCGGACCACCGTCGTCACCTGGCGCAGGAAGGGAGAACTTGTCGTGTGCAACAAGCTCACAGCGCAACTCCTCGACAGCGCCGTCGCGCTCCTGTCACCCACTGATCGCAACACCTTCGAGATGCTCCTTCAGAGGGTCTCAGCACCACCGCCAGAGTCCCCGGCTACGACACGGAGGGCAACCGGACAGCAACTGTCCTTGGTCTCCCACCAGTTCATCCCGGTGCCCCTCGGTGCTGCGGCCGATGGCCTCTTCGGAGCCGGTCACGGCTGCCCGGTCGGTCCAGCGGGAATGGAACAGCGAGCTCACCTGCTCGCTGACCCCGGTGACCGTCGAGCCCGGCTGCACGTCTACCGGTTTGGGATCGGCGTCCTCCACATCAGGCAGGACCTACTACCGGCCTCTGTGACAGAACTCGCGATCTGGCGGTACCGGTCCTACCCGGAAAACCGCAACTGGGCGCAGAAGGCCGTACTCGACCTGGCAACGAGGCTCGGCCTCTCCACCCAGGCGCCGGAGCCGGAGTACGTCCTGTCGGTGTACGAACTCCGCCAGCACGGCTGGACCGAGGCCGAACTCGAAACTGGCCTTCACCTGCTGGCGACCCCGTCCATCCTGGTCGACCGGAGCGACGAGACAAACCCTGTCCCGCTCGGAGTCGAGGAACAGCGGTTCAGCCAGAGCTGGCGAGACCCCGCGGCGATCTCCTTCCATGGGGGAGCATCCCGCGGCGTCGCCGGCTGGTCGGGAGTCGCGTACTTCCCCCAGCCCGACGAGAAGGCCTTGCCCATTGACGCCGTGGTCGCCATGGAACTGGATGTCCAGGCCCTGTGGGCGTTGTCGCTTCACCTGCACCGAACAGTGGAGGACGGCCAGGACCCCCACATGCCAGAGGAGTTCGGCTGGCGCTGGCTGCGAGCTGTCCATTCCCGTCTGACCTCCGCCCGGTCGACCGAGACAGCCCAGCACCGAGCGATGCGTGCCGCCGTCGTAAGCACCAGCGATCTGCCGCAGCGCCTGAAGGACGTCTGGGCGGCGATGAAAGAGGTTGAGGCATGAGCAGGTGGGAAGCGCCGTCCCCGGCCTCCGCGGTTCTGGTGGTTGTGGATGTCCAGGTCGGGTTCGCCAACGCGTCGAGCAACCACGTCGTCCCGGTCATCACCGAGTTGCTGGCAGCGTGGCAGGCCGCGGGCAGGGACTCGGTGGTGGCCACCTTCACGAACCCGCCCGGCAGCCCCTACGAGACGATCAGCAACTGGACAAAGCTGCGCACCGACGCCGAGCAGGCGCTGGTGCCCGAGCTGATCCCGCTCGCCCAGAGCGCCACAGCCCGTTTCAGTAAGTCCACCTCGGACCTCTTCCAGGTCGACGATGCGCTCGCAGCCTTCCGCACGCACGGCTGGACGGACATCGTGATCTGCGGGATCGACACCGACAGCTGCGTCCACGACACGGCGGTCGGGGCCTACCACCGCTCGATCACGCCATGGTTGGTGACGGACGCCTGCGCATCCTCGGGTGGCCCCGAGTACCACGACATCGCCCTCAAGCTCGCCGCTCGCAACCTCGGTGGGCGCTTGGTGAGCAGCACCGATGTCCACCACTGGCTCCGGAAGGACGGTACCCACTGATGACCGACTCCCAGCTGCTCATCGTCGGGGCTGGCCCGGCCGGCTGCTCCGCCGCCATCCAGGCGGCCGGCCTCGGCATGACCTCCATCGTGGTCGACCGATCAGAACGGCCAGGTGGGTCACTCTGGCGAATCGGTAACCTCACGAACATGCCGGGCGACTGGACCGACGGGCCCTCCTACGCCGAGTCCCTGATCAGACATCTGAACCGCCTTGGGGACCGGTGCCGGCTAGTGCAAGGAGAAGCGGTAGCGGTCGACGCCAGTGATGATCACGCCTCGGTGACCCTCGCGGACGGCCGCGTTCTCACAGGTGACTACCTGGTCGCGGCGACCGGTGTCCGCGCTGCTCAGCCACGGGACGTTCCTTGGCTCGACGCGGACGAGGCGCTCCCCCCGATCTGGAGCACAACGTCCGAGGACATCGGCGGCAGGACAGTTGTGCTCGGCGCCGACCGCCCGCTGGGGACCTGGCTTCGTACGCATCCCCATTTCGAGCGGAGCCTGACGGTCCTTCACCCTGTCACGGACACCTACAAGGCTGATGAGGTCCGAGTCGACGAGCGGGTTCTCCTGGTGCCCGTCGAACGGGTCACGGTCCGAGGCACTGGTCCCTTCGAGGTCGTGTACACCACGGTTGACGGTGAGTCCTCAGTCCATGGAGTCGACACCGTGGTCATGAACGTCGGGTCCGTCGCGGCGGGTCTTCCCGGCCTGGTTGCCGGGGCCGACGGGTATTGCCCCCCGGCCGAGCAACGCCGTCGGATCACAACGGCTGGAGACCTCCGGTCGCGGAGAAATCAGCGTGTGCAGATCGCTGGAGGGTCCGGCGCCGAGGCGACGCTGACCCACTACTACAGTGCGCAGGACGCCAGCTGAGGCCCAGCAAGACACGGGAGAGCCTGATGCAATGGCGTGGCGCTGCGGGGGTGCCGTGGGTTTAGGATCAGGTGCTGGCCGTAACTGCGATCGGGGGGTGGAATCCCCGAGGACGGTGACGGCGGACAAACAGAATAGGCCCCGTGACGGCCGACGTGAATGTGGGTTGGAAGCCCACCAGTCGTGCCGGCCCCGGGGCCGCGAGTCAGGAGCCGAGGCAACGGCTCCGGTGACTCAGTAGCGACAACACCTAACTAGGAGGAGGTGTGGCGCTGTGAATCAGCGTACCTGGAGTGCTGCCCCAGGGTGCAACAGCACCCGGCCGATGTCGTGTGGCGATCGCCGCTTCCGGCCCGTTGGCCTCTCCAAATTTCAGACTTCCCTTGCAGGTCAGCCGCGCTGGCTTGAAGGGCTCGCCCATGCGTGTGACGTCCAGGGGACTGTCCGCAGGGCCGCCTCGTTCCGGGTCTTCAGGAACGGGCTCACGCCACGGCCGCGGTGGGTGGCCGTTCTGGCGATGGGGGTGGGGATGATCTAGGCCCTCTGGGGCGGCGCCCTGCTCGCTCATGCTCCTCCTGGCAGGGAGGGTTGTGCGGGTAGCGCCGCCCGGGTGTCACCAGCTGGCAGGCCGGTGCGCCCAGATCGTCCTGGTGAGGAGACCGCCCTGGCAGGGGCCTGTCTGCCTCGCTACTTCATTCGGTTCTTTCGCCGGAACCGCTCCAGCCCAGCGAGGGGCTTTTGCGTTCCCTCCTGACTGGTCAGAAAGGCAAGGCCATGATGCAGCATCGTGCTGCCCAAATCCACTCCGGCGTGCCTGCGCGCCAGCGAAACCGCTTGTTTTCGGACTGCCGTCGATTCGTCGACGGCTACCTCACCCCGGTTGGTCACGGGATCAGCACCTCCGGGCGGGTCCAGTGACGACGCTGACTGTGCCGGCGCCCGGCGCAGCCGTGGCGCTCCCGGGGCAGCGGCATGCCTCCGGCACCGAGGGGGTGCCCGTGGGGCCGAGTGGCCGGCCGCTCGTCACCCGGTTCCCGGCTGCGGCGCTGGCGATCCGGACCCTGACCGCGGAGCTGCTGCGGGTCGTGACCGTGATCGCCGACTACGGCCACCTCTCCGGAGTGTGCTTCGCGGCGGACCAGACGATCGCCGACCAGCTGGGCTTGTCCAGAGGCTCGGTCAACCGGCTGGTGGCCCGTGCTGAGGCGGCCGGCATCGTGAGGTCGGAGTTCAACCCGCGCACGGGCACGATGAGCCGCACGGTAACGCCGATCGCTGACGACGCATTGGCGGTGTGCGTGTCCTCGCAGGCGCGGGATCACCTCGCCGGCAGCAGGTTCAAGGCGTACTGCTTCCTGTCGGTGCGTCAGCACCTGGGCGAAGCAACGTCGGTGGCCCGGATCGCTCGGGGCTGCTCGATGAAGGAGGACACCGCCCGGGCGGCGGTGGGGGACCTGCTGGCCGAGGGCTGGGTCTCCCGGGTCGGTGAGGACCGCGGTGCCTACATCTACATGGTGCACCCGGCTCCGGTGGCCGGCGTCGCGACCCAACTGCCGCTCGACTTCCCCCTTCCCCGACAGGTCCGGCGCCCGCCGGCGGCCGACGGTGCCGAGGACGACCTGGCCGAGTGGCTGTGCCCTGGGCAGCTCGATCTGCTCTCGGAGCCGGTCTTGACCCCTCCCGTTTCGGTGACAGCGCCCTCCCCCGATTCGGTCACTGCGCCCACCCCCGTTTCCGGCACACAAACAGGCTCCCTTGATCAAGATCCTCTGAACATGCCGCTGACCGTAGATAGTGGCTGTTCCCGCGTAGCGGCTACGTCGGTGACGCGCGACACGCGCGCGCGAGGCCTCCGTCGGCGCCCTGCTGTCCGTCTGTCGGGATCCCGCCGCCCGCTGCGCGGGGAACAGCGAACCTCCCGTCCCAACACCATCCCGAGCTCCGGCAAGCGGGCTACCAATGGCGCGCCCATCGCGTTCCAGCGGTTGCCGGAGGGCCTGGAGCTGGCGCTCGCCCCGGCGATCGACCTGTGGCGTCGCATCACCCACGACTACGGCCGAAGCCTCGTCGCCGCAGCGGTGCGGGACGAACTCGACCGGATCGCAGCGTGGACCGGCCCGGCCGGGGCACCGAACGTCCTGGCCGAGCGTCTCGAGTGGCGTCTCGCTGAGCAGGGTGGCCCCGCACGGGTCACCGACCCGGTCGGCTGGCTGCTGCGCCGTGGCCTGCCCCGGCGTGGACAGCGCTGCGGGCGGCCCTGGTGCGACGGCGGAGTGCGCCTGGACACGGGCGCCGGCTGCCAGGCCTGCGAGGTCCGTGCGGTTGACGCCCGCGCGCTGCGCCAACGCCTGGCGGTCCAGCTCGCCGAGGAGATGCCCGCAGCGGCGGTGACGCAGCGCCGCGCGGTGCTGGAGCAGCGGCTGCGCGAGCACACCGTGCTGGAGCAGGCCCGTCGGGCCGTGGCTCTGGAGCAGGAGGAGCAGGCCCGTGCACGGGCGGAGGCTGACCGGCCCAGGCGGCTGGCGGAGGCGGCGGCGGCCGAGGCAGCCCGGCAGGCGCTGCCGTGTGCCGACTGCGGAACTGCGGGGGCGGCCGGGCTGTGCGAGGGCTGCAGGCGGGGCCGGGACATGGCAGCGGCCATCAACCAGTGCATCAACGTGGAGCTGGCTGCGCGGGCTGATCTGCGTCGGTACGAGAGCGTCCGTGAGGTCTGGGAGGCGACCCGCAGCGCGCTGCGCGAGGCACGGCGGGCGGCTCGCCACGGGGCCACCGACGAGCAGATCGCCGGTGCCAGCGAACTCCTGGCCGTGCAGCACGCCCTGGGCGAGTACCGCGCCCGCGCCCTTCGGCGGCTTGCGGCGTCCCCGGTCGCCGTCGAAGAGGCCGACCGGATCCGTGAGACCGTCCTGCGCTCGCGGCACCGGTACGAGTCCCTGCAGGACGCCCGCGAGGCGGCCGAGCGGGAGGCTGCTGCTGCGGCGTCCAGGACCGCGCGGTACGTGCTCGACCAGCGCCTGGCCGCCGTGGTGCGCATGCGCGAGCGGATCTCCCAACGGTCCACTCCCGCGCCAAAGGACCCGAACGCCGAAGGCGCGAACCAGGCCCGTGCTCGCCTGCGCTCCGGCCGTTGACCCGACATCGACCCTGAGGAGAAGCCGTGCCGGACACCAACCGGGATGCCGGAGACTGCGGTCACCCCCACTACGACTTGACCGCCACGTGCACGCTGCCGACCGGCCACGGCGGCCGCTGGCACCAGGGCACGAACCCGCACACCGGGGTGTCGATCCGCTACCGCACCGCGCCCACCGCCCGGCACACCCAGGAGTGGATCCCCGACGACGACCCCGGCGCGCCCAATAGCGGCGAGTGGATCACCCTGCACTACGTCGAGACGGTGCACGCCCCGACGCCGACCGTTTCCGCAGACCTCGACCAGAGCGCCGCGAGCCTAGCTTCCTCCCACTTCCCCGTCGGCCACATCCGGCAGGCCACCGAGGGCGCGCACGAGGAACAGTGCGGCTGCGGCACCTGGTACCCGGCCGGCCGGCGCAGCCTCCACGTCGGCCAGGAGATCAGCCGGCTCGCCCGTGCCTTCTTCGACCTCGGCCTGGAAGCGGGTATCAACGCGGCAGGCACAAGCTGAACAACATCGTGCCGCCCTCGCCCGCCTCACCGACCGCCCCGCGTCCGGCGATCCTGGCGCGCGCAGACCACCCGCTAGCCAGCCGCTACGAACTCACCCACACGGTGCGCAGAAGCCCGGCCTGTTGCCGGATTCGCCGATCTCCAAGAACCGACCCTGTCCGAGCACAGGGGCTGGAAGACTTTCCCGCAGCGGGCACCGCGCGGAACCGGTCCACGGAGAGGATCACCAGTGGAAGCTGAGCGGCTGGGACACAGGGTGCTGGACGGGACCGCCCTGGAGACCCCCGCCACGGCGAAGGCCTTCCGGATGCGAGCCGAGAGAGCCCCTGACCGGCGTCAGCTCCATGCCGCCGCGGCGCTGGCCGGGGTGACCGGCCTGCTTGTCGTCATCGGCCAGTGGGTCGACCCGCTCGCCGCGATCGCCCTCTTCACCGGCGGCTTCCTGGTGGTCCTCGTCGGCGGAATCTGGCAGCAGCACACCCGCCTCAAGGACGAGCGGCGACTCCTCGCCACCCGCCCCTGGCAGGTCTGGCCAGCCCGCGTTCACAAACTCCGGGCCCGCACCAGGGCCGGCGCCACGGCATGCCGGGTGGATCTCCTCGCACGGAACGGAGCTGTCGTCCGATCGGGAAAGGCCGACCTCCCGACCGCACTCTGGAACGCCATGACCGACGGCGTCGGCACCCTCTGGATTTGCGGCGACCTGCGCCAGCCCTACCTCGTCGCCGCTCCTGGCGGAACCGCCTGGACCCTCTGCCACCCCGAGGATCCCCCGGAGCACAGCGTCCACATCACCATCCGCACCTGACCACCAAGCACCCGCGTCGGCCAACCGCTCGCACCCGCGGTCCCGCACCCTTCCTGCCCATCGCGAGCCAGCCACTACGAAGAACGAGCACGCGCCCGAGGACGCTGCCGGTCCGGACGCCAGGACCGCACCCGCAGCACGCCTACGGCGCAGCCGGCCAGCCCGATCCGGAACTGACCTCTCCACGCAGAAGGGCCTGCCCATGAGCACTCCCGTCCAAGAGGACAACGACGGCTGGGACCCCGAACGCATCATGATCGCGTTCACGGAAGCCCTGGGGGCCACGCCCCCAGACCGCACCCCGGAGGAACAAGCCCTCGTCCTTGCCGACGACATGGCCCGCCGCGCCGCAGCCCGGCCGTCCCCAGGCCGAACCTGGATGGCGTACCGCCAGGACGACGGCACGGTGCGCGCCACCGCCGAGGACGGAACCGTCGCCGTGGGCTGGACTGCCACTTCCCAGGCGGTGACCGAACTCGTCGCCCCATGGGAGCCCGGTACCGTGCAGCAGCCACTCGTCGACCTGCACAGCGCCACCGACCGGACAGCCGCCGTGACGAAGCCGCGCTTCCCCTTCCCCGACACTGCAGAGCTCGACGACGCTTTCGAGGCACCCGCGCGGATCAGCGACCTCACCGAGGCGATCGCCGCCCTGCGCAGCCAGTGGAACAGCAAGAGCGTCGCTGACCAGGTCGAAGAGGCCACCCAACAGCTCCGGCAAACCGTGCGCCAGGTCCCCGAGCTCTCCCTGGACGACGCCGAGAAGACCTGGTGCCTGTCCGCCAGCTGCGGCTGGGTCCGCACCGAAGCGATCGTCAATGCCGGTGACCCGATCTGGGGCAAGATCTCACGCTCGGGCTACGGCCGCGGCTCCTCCTGGATCCCCCGCGCTGCCGCGGAGCTCCTCGCCGAGCCGCACGACAACCTTGAGGCCTTCCTGCGCCACCACCTCCTCGACAACGAGGGCCCGGTCGAACTGGAGACGATCAACGGTCCCGAAGGGCCCCTCTACACCCTGGGCAGCGGAGGAGCACACCGCACCCACCTCTTCCGGATCCTCGGCCTGCCCTGGCTGTTCGCCAGGCAGACCGCCCTGATCCCGCCCCGCCAGATCACCGGCCCCATCGAATCAGCCGCGCACTGGCAGGGACTCATCTACCGGGACCTGCTCCACGGCACGATCCACCGGCAGACCAGGATCGCCACCCTGCGCATCGACCACTGCCCCGCACCGTGGATGCTTACCAGGCCCGCGCTCGCCACCGCCTACAACATCTCCTATGACCGCGCCTACCCTGGCGCCCTCGCCCGCCTCGGCATCCCCACCGAAGCCCTGGCCGGACCGCAGGCCTGGGAGGACTGGCTCCTCCTCCCACTCACCACATGGACAACGAAGCAGCCGAACGTCGCGGCGGAACCCGAGCGCACCGACACCCTGCTGGCGAAGCTGCGCGACGTGCTCCCCTGGCCCGCCCGCCGACGGGCCCCAGGGACACCCGACCGGGCCTGACCGCCGGGCAGGGCCCGCCCCTTCCACGAGGGTGCCAGCGCTGCTCCCCGCCGCAGCGAGGCACCTGCCCCTGGCGCACAGAAACGGGCGCGCCCGCCCGCCACGCAGCCCGCGCTCCTACCACCAGCCTGACCCGCCCGCTGCGCCGGACGAAACTGTCCCGGCCGGCGCCCCGGAGGAGGCAACTGCTGCCTGGGTTCCTGGGGTGCTTCCCGAGCCGACTGGGACGCGGTCCGCTGACGCCAGCACCTCCTGCGACCTTTGCGCTCCGCCCGCGGTGGCCGGTTCGCCCTGCAGCGCCCGATTGGGCCCGCGCAGCGTACCGGCGCCATCGCTTGCCGCCCTGACCACCTGCCAAGGCCAGCCCGGGCCGGCAAGCAGAACGGCACGAGCCATTGGCCGTCGCACCGTGCGGCGCAGCAGGTCGAGCGGGTGCGAAACCGTCCTCGCACCGCTGCGACACTTCGCGGCGCACCTCTGCGAACCGTCGCAGCACCACCGACGCCCCGGTCTCCGCGTCGCAGGGGCCCCGCTGCCGGCACTGCGACCGCGACCTGCCTCGATACCCCGGGCATGGCGTCGCAGCGACAAGGCGGACGCGGCGAGGCACCGCTGGCCCAGTGCCCGCAGTCGGGGCGGTTCGTCCCAGCGCGCGGAGCGGGGTGCAGGCGTCCCGGCCCGCGAGAGGCCCATCCGGCGCGGCGTGACGCCGCAGCGGGACTGATATTGCCCCGACAGCGCCCGCCGACGTGATCCGTCCGCTGTTGCGGACCTGCGACTGCGACACCGGGACCGGGACCGGCGAGGTGTCGCCCAGGTGCGATCCGGTGACGCCCCCGGAGCAGCCGCAGCGCCGGTTCGTGACGAACCGATACGACGGTTGCCCCGGCGGCGGCCGCCGAAATGGTCCGTCCGATAGGGCGGCTCTGGCCGGGTCGACAACTGCTGCGACTGCGACACCCGGACCGGACGCGACGCGGTCGCCCAGGTGCGATCCGGTGACACCCCAGAGCAGCCGCTGCAACAGGACAGAACTGCGAACGCGGGTCCGCCGAGCGACTGCGACACGGCCGTCCGGACCGCGAATCACCAACCCCGGAGAAGAGTCGCTCCGGTCGCTGATCTCTGCGGGGGCCAGCGAAGCCGGCACGACGGCCCGGCCCGTCCGCCGACGCAACCCCTGCCGCACGGCGTGAGGTAGGTCCCGACACCGTCAACCAGCCGAACTGTCGGACCGACGTGGCATCATCCCTGCCGAGACGAAAGGAGAGCCCATGAGCTTCCTCGGGATGTGGTGCCTGGTGCCCATGCGCGCTGACGCCATCACCGAGTACGCCCCGGCCCTGGCACCCGCAATCGAGGCCGAAGCCGCGCTCCCCAGTTCCACCGCCTTCCTGCGGTGGTGGCGGACAGAGGGCAGCACCGAGACGACCCGCCACGACTTCATCGAAGCCGCCGCACCGTCCGCGCTCGACGAGCAGATCTGCCGGGTCTACGAGGCATGGGAACGAGGCCGTGACGATGCACTGCCCCACCTCGCTGTCGCCACCCGCAACAGCTACCCCGCCGCCGCGTTGGCCTTCGCCCTCGGACCCGAGCGCTTCGCCGACCTCCCCGGCTGGTTCGGTGACCTGATCCTCACCCCGGAGCAGGTCCGCATCACGCTTCCCGTAGTCGAGCGGGTCTTCACTTGGACTGCCGCCAGCCGACCGCCGGCCCGAGAGCTCCTGGCGGCCGCCCTCCGCGACGAAGGCGACCAGACCGATATCAACGCCCTCCTGGAAGGCGTCCCCCCGGTGTGGCGCGCCGCGGCAGAAGCCGGCCGTGGCCTGCTGGGAGCGCACTTCATCCCCTGACCGCCCGAGACGGTCACAGCGCGGTCCGCATTGGTCGGCGCCTGCTTCGGCAAGTCGATACCAGCAGGGATCGCGTCCGTACGGTCGGCCGAAGTCGTGTGGTCCCGAGCCCTGGGATCCCCCCGGAGTGGCGAACCTGCGGGGCGCTCAAGAGTTCCAGATGGGCCTTCGGCTGCCGGTGGCCAGGCGGAAGCGGTCGACGGCGGCCGACCAGACATCGGAATCCGGATCGGGACCGGGAACGGCCACTTCGCCACCACTGCCGACGTCGCCCGGCTCGACCAGCGCCGCCCGCAGCTCCTGGAGAGCGTCCAGCCCGGCAGTGGGCAGCCCCAGAAGCATCGCGGTCGCCTGCTGCAGAAGGATCCCGGCGTCCTCGACCAAGGCCAGCGCACGGCCGATCGTCTCGAAGTCGAGACCACGCCTTTGGGCCACCTCACCGGCTGCGAGTGCCTCGCCGTGAATGCTCAGGACCAGCTGCGCCACCAGGTCGACCGCCTTCTGCGGCTCCGCCAGCAGCCGCCGGTGGAGTTCGGCCTTCAGTAGACCCTCCGCCAGAGCCAGGGCCGCCTGCTTCTCGTCGATCGTCACGCCCTCTCCAACGACCACATGCTCGAACCGCCGCGGCCTGCTGCTGGCGGTCTTCCTACAGCTCGCTCGCCCCGCGGGCTGGTGGCGATTCGGAGTAGCGTGTGGCGTCGCGGGCAACCGGCCCACCACCGGCGAAGGGCGAACCATGGCGCACGACCTGACCCCGATTGAGGGATCCCCGGCCGACCGGGAAGTCCGGATCGGATGGGACGGCCCCCTCTCCACCTACTTCCTCCAGGTCCTCGACTACCCCAGCGACCCCGACGTGGAGGAGGAAGTGATCGAGGTCGTCTGGATGGGCGCCGCGCCGTTCGAGCACCCAGAACCCGACGACCTGCTCGAGATCGTCCGCCAGTACGCGGAGGTCCCCGACGACCTGGCGCCCCGGCTGGCCGCCGACAAGGCGTCCGGCAGCGGCGTCTTCGCCGGCCGGGTCGGCACCCACCTCGTCGGCGAGAGCACCTTGGCCGAGGTCACCCGGCCTGAGCAGGCCGTGCAGATCTTCACCGCGCTCGAGCAGACCCCCCGGGACTGACCCAAATCTACGAGCGCCGCGTCGGCCGCGCAGGACACACCGGCTCGGTCCCATTCCCGTGATACCGCCCACCAGAGCCCACTACCGGCGGGCTGCCCGGACCTGAGAAGCTGCTGGGCCGCAGCGAGACCATCGGCCCCATGCAGGCCGACCTCCGGAGAACTTCCGCGCCGCCGAACAGCTGGCTGGCGGCGTAGCACAGAAGGCTTCGGCCGACCTGAACCGGTAGGCATGAACCGAGGACTGCTGGCCACTTCCGTCTCTCCGATCGCCCCCAGCATTTAGCAGCACCGGACTGAGGCGGACCACATACCTGTGCTCATCGGAACCACAACGGCTGATGTTCGCCAGATCGGATGGAATCCGCTCCGGCCGAGCCGTGCCGGCTGTAGCGTGCCGATCGCGCGGCTCCTCGGGCGGCCCCGGCTGACAGCACCTCCGGCCGATCGCGTCGGTCCGGCCTCGTCCCAGCGAATCCCGAACCCGCACTGTCACTCGGGTGCGCGTCCATGAAGTCGGTTCGTGACGAACCGGCAGAACGGACTAACGGCTTGAACCCGGATGAAATGGCCAACCTGAAGTCAGTCGGTTCGTGACGAACCGCTAGGGTCGGGCCGTACAACGGACACGATTAGTGATCATGGAGGGCGAATGCCGCGAAAGGGCGCAGGGGGAGCGGGCTACAGCGGGACGGGCAGCTCCGGTGCTTCACCGAACCCCACTACCGAGGCATCTCCGGCGACGCAGCCTGCCGTTGGAGAGCAGCAAACGCCGCAGACGGACACGGTCGTTCTTCGCTCCGTCCCGCTCATCCCGTCGCCGCGTCCTAGGGGGCATGGCTTCTCGGTTCCGCTCGCCGAACTGGCACCGTGCCCTCGCAACCTCCGCGGCGGAGACCTCTACGGATCTCCAGCTGACCGCGAGAAGCTTGTCACCCAGCTTCGTGAGACCGGGCAGATCCAGGCCCTGGTCGTCATCGACATCGGGGTCTACCTCGACGCCTACCCCGGAGAACGGCACCACTTCAATGACGAACACAAGTACGTCATCGTCGCGGGCCACTGCCGGCGCGACTGTGCCCCCGACGCCGGCCTGACCGAGCTGCGCGTCGAGATCCAGAACCACTACGTGGACAAGCTCACCGAGGTCTTCCTCGGGGAGAACCTCGGCCGCAACGACCTGACGGTCTTCCAGGAGGCCGAGGGCTACCGAAGGCTCAGGGACGACAAGGAGTACAGCTACCAGCGGATCGCCGAGATCGTCGGGGTCAGCAAGAGCAATGTCGTCAAGCGGATGGCGATCCTGCCTCTCGCGGATGTGCCGGAAGCCCGTACGGCGCTCCTGTCCGGCGACCTCGGCCTGGAGGCGGCCTATGTCCTCCTCGCCGAACTCGGCGACCCCGCCCTGGTGCTGTCCACCTTCAACCGGGCGAAGTACTCCGGCCAAGCCCTCAACGCCGCGACCTTGAAGGCGCTCGCGCAGGAAGTGCTGATCGAGCGCGCCAGGGCGCAAGAGGGCAGGGTCGAGGAGGAGCCAGACGCATCGAGCCTCGCCGCCGACAGCGGTTCGTCACGAACCGATGCGGCTGTGCCGCCTTCCGGCTCCGAGAACGACGCCGGTTCGTCACGAACCGATGGATCGGAGAGCACCCCGACGCCGGATGGCTCCGACGCAGAGGCCGCGAACCCCACCACCGGTTCGTCACAAACCGGGCAAGCGCCGACTGGCACTGCCCCGGGACTGCCCAGTCCCCGCACGACTACGAAGCCGGGTCAAGCCCTGGGTTCGCGGTCCGTTGACCCTGACCGCGCCAGGCGCGCGCTCGCCGCCCGGGCCCGCGGCGAGGCATGCCAGCGGCTCCTGTCCGCCTTTGACGATGAGACCCCAAGCCTCGCTGCGCTCCGCACCGCTCGGACGCTCCTCACTCTCGCCAGCCGACCCACCGTCGAACTCGCTCACCGGTGGGTCCAGAAGATCGGCGTCTACGAGGCGGAGACCATGGACGCTGCGGTCTACCGTGACCACCTGCTGACCGCTGGCGACCCCGCGGCGGTCACCAGGTTCGCCTACGCCGTCTCCCTCGCTGACGACGAAGTGCGTTCGACGGACAGCCGCCGCAGCCCGGATACCCGCGTCATCAACTACTGGCGACACCTCACGGACGACGCCGGATACGAACCCAGCTGGGAGCGGGACCACCTCCAGGTGTAGTGCCAGGCCCACCACTCTCGACCAACAGCTACTCCCGGAGACCCGAATGCTGCTTCACGCCCATCGCCCGCTCTACGCACCCCACGTGCCACCCGTCTTCGCCGCCACGAACCGAGCCGGATCCGTCGGTAAGACATCGATCGGCTACAACCTCTGCGTCCAGGCCGCCCGCCGTGGCTGGAAGGTCCTCTTCATTGACGCCGACCTTCAATCCGACGCCTCGTTCTGGGCCGGCTGGGACGGCGACCAGCTGCCGAAGCACGTGATGACCGTCCACAACGTCCTCCTCGGCGAGGCCACGCTCAAGGACGCGATGGTCCCGGCCCGAACTCGCATTGCGCCGCCCAACGAGAAGGGCGAGGACCCCGACTCGAACTTCGCGATCATCGACAACCTGTGGCTCATCCGCGGCGACGAGAAGATGAGCCAGGCCGACACCGAGATGGCTCAGGACCCCAGGTCCGTCTGGTGGCTGCAGCGCGCGCTCCGAAGGGGTCTCCAAGAAGGCGACTTCGACTTCATCTGGATCGACTGCCCTGCGTCCCTGAGCCTGCTGTCGATCTCCCTGCTGCTCGCCACCACCAACGTCGTCCTCTTCAGCAAACCGGGCCGCAAGGAGTTCCGCGGCATCGACGCCATGATCCGCCGGGTAGCTGAGATTCGGGACGGCTACGAAGAGCTGAACCCCTCGTGCGAGGTCACCTGGTACGTCTTGAACGAGACCAAAGCCACCGAGACGCAAGGCAAGTTCTACACGGAGAAGCAGAAGGAAGCGCGCATCAAGTACGGCGACCGCGTGCTTGGCATGGTCCGCGGCGCCACGGTCGTACCCGAGGCCTACGACGCGCAAGAACCACTGAGCTACTGGGTGGCCAAGCACGACACCACCCTCACCATCGATGCCATGCTGACCCGCATGGGCATCACCGACCGCCTCGCGGCCTAGCCCCGGTTCGTCACGAACCGACCCCGGATGCCCCGGCATCGCCACAGCGAGCCGGGGCATCGCCGTCTCCCGGCTCCCCGGAGCGTCGCAGCGACGGACGCGCCCGGAACAGCTCCCCACCGGCCGTCCCTGGGGTGAAGGTGAAGCCAGCCCTGACCGAAGCCAACCATGCCGGTCCGACGCGGTGCCGCCACGATCGCTACTTAGGCCAGCCGAAGCTCAAGTTCCGCGCGAGCCGCTGATACACCTTCCGCTGCGCGAAGACCGCAGCGTCCTGGGTCCGTCCAGGGATGACCGCCTCCAGTGGGTCACCAAGGAAACCCCATCGCCACACCTCCGAGCTGCCGATCAGCTGAATGCCGTGCTGTCCGGCAAAGATCAGGGCGTTCCGGGAAAAGCCGCCGTTTGTCACAAGCAGCGCGACGTCCGCACCGTGCACATCCCATGCCGTGCCCTTGAACCGCTGAAGATCAGGGGTGCCGACGTTGGCGTCTACCGCGGTGTGCTTGCACTGCACGACGTACCGACGCCCGTCCGGGCACAGAGCGATGACGTCGGCGCCCTGGTCGCCAGGGCCGCCCTGGTGCTGCTCCACCTCGAACCCGTCCCGGAGGAGCAGCTTCGCGATGAAGCGCTCGAACTGCCGGTGATGGAGCCCGCGGACGCCTTCGAGCGAAAGCGCAGCGCCCGACCGGACCCAGTCATGCCGGCGGTTGATCCGCAGGCCAATCCGGTGCTGGTCCTCAAAGTGCTGACGCAGCGCTCCTTCGAGTCGAGCCCGGGAAGCGGCGACCTCGCGGGAGAGCATCCCGAGATCGGAGACGAGCGCCATCAGGTCGACTCCGTCACCTTCCTCCGGGGCGCCACCCAGCAGTTCACCGCAGTCCGCCATAGCGTCCCAGAGCTCGGTTGCGCGCTGGACCAGCCGCTCGCCCGAGGCGTGCTCCTCGCGCACCACCTCCGCCCAGCGGCGGTCAGGCCGGCCAGCGCTGACGTACTTAGTGTGTGCCAGCTCGCTATCACCTTCGGACCGGCCCGGTTGCATTTCGCGCCGCTCCAGCTGCCCAAGTTCATGCCCGGTCCTCTCCAGCAGGGCGTGTGCGGCAACGTGGACGCTGCGGAGGAAGTACTCCTCGGGCGTGAGGGATCCTGAGGCAGCGCGGCTTTGACGGCTGTCCTCCTCCAAAGCGGCGATGTGGACTTCCTCCCGAAGGCTTGCCGTGACCTGGGTGAGGTCCTGGCGGCAGTCCTCCAGGAAGGCGATCTGGCGGAAGCTGTCCTGAACGGGGGATCGTTCCCGATTGCCCTCACGCAGAAAGGCACCGGTCGGGTTCAGGCCGAAGGATCCCCGCATCATCCTCCACGCCTGGTTCGCCTCCGACCGGTGGCTTTCGGCGGCCTTCAATACCCGATCCAGCTCCGCCTTCGCCCGCTCAAGGGCACCCTGAACCTGCTCCCGGAGAGCGACCGGGGTTCTATCGCCACCTCGGTCCTGCCATGCCGCGCGTATACGGCGCAGCACATCGGTGTGTTCTCTATGCACGTCGTCGCGCAGAACATTGGACGCTTCTGCCACCGTGCGGCACAGCCGGGCTTCTGCGGACCAGATCCACGCGGCCAGGAGATCATCCGAGTCGGCCGCCGCGATCTCCGCCCCCATCCTCCTCCGAAGGTCGCGGTCGTCGTAGCGAGTCGGGGTTACGGCAGCATGGCGGTCGATGATCATCGGGGGAGGCTACCCTCTGCCTCCGACAAGCGCCGCATCCTGTCGCAGGTGTGCCGGTTCGACGGCCACGACGAACTCCGCTGCGACGCTGCGCAGCGACTGCGACGAGCGGCGGCCGCCCCGCACGCTTCGCACCGTCGACGAACACTTTGCCTGCCATGACAGCCGAACCGTCAGCGCGCACTGCGAATGCGATCCGCGAGGTCCGTCCTCTCCCCACCCGTCGCAGCCGCCGTGCCGCTGACCGTCGCAACGAGTCCACGCCGTGGGGCCAGAGCGTCGCTGGCGGCACAACTGCGACTGCGAACGCCTCGGCACCATAGCCGGCCCTCCCCCGCTGCCTGTGATCCACAACGCCCGACGGCCATGCGATTCGTGAAACCGGCAGGTCAGGCAGTGTGCGACCCGCCACCCGGACTTGCGTTGCCGTTCGTGACCCTCAGACACGCGGGTGCGACGGCCCCGTTGCGGCAGTGCTCCATGCAGCCGATGAGCAGGCAACCCGCGACCACGCCACCGACCCCGGATCGCGGCCGAACGCGTCTGCGCGGAAGCGTTCCGCAGTGTGGCTGGGGATGTTGCGACTGCGACAGCGACGTTGCCCTGTCGTGGGAGGCCGACTGCGACTGCCGCGGCCCCGGAGGCACTCATCGAACGGTCACCTCCTGCCTTGCGAACGCTACGCCAGGGGCGGAGTGCGCCAGCCTAGGACGAAGATCACTAAGTGCCTTTGGTAGGACAAATAGCGCAGATGACCCTATCTCGGGCGCAGTGCCATGCAAGTCCCGTGCGTACCACTGCCCCCCCATGAAATGGTGGACCGGCTCAGCAACGGGAGGGACAGCTTGACCAGGCCCACGCTCAACAAAGGCCACAAGACGCTCATCGGCATCGTCGTCCTCGGCGCCGCCGTAATCTCGGCCATCGGGTTCGCCGGCTCCTACAACTCGGTGCGCGCACTCGCCGCCGACGAGGGCTTCGGCCGTTTCGCCCAGGTCCTCCCGATCGGCGTCGACGCCGGCATCGTCGTCCTGTACGCGCTCGACCTCCTGCTCACCTGGCTGCGCATGCCCTACCCCCTGCTGCGCCAGACCGCCTGGTTCCTCACCGCCGCGACGATCGTGATGAACTCGGCGTCCGCGTGGGGCCGACCGCTCGCCATGGGCATGCACGCCGTCGTGCCGATCCTGTTCGTGATCATCGTCGAGGCCGCCCGCCATGCCGTCGGCAGGTGGGCGAACCTGACGGCCGGCAAGCGGGAGATGGAGGGCTTCGACCTCCGCCGCTGGCTACTCAAGCCCTTCGGCACGTTCTCGGACTGGCGCCTCAAGATGATCTGGGGCATCTACTCCTCCGAGGAAGCCATCGAGCTGGCCAAGTGGAAGCGCATCCTTCGGGGGCAGCTCAAGCGGAAGCACGGGCGCAAGTGGCGCAAGCTCGCGTCGCAGGAAGCCCTCCTGCTCCTCTACCTGGCGCAGTACGGAGAGGGCAGCAGGGAGCAGTACATCCACGTGCTCTCCTCGATCGGGATCCCGGTGGACACCCTGGTGGGACTGCGCCCGGGCGAGCTGCCCCGTACCCAGCTGTCGGCGATCGAGTCGGGCCGCGACTTGGTCAAGGCGCCGGTGCCCAACGGTCGGGTGGAGGTCCAGGGGGCAGCCCGGGAGACCGGGCAGAGCGATACAGGAGAGCCGGCGATAGACCTCCTCAAGCCCGCTGTTCCCGCTCAGCAGGGCGTCGAGGTCCGTGTCCCAGCGGCCGAGGGGGAGCCTCACCCCGCAGAGCCGACCCAGGTGCTGGTCTTCGAGACGGAAGCGCCCGAGGTCCTGTTCGAGCAGCCCGTGACTGCCAGCGACGACCTGGCCCCCGTGGTGCCGGAGGAGTCCGCGCACGACGAGGAAGACCTAGATTCCGAGGACCTCGAAGACTCGGAGGCGGACCCCGGTCAGGACGGCGGCGACCAGGCCGGCGGAAGGCGCAAGCGCGAGGACGTCCTGTACGACTACTACTGCGCCTACGTGCACGAGAACGGCAACCACCCGACGAAGGAGGACTACGTCGAGTGGATCCACAAGAGGTACGGCGAGAAGGGCCAGGACGGTGGCCCGCTCAGCCCCAACAGCGTGAAACGCTACTGGGCCGGCTGGGGGAAGACCTACCGAGCCGAGTACGAGACGCCCAAGCACCCGGACCTCCTTGAGCTCGCCGGTACCTGACCGGACGACGGTGCGCCCCGACTTCACGAAGCCGGGGCGCACCGTCGTATCTGGCACCGGACGCGTCTGGGCCGTGGGGCCGGCAACGTCCAGGTGCGGACTGCGTTGTGCCGCCTCCGTTGACCAACCGGCGTCGTCTGTGCCGCCTGCTGTTCAGCGGCCGCGGTTCTGGCGGGCGCCAGGGGGGCGAAACCACGCTCGGCCCGACCTCATCGATGATCAAAAATCGCTGGAGGGTGCCTCAGGCGGCCTGGCGGGCGCCCGGAAAGCCCCACGCACCGGCCGTATCGTGAACGGCGGCTGAGGGGGCCATTCTGGGGCCCAATTTTCGTCATGACCATGCAATTTTGGCGGGCGGGCGGCTCGGAGCGTGCTGAAAGTCGGGCGCCGTGCCCGGCCCCTGCCCCGCACTCTGTTCCGGTGCGAGAGGGCTTGCCAGGTCCGGACGTGCTGCGCCGGCCACCCGATCGGAGGGCAAGACCTCCGGTCACAGATCCCGGCCTGTGACGATCAGCTGCCCGAAGTCATTGCGGGCCTGCTCGATCACGGCGGCGGACGGACCATCGGGACCGAACCAAGCTGCCGAGTCCTGCGCCTCGACCACGAACCGGTCGGTGTGCACTTCGGTGACCTGCCAGCCGGACAGGTCCGACGCCTGGTCAAGGTGAGCGCCGCTGAAGAGCTGGATGCCGTGGGCATCGGGGACCTTGCGTCCCCACACCGGAGAGTTGCCGCGTAGGGCGTGCGCCGGCACGTTGGGCAGGGGAGGCAGATCGCGTCCGCGGTCCTCCCACCCGAAGGCCCACGTCGGCGTCATGGCCACGTAGGCGAGCCGGGTGTGCTCCGCGTCGGCGAGAATCGCCTCCCGCACCCGGCCGATGAGCGAGTGCCAACTGCTGGCGGGGGAGTAGGCCTGGTAGGTGGCCATGCCGTCCTGGTCCGCCCGGGCTCGCACGGCTCGGGGAGCGGCCGGGTCGACCATGGTGAGTGCGGAGTTCCCGTTGACGAACAAGCCGGCGGCCAGATGACCGGGGACATCCACCGAGGTGTCGTGCTGAAGGATCGCGCCGGCAGCCAGGCAGGCGTCGCCGCCGTGGGGACGGGTCCACCCGGTCGCGAAGCCGGCCCACCGCTCTGCTGCGGCCGCCAGGGTGAGCGGCTCGTGCAGGGCGACGAAGGCGGTGGCCCTGGGCTCGTACTGGTGCCGGAGCCAGCGCGGCGGCCTCACGACCGGTGTCGCCCGGACGAGTCCGGCATGCCCCTGCCGCTGCAAGGCCTCGGTGAAGGCCGCGAGCCAGCCGGTGAGCGAGTCCGGTCCCCAGTAGTCCTTGAGGCTGAGCCCTGCGCCATCGAGGGTCAGGACCGCGCGCTGTCCCCACATGCTCTGGCCTGTAGCAGCCGCGTTGGCGGCTCCGATCGCCTCGTCGACAGCGGCGACGAGCGCATGGCCGTCGACGCTGCGCCCGTGCGCCGTGGGCACGAGTTCGATGTTGCAGCTGTCGTGCCCGTTCTCCTCCAGCGACTGCTCGATCGTTGCGAGGTCGACCTGGATTCCCCCTGTGATGCTCATGGGCGGACTGTACTGGCGCGCGGCGACAAGGCGCCCCCCGAGCCGGTGAGCGTCGCCAACGGCACCGCGATGGGTGGGCGGCGCCGTGTCAGCGGGAGGCGGCTGGCTGGCCTGCCAGGGCAGCGCTCGATGGGCGGTGGCCGACGTTCCGGCCGGGGAGCGGCGGCAGGCCGTCGCGGAGAATCTCCATGCAGCGGCGGGGGTCGGCGAGAATCCCTTCGCCCTCGTGCTCCCACGAGCTGGGTCGAGTGAACGCGATGCCGAAGCACGCCGTCATCGAGCCCTCCGGCCAGGTCGGGTCCACGGCTTCCGCCGCCTCGTTCGCGCACCAGGCGTGTGCCAGCGGGAATACGTCGGAGATCGCGATGCCCTCCACGTAGAAGAACGAACCGGCCGACCCGGTGGCCGTGGCCGCGGCGTTGTTGTAGCACAGGCGCTCGGGCATCTGCCGGATCCCGGCTGGCCTTGAGACCGGCTGGAAGAAGCGCCCCTCGGCGAGCAGGAGGTGGTGGACGGACGGGTATCGCCACCCCTCCTCCCGTGCAGCGGATGCCGCACCGTTCAGGTAGATGACGGCGGTCATCGCCCGCAGGTACTCCAACAGCTCCTGTTGTGCGGGGGAGAGCACATCCATGCGGAGACTGTCTCACATGCGCTGGCCGAGGTCAGGAGAATGCGACGGACGCCAGCAGGGTGCCCACCACGAGCGCTGGCCCGAGCGGCACCTTCGTTTTCCGCGTCCGGCCGGGGAGTATCGCCAGGACCACGACCTCCTGGAGCAGGAGGACAGCCCAGGCCGTCAGGGCCCCGAGCGAGGCGAGCCCGAAGGCCCGCCAGACCGCGACGCCTGCGGCCGCGGACACCGCCAGCATCGCCGGCGCCAGCGCCGGCCACCACCGGCGCCACGGTGCCCGCTGGGCGATCAGACCGGCGCAGGCCAGCAGCGGAGCCAGGAAGATGCTGACCGCCAGGCCGGCGCCCACGGTGCTCCAGCCCGTCCAGGCCAGCAGGCCCCCGAGTGCCGGACTCAGCCGGAAGTCGCCCCAGAACGTCGTCTTGGTGAGGACCGTGAGGAAGAACAACCCCCAGACAGCGGCAGCTCCTGCGAGGGCCCGCACCGCGACCGACACCGGCTGCCCGGCGATCGTGGCACCGATGAGCAGCGCCGCGAGCCCAATGCAGGCAGCCCCGGTCAGATCGTGCGGCAGCCGCCGCACCTTGGCATCGGTCAGAACCAGCACGGAGCCCACAAGCGCGAACCACAACTGCGCGGCGAGGAGCCAGCCGGCCGCCTGGCCGGCGACAACACCGGCGACGGCGACGCCGGTGAGACCCTCGGCCACTCCCGGGGCCGGGCCGAGCCGCTCGGCGCAGCCCGGACAGCGGGCCCGTAGGAGGTGGACGGCCGCGCGGACCCTGAACCCGAGAACCACCTGGCCGCACCCCGGGCAGGTTGTGGACGCGGGGTCGGGTCTGGGGCGGGCGTAGGCGACGGCTATCGGGCGGACGACGGCGGCGCCTAGGATGGTGCCGCCGATGAGGGCGGCGCCGGTGGCGATGGTGTTCATGCGTGCTGTCCCTGGAGGAGATGCTCGATCAGGCGCTTGGTCTCCGGTGTCAGGTCGCTGTCGAGTGATGCCGCCGCGGTGCGGGCTGCGTCGATGACGGCGAACAGGCCGGGCCGGTTGCCGCTCGCGGCCTCGATCCGCAGCCAGTCCCGGTACAGCATCTCGTCCTCCTGGACCTCCAGGCCGACGGCGACGGCACGGCGGGCGGCGTCCAGGTCCAGGGCCTCGTCGCGCAGGCGCAGGCATGCGGTGGTGTGCGCGACGTCGATGATGCGGCAGATCATCTGCTGCACGTCCGGGGTGGCCCAGTCGTGGTCGCCGTCGGTGCCGAAGGGCCGGCCGCGGACCATGCCGAGTGCCTGCTCCAGGTCCTCCAGGCCGGCGACGCCCTGCGGCAGGCCCCGTTCGGCCAGGTACTCGAACCAGGTCCAGTCGCAGTGGAGCTGCTCGGACAGGCGGTAGGTGCCGGCGGCGGACTTGCGGGGCAGGTACTGCGTTCCGTCGGGGGCGTGCCCGAGCTGGCCGCGCAGCTGGGAGATCCGGGTCTGGAGGGTGTGCGGCTCCCAGGGGGAGACCGGGTCCATCGCATATGCGATCGCGCCGTAGTCGCGGTCGGGCCGGAAGTAGAGGAACGCGGCGAGCGCGGCCAGCCGCGGGCCGTGGGTGGTCTCGGCGCCGCTGGAGTTCGCGATCTGGACCGGCCCGAGGACCTGGATCTGGGGCTGGTCCGGGCTCGGCGGAACCGGCTTGCGGTCGCGTACCGCGGCGGGCTTGACCATGTTCACCGCCGCGGTGGTGTGCGCTGGCGTGGCCGCCTCGTCGTCCTCTGGCGTGCCGTCGTCGTCGGCCTGGAGCGCCGCGTCGTCGACGTCCGTGTCGACCTCGGCGTCGGTCTGCGGAGCCGAGGAGGACGGCGCAAGGTCGTCGTCGCCGTTCTCCTTCGGGGCTGCGCCGGTGACGTCGGCCGGGATGCGGTCGGCGAACAGCGGCGCGGGGATGGAGGCGGGGCCGAAGCGCGGCGGGACGGCGTCGGGGTCCGGGACGAACTCCCACGGACCGGCGGCCGGGGTGGCCGGCTTGGCGGTGACCTCCAGCGTGGAGACGATCTGCGCGTGCTCCTCGTCGCTGACCCGGGCCAGCACCACCTCGAGGTCGGCCAGGCCGCAGGCCTGCGCAGCCAGCGCATCGGCGTCAAGGATCTCGGCCTCGGGGAAGAAGTCGTGGACCTGCTGGGCGTCGGCCGGCAGGACCACGGCGATGTCCCGGCCGCGGGTCTGGCTCAGGATCTCAGCGAGCTCCCAGGTGTGCTCGCCCGGGTCGTCGGTGCAGACCATCAACCACGGCAGAGGGCCGTCCTCGCCGCTCTCCTCGGCCTGGATCGTCTCGGCGCGCAGCCCGGCCAGGTCCACGATCCCGGCATGGGCGGTGGGCACGAAGCGCGCGCGGCCGGTGGGCAGCAGGGGAGCGAGGTCGCGGCCGAACCCGGCCGTCAGCACATCGATGTGACCCGCCCACGGGCAGGTCGCAGCGTCCAGGGCGATGCTGCGTGCCACGGCGCGCACGTTCGTCAGCTCGCCTTCCAGCAGCAGGACCTGGACGTGAGGGAGGTGGAGCAGCACCTGGTTGCCGGCCTCGTCCCGCCCGATGCTGGCCAGGCCCGGGTAGGGCGCTGCCACGCGGCCGGCATGCTCCTCGTCCAAGAGGGGGGCCTTCGGGTCGAGAGTCCACCAGCCGTTGTCGCCGGCCGTGAAGGGCGCGGCGGGCTCCAGGCCGTGCTCCTCGGGCAGGATCTCGACGCTCTCGCTCGTGACCCGTGCGGCGCGCAGTTCCGGGAGTGCCTCGTCCTCGGGGAGCGCGTCCGCCAGGGTCCGCAGCGCGATGTCGAGCAGCGCGGCTGAGCCGGGCTGGGCGGTCCGGCCGAGCAGGGCTTCGAGGCGGCTGGTCTCGTCGGGGACGGCGATGGTCTCGCCCGGGCGCCGGCGCCGGTACTGGAGCAGGCGTCGGACGGCGATCGCCCCGAGCAGTCCGGCGCCGGTCAGGGCACCGAGACCGGCGACCGACCGCGCGGAGATCAGGGACTGACTGGAAGCCTCCTCGCCGGCGGGGGAGGAGTGCTGAGCCGGGGCGGGAGCCTGGGTCGGTGCTTCTTGTGCCGGGATGGGCGTCTGCTCGGTCGGCGCCTGGGTGGCCGGTGCGGCCGGAGCCGGAGTGCTGGAGGTCGGGGCACTCGGGGCGGCGGTGCTGGGAGCTTGCGGCGCCGGGGTACTGGGAGCCGGGGGCGCCGTAGCCGGTGCGGGAGTGACCGGGGGCGCCTGGACGGTCGGGGCTACGGGCTGCTGGGCCGGCGCAGGGGCAGCCGGGGCTGCCGGCGGGGTGGCCGTGGCGGCGGCCGGGATGACGATCTTCTGGCCCGGGAACAGCTCGTCCGGGTTGGTGAGGTGCCCGCCGTCCGGCTGGACCAGGTCCTTGGAGGCGTCGAGAAGCTCGGGGTACTTGTCGCCGTCGCCGAGTTCGCGCTCGGCGATGCCCGACAGGGTGTCGCCCTTGACCACGGTCACCATGTGCTGGGCGGCGGTGTCCTGGGCAGCGGTGCTCGCCTGCCGCGCGGGGCCGGAGTCTGACCGGATCACGTCCGTCCCGGACGCGTCGGCGGGCAGGAGCAGGGTCCAGCCGGGACGGATCAGTCCGTCCGCACCGAGCGCACCGCCGTCGGCCTGAGGGCGGCCCTCGTTGAGCTTCTGGATCTCGTTCCAGCGGGTGCCGTCGCCGAGCTTGCTCTCCGCGATGCCCCACAGGGTGTCGCGGTGGCCGTCGGCAGAACGCTGCACCTCGTAGGTGGGCAGGTTGTGGTCGGACGAAGCCGTGGCGGATGCCGCAGCGCTGACGGTCGCGGGGACTGCCGCCTGCTGGGGCAGCGCGGTGGCGGTCGCCGCGACGCGGGGCGCCTGAACCGGGGTGGCCGCCGTGGCGGCCGAGGCCTGGCCGACGGTCAGCGCGCCCACGCCGATGACGAACACCGAGGCCACGAGCTGACGGGCCAAGGCCTGACTGACACCCGCGGCAGGGACGCGGACAGCCAGGCCGACGCCCTTGACGGCAGCGCGGACCTCGACGAGTACGCACAGGGCGAACTGAGCCCAGGCGGCCCAGACCACAACGGCGATCACGTTGATGATCACGTCGACGCTGACGGTCTGGGCAGTAATGCTGTCCCAGCTCGGCACCGTGCTCGGCAGGGGGTTGCCGATGAACGTGATCAGGCCCCAGGGCACGGCGGCGAGCAGGGCGAGCAGCGCGATGCCGGCCAGCACGGCGCGCACCACGTCGCCCAGGCTTCGGGCAGCCGTTGCCGGCTTCGTCTTCACCATCGCGTTCCTTCTGTTCGTCGGTCCGGGCCCACGCAGTTCGGTCAGCCGGTGACCGTGGTCTGGATCTCCTTGACCACGACATTCTGCGGGGTGCTGTCGGTCAGGCCGTTCGGCAGCGGGTTCGCCGGTGCGGCGTGGGGGTCCTTCGACGGGGTCCAGGTCACGCGCCAGGTCACCCGGCCGGTCAGCGGGTACGTGCCGCCGCGGGAGGAGCGCGTGTAGGTGATGTTGCAGCTGCTGGAGGACGAGTCGACCTGGTAGCCGCCGCCGGACTGGGTGAACTCGTAGGTGCACGAGCGCGGTGACGCGTCGTCGGTCCCGGCGTCCACGTTCAGGGCGACCGGTACCGCGAGGGTGGACGCGGCGATGCTGAACCCGGCGTAGTCGAGGGAGGCTGTGACGGAGACCGGCTGGAGAGGCTGGTCGAACGAGATGAACGTCGGCAGGTTGACGGTCTGCCGACCGGCGTCCGGGGACAACTTCACGGTGGGGGAGGGCAGCTTGGTCGCGCCGTAGGCGATCTTGGAGAGCATCTGCGGAGTGACTGCGAGCATGCCGGCCGGCGGATTCCCCGCAGGGACCCACTGGACGCCGGGGCTCTGCGTGCACGGCGTCGTATTCGGCAGGTCCCAGGACTTCTTCGACTTCACCATGACCCACCACGCGCCGTTCTCACCGCGGTGGAAGTCGTGGTCCTGCTTCAAGGCGTCGTACTGCTTCTGGGCGTCCGCGCCGCCGGAGGCGCCCGAGAGGCTCTGCAGGAGGGCCTGGAAGGCCGCGTCGAACTGCTCGGGCGAGTACTCCGGCTCGTACCAGCACGCCGGCGGATCCCAGGCACCCGATGAGACAAGGTGCTTGGCATCGGCGCCCGTTCCGTTGTCGTGCATCGTCAGAGTGACGTGCGACTCGATCGACCACGGCGTGGGCGTGCCGCCGCCCGGGTCGCCACCGAAGTCGGCGAACGCCGGCGTGGGGACCGCGACTGCGGTCCCCATCGCGAGCAGCACAGAGACGGCCGCAAGGCGCCGCCGGATCAGGTGTTCTGGCACCGCGTGGATCCCTTCTCGCCGAGGGCTTGGGTGACGCGCCACACGCCCTGCGTGCTCAACTCCAGGCCGAGGTTCCACTCGGTGTAGTCGCGCACGGAGGGCGTGCTCTGCTGCACCTGCCCGCTCGTCTTGTCCTTGGGGTAGCCCTTCGATTCGTCCTCGCAGTAGGTGGCGGCCGCGTGGGTGGTGTCCTTGACCGTGATCACCGGGGCGTAGTACCGGGTCTCGCCGGTGATCGTCTGGTTGCGCTTGGCCAGCTGGCCGATGATGTCGGCCATGTAGGGCCGGGCCATGCCGTCGTAGGCGTACACGAACGCCGCGTCCTGCGGGTCGCCCTTCGCGAAGGCGGAGTTGTAGGCCCGCAGCGCGTAGGTGAGCCCCTGCGCGACGGCGTCCTGGGTCGCGTCGCCGGTGGCCGGGAACTGCACAGTGACCTTCAGGTCGGCCGGCAGCGTGACGGCGGGAGCCCCGGCAGGCGCGGTCGGGGTGCTGCTGGGGGCCGTGCTGCTCGCGGCGACCGTCGGGACGGTCGTCTGGGCGCCGCTGATGTCCCCGCTCGGGTTGCTCTTCGAGCTGGAGCATCCGGCCGCGGCGACCAGGGCGAGCGCTGCGCAGCCCAGCACGGCGAGGCGGCGGGCGTGGTGGTGGGTGGTGATGGATCGCATGGGGTATCTCCCGTCCCGGTGGCTCATTGTTCCTGTACGGCCTGTGCTGTCGCGTTAGCACGCACGGTAATCGACGCTTGTCCGAGCAGGCGAAGCAGTATCGGTTCGTAGGTCAGCTGCACCTGGACGGTGACGGTGTTTCCGCCGGCTGCGGTGCAGCTGGCGGTGGCGCCGGAGCGGGAGGCGAAGCCGTTCGCGTAGCCGCTGCACGCCGGGTTGGCCGGCACGCTGACGGTGCCGTTGGCGCGCAGCGCGGCGGGGTCGACCTGGTTGGCCGCGTAGCGGGCGGCCTGCTCGGCGATGTCGGCGGCCCTCTCCCGCTGGTGGATGGCCAGGCCTCCGTCCACGACGAAGCCGGCCAGGAGCAGGCAGAGCATGGCACCGAAGATCAGGTAGAGCGCGCCTGACCCTTCGTCTCCGCGGCGGCGTGCGGCGCGCAGGCGCCGGAGCAGCCATGGGCCTGGGGCAGACCAGGCGGCGGGCGTGGTGGTCATCAGGAGGTCCGCCTGTAGGTGTCGAGCGGGGCGGTGGAGGTGGCGCTCACGTGGGTGGTCATGTTGAGGCCGAGGGCGCGCAGCCCCGGCACCTCGCAGCTGACCGTGACGGTGAACAGGCCGCCTGGCCGCCAGTCCCCGGACGGGTCCACCCGTACGGCGCCGCCCTCGCACACCCCGGCGGCGTCCGCCTTGGCGGCTTGGGTGGCCTCGGAGACGGCGCTGTTGTAGTCGCGCTGCAGCGCCCCGGCTCGGGCAGCGTCGCGGGCGGCTCCGTCCAGGCTGCTGCGGCTCTGGACGATCAGGCCCAGCCCCACCACGAGCAGGCCGAAGAGGAGCAGGAGAGGCGCGGCGAGGACCATGTCGACGGTGGAGGCGCCCTCGTCGCTGCGGGCCCGGGCGAGCAGGCGGCGCAGAACGTCAGCCGGCATCGGGCACGAACCTTTCGACGGGGCCCTGGCTGACGGAGGTCAGCGTCATGTGGAGGAACGGGATGACGGGGACGATGTCGACCTGCACCGTCACCCGCACTTGGTGCTGGCCGATGTTCTCCGTCTTGATGACAGGGTTGTCCGTCAGCGACGGTCCGAGGCTGGAGATTCGTGCGGCGGCCACGTCGTGGGCCTTCTGCTGCCAGCCGGACGGGTTGGCGTCGGCGGTGGCGCGGGCTTCGCGCGCGCCGGCCTGTGCGGCCGCGAGGGCGACCTCGTGGGCGAAGAGGCCGAGCGCGAACTGGACGGCGAGGAAGAGGAGGCCGATCAGGATCGGGGTGGTGACCACGAACTCGATGGAGCTCATGCCGTCATCCGGCCCTTGGGCGCGCCGCTGCTCCAGCAGGCGGCGAAGGCGCTGCACCTGGTCCCCCTCCTCTTCCTCGTCCGTCCTGACCGGCAGCGTTAGCTGCAACCGCCGTTGTTGGTGCTGGTGGCGCCCTCGATGCACTTGCCGACCGAGGTGGCCTTGGTGGTGATGGCCTGGCTGATGATGACGGCGGCCGCCACGAGGATCGCGACGATGATGGCGATGCCGATCACCATCTCGACGGTGGAGAAGCCGGCGTCGTCGCCCTCCTCCTTCGCTTCCTCCACGCGTCCGCGCAGCCAGGTGGTGGCGAGCGTGAGGTCGGGGTGCCAGCCGGTGGCACGGTCAAGGATGGCGTTCATTGGTGCAGTCCCCTCGTGATGGGCACCCGGCCTGCGGCCGGGGCGGTGGATCGGTTCTGGGCCGGAAGGCCGGCTGGGGCGGCGCCGCCGGGGCGGGCCGTGGGGTTGGAGAAAGAGGGTCACAGGGCCATCACCCGCATCAGGGCGGGGTAGATCAGGAACACGAGGAATCCGAGGCACAGCACGATCTGCGCGACGAGCATCGTCTGCGACTGCGCACCGGCCTTGCCTTCGGTCTCGGCAAGTTCGCGTTCGGCGAGTGTCCTGGCCGTGGCCATGAGCGACTGGCGGATCCGGGCCCCGTCATCGGCGGCGAGCGCGATGCGGGTGGCCAGGTCCTGGAGCTCCGGCACGGCGATTTCCTTGCCGAGGTGTTCGAGGGCCTGCCAGTGTGTCCGGTTCGTCATCCGGGCGCCCGCCAGTGTCTGGCGAAGGCGCAGCATCGGCCAGGTGTCGGTGATCTCGGTGGCCGTCTTCAAAGCCTCGGGGAGACCGCGGCCGCCGGCCAGGTTGTTCGCGACCAGGGAGGTGAACGAGGACAGGGTGTGCAGGAACTCGGCGCGCCGCTCCTTGGCGTCGCCGCGGACTTCGATGTCGGGCAGGAAGAAGAACAGCAGCCCGAAGACGAGGGCCAGCCACAGCGGCATCAGCGGGTTGGTCGTGAAGTTCACGATCCACAGCAGCGCGAAGACCACCGGCCCGAAGAGCAAGCCGAACAGCCCGACCATGATCTTGGTGGCCAGGAAGCTCTCGAACGACCGCTCCAGGATGCTCAGGTCGGCGCGCAGCGCCGGGAGCTCCCAGCCCTGACGGGCGCACAGGTCCGCGGCCCGGAGGCCGATGAGCTCGCGCAGGCGCGCGGCCTTCGCCGCCCGGTCACTGGCCGGGTCGGGCTGCTCGGGGAGGGCCGAGCCGAGGCCCAGGCGGGCCTGGGCGTCGATCCGCAGCACGATCGATGCGGCGCTGGGCCGGCTGGGGAAGAGCGCCCGTACCAGGAGGAAGAGGCCGAAACCCATGCCCGCGCCGGCCAGGAGAGTCCATGCAAGGTTCATGAGGCCGCTCCCGTCTGCTGGACCAGGAACCGCTTCGGGGCGGGGACCCGGGACAGCCGTTGCAGCCACACCAGGCCGACCGCGAACAGCATGAGCACCAGGGCCAGGACGGCCTGTCCCTGGGGCGTGCCGTAGGGCTCGGTGTAGGAGGGGTTGAAGACCCTCATGCCGACGACGACCGAGACGATCACGCCTACGACGATCTGGACGCTGCGGCGTGTGCCGGCGCGGCTGGCGAAGACGCGGCGCCGCATGCCGACCTGGGCGCGGGCCGAGCCGGCGAGGTCGGTGAGGACGTCGCGCAGGCCTTCGCCGCGCAGGCCTGCCGACTGCTTGAGAGCGGCGATCACCAGGTCGGCGCCGCCGTCGTCGAGGTCGTCGGCGAGCCGGTCCAGGGCTTCGCTCAGCGGCATGCGCGAGCGGATCCGGTCGTCCAGGGTGAGCAGGTGGGGGCGCAGGGTCTCGCCCGCGGTGCGGGCGGACGCGCCGATGGCCTGCTCCAGGCCGGCCGCACCGGCGATCGTGTCGCGCAGTGCCTCGGTCCAGGTGGCCAGCGCCTCGACCCGGGCCAGGGCCACGCGTTCGGAGCGGGCGCCTCCGAAGAGAGCCGGCCAGAAGAGCACGAGCAGGGCCGCGCCGACGGCGGCCACCGGCCAGCGAAGGGCGACCAGGACGACGAGGCCGACGAGTATGGCAGCGCCCGCGCGTCGGCGCAGGAACGCGGCGATCTGCTTGCTGGCGCTCACCTTGGTGCCGACTGGGCGGGCCCAGCCGACGAGCGCGGCGACGAACAGGGCGATGCCGCCGCCGATCCCGCAGCCGGCCAGCAGCGCGAGCATCAGGGAGGGGGTGAGGTAGTCGCCGCTGTTCATGACCAGCGCCCCGCAGCGGGGTAGGCGTCGGCGGAGAAGCCGTGTCGCTCCAGGCGTTCGCGGGTCCGGTCGGTGAGCGCGGAGTCCCACTCGACCATGTCGTTGGCCTTGAGGGAGTACACCTCGGAGGACAGCACCCGGCCGTCGGCGTACCCGCTGACCTCACGCACCGAGACCACCCGACGGCGCTGGTGGCCGGTGACCGGGTCGGTGTCGCGGGAGACGAAGATGACCAGCTCGATGGCGTCGGAGATGAGCATCTGTGAGGCCTCGACCGGCAGCCGTTCGGCGGCCTGGATGGCGTAGGTGGAGATCTTGCGGAAGACGTTGAGGCTGGAGTTGGCGTGGATGGTGCTCAAACTGCCGTCGTTGCCCTGGGACATGGCGTTCAACATCGCGACGACTTCGTCGCCCAGGACCTCGCCGACGATGACCCTGTTGGCGTTCATGCGCAGCGACCGGCGGACCAACTCGGCCATGCTGACCCGGCCGTGGCCCTCCGAGTTGGGGAGCCGCTCTTCCAGCGCGACCACGTTCGGGTGCAGGTGCTTGAAGTCGTGGAGGTTGAGTTCCAGGGCGCGTTCGATGGTGATCAGGCGCTCGTGCGGCGGGATGGCGTTGGCCAGGGCCTGCAGCAGGGTCGTCTTCCCGGCGTTCACCTCACCGGCGATCATGATGTTCATCCGGGCCCGGACCGCAGCGCGCAGGAACACCTCCAGCTCGGGGGTGATGGTCCCGCTCTCCCGCAGCGTCGAGAGGTGAGCCTCTTTCAGGCGCTTGCGCCGGATCGACACGACGACCCGGGGGTGGCTGAAGGACATCACCGCGGACATGCGGTGCCCTCCCCGCAGCTGGATGTCCAGCTGCGGGTTGGAGTCGTCGAAGGGACGGCTGTTCAGGCCCGAGGTCGCCGCCAGTACCTGGATCTGCTGGATCAGGTCGTCATCGGACTCGGCGATCGGCCCGACCTGCTCCTGGTGGCCGTCGGCGTAGCTGACGAACACAGTGTCGAAACCGTTGATGTCGACGTTCTCGACATCGGGGTCGTCGAGGAGTGGCTGGAGCCGGCCGACGCCGAACAGCGCGGCGAGGACCGCAGCGGTCAGGCTCTCCTCGTCCTCGAGGCTGAGCGGGTTGGAGCCCTGGTTCATCCGCTCGCTGGACAGGCCCTGCAGCTGGCTGGCGAGGATGTCCATGGCGATCGCCCGCAGGTCGCCCTCGGTCAGGCGCCGGCCGTCGGCCTCCTGGCGACGCCGGCGCTCTTGCAGGAGCTGCCCGGTGGCCTCGCGCAGCCGCTTGACCAGCGCTTGGTCGACGGGGACGGGCGTAGTCACGGCGGTGGTCATCGTGCCGCTCCTTCCATGCTCGTGGCCGGCGCCGGCAGGGTCGCGGCGCTGTTCTGGCCGAGACCGAAGCGGCCGCCGAGGTTGCTCACGATGTGGCGCACCGACGCCATCAGCTGCGTCTTGTGAATGCGTCCCGCGCTGCGAAGGCGCGTCAGCCGCTCCGCAGCGTCGGCGTCATGGGCGACGACGCCGGCGACCTGCGCGGGCACGCTGCCCTGGGCGAGCACGGTGGCAGCCATGTCGGACGCCTTGGCCTGCTGGCGCAGCGGGGCGACGACCAGGACGCCGACCGGTGCGCCGCCCCGGCCGCCGGAGGACGTCTGGGCGATCACGTTGGCCGCGCGCGAGCGGACGTGGGCAAGGTCTTCGGGCGCGGCCCGGGAGACCAGCAGGACGAGGGAGGCGTGGCGCAGGAGTGCGGCCGTGGGCGCGCCGGGGTGGTAGCGGCCGATGTCCGCGATGATGTCGGTCGTTCCGGGTGCGGCCAGACAGCGGCCCAGCTTGTCCCAGTGCTCGCTCCAGCCGGCGCCCTGTTCGGGCTTGGTCAGGCCGACAAGGACCTCGAGGCCGCCGGGCAGGCGCTGGGTGTGCTCGCGCACGACGTCGGGGGTCAGGACCCCGCGGGCCGGCAGTGCCAGGGAGAACATCCCCTTGTTGGGGTTCAGGTCCATGCCGCTCTCGTCGACCTGCCGGTAGAGCAGGTCGGAGCCGAGCGGGTCGAGTTCGGCCAGAAGGGACTGGCGGGGCCACTGCGACGCCATGGCCAGCGCGGTGGTGCTCGCGCCAGGGGAGCCCTTGGCGGACGCGACGATGATCAGTGACATGTTGGGATCTCCGTAGGACCGCTACTGAGCGGTGCCGGGCAGCAGGACGAGGGCCACGTCGCCGGAGGACGCGGCCTGCGTCACCCCGCCGGAGGCCGTGGCCGGGACCACCACGGACAGGGAGAGCGCCGAACTCGCGTCGCCGTTGCCGGGCTTGAAGACCTCGCGCACGATGGCCGATCCCGCGAGCTCGACCGCGCCGTTGTTGCCTTGCGCGTTCGGCGTGCCGGTGGCGGTACCGGCAGGCGAGGTGCCCTTGGCGGCGGCGTCACGACCGACCCACATCACCCGCACCCGGTCGCCGGCCTTGAGGCCGGGCGGGAACTGGCCGCTCTTCAACGCGAGGCCGACGACGGCCTGGTCCGCGGCCAGCCCGGCGGCGTCGGTGAGCATCCGCCCGGTCAGCAGGGTGCCGGGCGGGATCTCCACAGCAGCGGTGTACTTGCTGATCAGCAGGTCCCGCTGCTCCCACGGGACGAACTTGACGCCGCTGTCCTTGGCCACCTGGACCTGGGTAAGCGCGCTGGCGCTGATCTTCTGGCCCGGGGCGATCTGCTGGGTGACCTCGACCGCCGCGACGCGCTCGCCGGCCTGGCGCACCAGGACAGCCGTGCCCAGGGCGCTGGCGAGCACGATCAGTACGGCGAACGCGGCGACGCCCGGGCGCCGCTCGCGGGGCTGGGTAGGGATCCTGGGGCCGGCGGCGGGCACCGGCTGGGTCGTGCCGCCGCCCGCGGACGGCTTCGGCTTGCGGGTGAAAATCCCCGTGCTACTCATGCTTCATCCTCAAACCGCTGATCTGCTGGCCTCGTTAACCCGGTCGTACACATCCCCCCCTCGCCCGGAAAGTCGGGGCGATTGAGAGGGTGCTCAGCCGGGATTGTTGCCGCCGCTCCGCTCTATTGCGTGCGGCGCATGCTCTTGGTGTCTAACAAGGCGTGATCACCCGGGGTTACCCAGCATGACGGCCCCCCTCGATCAGTGCCATGTCCGGTTTGTAGGCATATGTGACCGGGGAGGTAGTCGCCACTCCCGCATCACAGCTACCGAAGAGTCACACTACGAAACTTTCCGCCAGTCGCACAGTCAGTTTTGGTCATGGTCGGGTATGTCACTGGCATAGTCGAGGACAAAATACAAGCAAGGCCTCAAATCGGACACAATCGAAGCTTACAATCGGCCGCGAATTCTGATGAGCATCCGACAATCCGGACAGTGGGCCAAATCCGAGGCGGCTTGCCAGATTGTCGACAGATCGTCAACGCAATCGCGATGGAATAAGCTGACTGATCATCAGATTGCGAACTAGGGCCGGTGGCGCGGGGAGAATCAGTCCCTCTCCTCGGCGCTCAGCCGGCGGCTCACCGGAATGCAGATGTCCTGATGGCCGTCGCCCCACCCGGCGGCTGACGGCGCGTCCGCCAGTTCCCCGGCCGCGTGTCCGCACAGCGTGCAGCGGGCCGAGCGTTCCGATGGCGACCACCAGATGCCCGCCACGACCTCGATGCTGCGCCCGGCCTGGTTCAGTGCCAGCATTCCTGTTCCTCCTCGTCCTGGTCCGGCGCCAGTCGGCGCCGGGTTCGTGGAGGGTGGCCGGGCCTGCGCCCGGCCACCCGTCCTGCTACGGCGCGACCGGCGTCACCGCTCCGCCTTCGCCCGCGGACTGCTGTCCGCCGCCGTCTTGGGCCGGCTCCTCGAACGGGTCGTCGTCCTCGGGCGGGGCCTCGCCCCACTCCCCAGGATCCGGTGCGGCACTGTCAGGGGCGGCGTTCGTCACTGCAGCCGGCTGCTTGGTCAACTCCACCGGCCTGGTGTTGGTTGCGCCCGCTGTGGCCGGTGCCGGCTTCACGGGCTGCTTGGTCGAACCCGTCGCCGGCGTCGTCATCGCCTCCGCGGCCGCGATGATCCGCTTGAGCTCCTCGCCGGTCGGCATCTTGCCGTGCCGGGCGAAGTAGGCGACGATCCCCTGCCGGTAGCCGGCCTCGCGCCCGAGGCGGTCCCGGTGCCCGCTGCCCACCGCACGGCCGGCGGCCGCGTACAGCGTGTCGATCTCCTTGGGCGTGCGGAGGTCCTTGAACACGACGTCGACCTGCATGCCCTGCAAGAGGATCGGGCCGACGGTGCGCCCGTCCACGGTCATGCTCGCGTAGTACGAGTACTTCGGAAGGGTGGCGATCCTCGACGGGTCCACCTTGTCGTGCCACTCCGCGGCCACCAGCCGCACCGCGCTCGTCGATCCTGCGGTGCTGCTCAGCGCCGAGGCGTTCTGGAGGATCGACTGCCGCGTGTTCTGGCTGACCCGCTCCAGCAGCTGCGTCATCATGTGCGCGCGCAGTCCGAACTTCCCGAGCTGCTCGGTGAAGGCCGCCAGGATGCCGCCGGTGGCCTTGTCGAACGAGATCAGCTCGTCGACGAACAGGTGGAACAGTGCCCGCTCGTGCAGCGGAAGGTCCTCGCGGGAGCGGGCCGCGCGGAACAGGTCGTTGACGAGCAGCGAGGTGAGTAGCGCCGCGGTCGGCCCGGCGCCGGCCGGGCAGATCCACAGCAGTTTCGACTCGTCCATCGCGGCGCGGGCGTCGTACCCGCTGGTCGGCGACCCGAGGAAGGCCAGCGCCACCGGATCGGAGGCCAGGCGGGTGAGGGGGTTGATGATGACCGCGAAGGCCGAGGGGTCGATGGTCTTGAACGTCGTGAGCCACCACTGACGCTGACCGCCCGGCAGGCACGCCAGCACCCGCGTTCGGAAGGCCTCGTTCTCCAGCAGCGCAGGGATCTGGAACACCGTCGCCTGCGCCTCGGGCGCCTGCTGGCGTACCGCGTAGCGGTTGTAGGCCACCAGCGCTTCCGCCGCCTTCATCAGGATCGTCAGGCCGCGCGGCGCGTTCGCGTTGTCCCAGTTCATCGCCACCGCCAGGCCGTCGACGACGGCGGTGACGACCTCGTGCGGTTGCTGCCCGCGTTCCATCCCCAGCGGGTTCCACGTCGGCACCAGGGCGGAGCGTCCCGTCAGGTCGACGCGCCAGACCCGGTCACGCAGCGACTCGTGCGCGAGGTAGGGGGCCACGTGCCCCCAGGAGTCGCCGTGGGGGTCGATGAAGCCGACCCCGTAGCCGGCCATGGCCAACGCCAAGGCCTGCACCTCGGCCATCTCGGTCTTGCCGTACCGGGACTTGCCAACGCGCAGCGAGAAGAAGTAGTCCTTCACCGGCACGCCCACGTTGCGGCGGGTGCCGTCGGGCATGCGGTGGATGCCCTGCGGGACCAGGTCCTTGCCGGGCTCGTAGGTCTCCAGCTCCGAGGCGATCACCGGCAGGGCGCAGTGCATCGTCACCGGCTTGAGCAGGCCGTGCAGCTCCCCGACGTGGACGATCGACTGCTTGCGCGGTGCGACCCGGGCGCTGGCCCACCGCTCGTCGAAGCCGCGGCGCCGGTGCCAGCTGCCTGCCGTCCAGCGCCACTTCATGAACGAGCGGGCGTCCTCGACCCAGGTGTTCCCGCCGCCGAAGACGTCCAGGGCCGCCGCCAGGCGCGCCATACGCTGCTCGGCGCGGCCCTCCTCGTCGGAGGCGCAGCGCACCATGAGCTGCACGCGCAGCAGCGCGCGGTCACGGGAGGCGAGCCGGCCGAGGACCTTCTCGGTCTCCAGCGGCTTCGTGCGGGGCGGCAGCGCGGGAAGGCGGCGCGGCGCGGCGCCGGGCTCCAGGAGGAGCGCCAGCTGGTGCTGCCAGGAGTCCTCCAGCTCGGCGGCGTCCGCCGCGGCCTGCCGGGCCTCCTTCTTCGCCCGCGCCCGCTGCTGCTCGCGGGCCTCCTGCGTCACCTGCCACCGCTTCATCAGCAGCTGCCAGCGCGGCAGACGCTGGACGTCCAGGCACAGCTCGGCCAGGTCGCCGGCCGCGGTGCTGATGTCGGCGACCGCGTCGACGATCCCCTGCAGCGGGTCGGGGATCATCGGCACGTTCCGCAGCTGCTTGGTGTCCGACCCGGCCAGGACGAACTCGGCGCGCACGACGTGGGTGCGCTCCTTGTCCTTGACCGGTTCGGCCTTGGTGATGGTCACGCCTGGGTACTGGGAGGTGCGCAGCAGGTGCTTGGCCGCCGAGGAGGCCTCCACCGACATCTCGAGCGGCACCGAGCCGTCCGCGCGGAAGCGGATGCGGGCCGAGCGGCCGGCCCTGGGCGCCCACCACGGACCGGCGTTGGCGGCGCGCAGGATCACGGCGGCATAGCGCCACAGGTGTTCCTCGCCGGGCTCGAAGTCGGGGGAGGGGGTCAGGGTGTAGCGGGTTCGGCTGGCCAGCGCCTTCCTGGTGAGCCGCCAGTGCAGGATCCCGGCGGCGATCGCGAACGGCGCGGCGACGGCCAGCAGCAGCGGCAGGTGCGCGCCGGTCCAGTCGGCGGCGTCGCCCAGCCAAAGGACGGCCTCGTGCACGGCGTGGACCACGGCGGGGAGGGCGCCGTCGTCGTGGGTCCCGCCGGGAGTGGCCGGGGCGTGGGTGGGAGGGGTAGTGGGGCTGGTCATCGCACGGGCTCCCAGCCGGTGGCGGTGCGGGCGAGGGACAAGATGGCGGGCCGGCGGTCCTGGTAGGTGCCGGACGGGTCGGCGCCCGCCCACAGCAGCTGCACGATCAGGCGCTCTCCGGAGGTGTGGGCGGAGACGGCCTGGACGCGGACCTGCGTGTAGGCCCGCAGGGGGACCTGGGTCGGGGGGAAGTAGGCCGGCCAGTGGTCGCGGCCCTGTCCGGTGGTCTCCGCCATCCACACCTGGACGGTGAGCGCGCGGACCTGGGCGGCGTCCTGGGGGGACAGGTCGCTGGGGTGATCGGCCTGGAACTGCGCCTCGATCGCCGGGTCGGCCGCTGGTCCGTCACCTGCGGCGAACGCTCCGGACGGCATGACCTGACTTGCTGTCGGCGCGGCGGTGGGCGCCGGGGCGGAGGCCGGCGGGGAGGCGGAGGTGGACGTCGTGCTGTCGGGGGGCGTCGTGCTCGGTGCCGTCAGCGACGGTGGCGGCTCCGCGGACGGCGGCGTCGCGTCCATGGTCGCGGTCGGCTGGGCACCGGCAGTGCGCGGCCGGTGGTCGGGGCGAGGGCCGAGCAGGGCCAGGGCGATGACGACGAGGAGGGCGCAGCCGAGGGCGGGCAGCATTACGCGGCGGTCTGGCATGGACATGTAAAGTGATGTTCCTTCAGGAGAGGACGCGGGCGCCGCCCGCGTAGTCGTAGTTCCAGACGGCCTCTTGCCGGACGACGGAGCCGGGCCTGGGCGCGGCGATCATCTGGCCTCCGCCGATGTAGAGGCCGACGTGGTAGATCGCGGGGTCGTTGGTCGGCGAAGGCCCGAAGAAGACCATGTCGCCGGGCTGGAGGGCGGCGAGCCCGGCGGAGGCGGGGATGCGCGTACCTGCCCCGGCCTGGTCGGACGCCAGCCGCGGGAGGTTGATCCCGACCTGCGCGAAGGCGTAGACCATCAGCCCCGAGCAGTCGAAGCCGACGACCGTGCGCCCGTCCTGGCCGCCCTTGGAGCAGCACACTCCGGTCGACTTGCCGTTCGCGTCACCGCCGCCCCAGCTGTAGGGGACACCGAACTGGCTCTTCGCGGCGTCGATCACCTTCTGGGCCTTCTGCGACGCAGGCACGTTCGAGCCCGAGCTGCCGAGGGCGGCGAACCGGCGGCGCCAGTCCAGGACCTCGTTCACGTACGCGGTGCTCGCGTTGTACTGGTAGATCGCGGCGAACAGCTGGCTCTGGTCGTTCAGGTCCCGCCCGTTGCCGCACAGGTAGAGCGCGGCGGCCATCGCGGCGTCGTCGATGTTGTTCGGGTTCGCCCCGCCCTCGGGCCGGATCTTCGCCGACATGCCCGTGAACGTCGAGGGGAGGAATTGCATGGGGCCGACGGCCGCGTCATAGACGCTGTTGCCGTCCCACCTCCCGCCGTCCGTGTCGAGCACCGGCGTCGTGTTGCCGCCCGCTCCACTGCCGTTGAGGACGGGCCCGATGATCGGAGGCGTGATCAGCCCGTCCGCCGCGATCTGGTGCCCCTGGGCCTGGGTGGACTCGACCTGCGCGATCGCGGCCAGCAGCGCCCAGTCCAGGCCCCGGCAGTTGGGGGAGAGGGTCGACATCGCGGTGACTGCCCGCTTGTAGGCGTCCATCATCCGCTGGGGGATGCCCGCCGCGTCGCCCACCGGCGTGGGCGCCGGCGCCGACGACTGGTCTTCGAAGATCGTCACCACGCCGATCACCGAGACGGCGAACAGCAGGAGCAGCGACAGCCCGCTGCATCCCAGCCTCCGCAGCCGCTTGGGGATCACAGCAGATCCCCCGGACCGAAGCCGTCGCCGTCACCGGGCTCCACCATGCCGTCCCACAGCATCGGCTCGAGGTGCCGGGCCTGCTCCATTCGCGCGCGCAGCGCCTGGGCAGCGAGGTCATGCTCCCCCGCGAAGGGCACCGCGTCGCGCCAGCTGGACGCCGTCGGGCCCGGGTCGGCCGGGCCGGCGGGCACGTCACCGGGCACCTCGGGGGAGGCCAGCTCGGTGTCGGCCACCGGTGCGTCGGGGAACGCCCCCGGACCCAGAGCAGCCGAGATGTCGCCCATGGCGCCGGCCTCGCGGCCCATCGTGCTGGCGGGCATCCCCCAGTCACCCGCATCGCCCGGATCAGCGAACAGGTCCTCGCTCGCCCGGGCCCCGCTCGCCCTCGGGGCTCCCGCAACCGTGGTACCCAGCACACCGCTCGGGTCGGCGGGAACCCGCGTGGTCGCATAGATCGTCGCGGCGGAGGCCGCGTTCGTCGCCGCGGTCTTGCCGTGCTCCATCGCCCACCCCGCCCCGTCCGATACCGCCTTCAGGGGCCGGTCCATGGCCTCCCAGCCGGCGCGCTGGTCCGCCATGTGCTGCGCGAACTCACCGCTGTAGTGGTCGTACTGCTGGTGGACGGCTTCGGCGGCCGTGCCCGCACCGCGGCGCATCCGGGCCACCGTGGCACCCCAGCCCAGCGGCGAGATGTCGTAGCCGAGGCGGCCGACCTGTCCGGCGCGGATCGCGAGCCGGCCCGCCCGGGTCTCCAGCAGCTTGTTATGCAGCCGGTGGCCCCACGGCGTCGGCTTCATCGGATCGTGAAGGATCTCGCCGGTGTGCCCGTCGATCACCATGCGGCCCGAGCCGTCGTTGACCGGCTTGCGGCGCTTGGCCAGCTTGTGCTCGGGCAGAGGATTGCCGACGACCGCGTGGTGCGCCATGCGCAGCGGAGTCGCGAGCTGGTGCATGCCGCGGCGGACCTCGCCGAACGCCCCGGCGACCATGCCGGCTGCGTTCATCGGACCGAGGTCCGAAGAGGCCATCGACGCCAGGCCGGAGTTGATGCGGGCCCGGCGCAGCATCGCGGCGTGCACCGGCGACTGCGCACCGAGCGCTCCGAGTCCCCCGATACCCCCGCCCATGGCGCCGCCCCCGCCGCCGCCACCGCCGGGGCTGAATCCCATGCCGGCCATGGCCTGGGACATGGCCAGCCCGAGCCGGGAGCTGTCCTCGCCCAATCCGGCGGACCCGCCGATCCGGGCGTACTTCATGCGCTCGGCGAACCGGTCACCGATCTTGCTCGCGCTGGCGAGCAGACGCCGGTGGAAGACGAGCAGAATGATGGCCAGCGCGACCATCAGCAGCATCCGCTGGAGCATGACGGTGTCCTTCTGGTCCGTCATGACCGCGTTCACCGCGATGCCAAACGCTGGCAGCATGACGGAGATGGCGAAGGACACCGCGGCCGACGCCATGAACGTGCCCGCCACCCTCCACAACGCGGCGCGGTTCGGCCCTGGCAGCTGCGCCCAGATCAGGGCGACCGGTGTCATGGTGGCCGCGCCGACGTCGGCGAACTGGGTGCCGAGGTGCACGAAGCACATCGACAGGATGACGGCGGCGATCAGAAGCGACGTCAGGAGAACCAGCATGGCGCCGAAGGTGCGGTCCCAGTTGGAGTTGACCGCGAAGTCGTACGCGGCATGGCCTTCGTCGCCGTGCTTTTTCAACTCCTCCTTGAGCTTGTCCCACGCGCTCTGCTTGCACAGATCGCCGTCGCCGCCGGGAAGCCAGCTGATCCCGCCGCAGTCCTTCTGCTCCTTGATCTGACCGTGGATCCACCTGTTGTGGACGTCGGCGAGCGCCCGGATGTTGGCGTTTTCGCTGTGAGGGTTGGGGATGACGCCGTACTGGAGCAGCTGGTACGGCTGGACGACGAGGGTCTTGGTGAGCATGACCCGCATCGGGCAGCTCGGGTCCTTCTTGTCGTCGGCGCTCGTGCAGCCCTCGTTGTTCCCGCCGACGGCGGAGGTCATCTGGCCGGCCTCCGTGGCGGCGGCCGACACCTGGGCGAGCGGGCCGTCGTCGCCGAGGATCGCGCGGGTCGACAGGGTCGGCAGGAACATCAGTCCGCCGATCAGCACGGTGAGCAGGATCTCGCCGGCGCCCTTGGCGACCTTCCCGCGCATGATCCACCACACGCCCAGCGCGAAGGCGCCGGTGACGAAGAGCATGCTCAGCTTCAGGTCGAAGTCGGCCCAGAGGCTGAAGTACCAGCCCACGCGGTCGGCGGTCGTGATGAGGGCATGGACGATCGGGAACTCGTAGATCCACTTGAGCGCCATGCACATCAGGCCGACGACCAGGCGGTTGAGAGCGAAGGCACTCCCAATGAGGAGGTTGCAGATGTGGGAGCGGATGTCGGTGGTGCCGCCGCTCTCGCTCTTGAGGTCATAGTTGTCCAGCGGAACGCCCTCGCTGGACAGGACGTTCAGCGGGGCGAGGATGCCGCCGCGCTCGGACCCGTCGTCCGCCTGCGCCAGGCTGGCGCTGGCCATCAGGAACAGCACCACCATGCCGAGCGTCCACTTGACGGTCCGCCGCCCGGGCCAGTAGTCGCTCGCCCACGCCCGCACCGCCGCGAGCACACGGGCCGCCCGTCGCCGTATGCGGCGCACCGACGCGCTCACTTCGCCACCTCTTCCTTCTTGGTCTTGGTCAGGCTGGTGCGCTTGCCGCTGAGGCTTCGCCCGCCGGCGGCGGTGCGCCGGCCGGGGCCGGCCGGGGCGCGGCGGGCCGCGGGGCGCCGGCTGGGCTCGTCGGTCGGGGTCGTGCCGATGCCGGCCTGGATCCGGGCCACCGGCGGGATGACGACCTGGATGCGGCCGATCTGCCGGGCCGAGTCGCGCAGGAGCATCTCGCCCTCGCGGCCGACGACGCCCACCGGCGACAGGCCCGAGGTGACGATCCGCACCGCCTGCTCGTCGTCGGTGGACTGCCCGAGGAACGCCAGGCCCTTCTTGGCCAGCACCGGATCGGAGGTCCGCGCCAGGAAGCGGTAGGCCAGCAGGCCGCGGACCGTCTCATCGCCGAGGTCGTCGGCGTCGTGGCCGCCGAGCAGCACGCCCGCGCGGTGCTTGCGGCCGTCGTGGACGACCTCCGACACCAGGGCGTGGCCCTCGTGCGAGGAGGTAAGCCAGTAGCACTCGTCCATGACCAACGCCGCGAACCGCTTCTGGTCGGTGAACGCCACCTGGCGGGCGACGGCCGCGATCAGGTACAAGACCGCGCGGCCGATCTGCGCCTCCAACGGCTGAGCGCGCAGGATGTCGGGGTTGCCCAGCGCCTCCTTCGGAGGCAGCGTCAGGCCGGCCGTGGTAATCACGACCAGGTCTGCGTCCAGGTCCCCGGACAGGGACAGGGCGGGCAGTGACTCGTCGAAGACCAGCCGCGCCAGCTCGGCCTCGGAGACGATCCGCAGCATGTCCAGGACGCCGGTCGCCTCCTGGCCGCGCGGGCCGGGCTCGGCGGCCAGGACCTCCAGCTCCTCCATGACCCGGGCCATGGCCGGGCGCTCGGCCCGGGCGGCGGCCTTGACCGCCCGGTTGAGCACCGAACCGGCCACCGTCATCGGGGCGACGTTCAGCTGCAGGGTCAGGTAGGAGAACGCGGCGTGCTCGCCCATCCCAGCCGGCAGCACCCTGAACGGGTCCAGGCTCAGCTTCGCCTCGGCGGCGTCGATGACCTGGCAGCGGCCCGGCGCCGCGTCCCGGGCGAAGCGCGCCCACTCCCGCAGCGGGGTGCGGTCCACCACGATCGCCCGGTGACCCCGGTCGACCAGACCGATCGTCAGCAGCTTGAGCAACACGCTCTTGCCGCTGCCCAAGTCCCCGATCACCCCCAGCGACGCGGACACATTCCGCTTCACCGCGTTCGCGAGGTCGATCAGAACAGCTCGGAACGTCCCGGTGTCGCGGCTGATGCCCACCATGGGCCCCGTCGCGTCGCCGATGTCACCACCGGTCAGCGCCCCGCCCATCGCCCAGTCCTCGGTCAACTGGAACTGGGTGTACTCCCGCACCCGAGTTGCCGGCCCCGAACCGGGAAGCCCGAACTCGAACAGCCGGGCCTGGCTGCCGCGCGGCCGCACAACCCTGTAGTTCACGCCGGCCAGCTGCGCCTTGATGTCCCGGGCCCGCCGGTCGCACTCGCGAGGGTCCGCGCCCCAGACGCTCAGCACGGTCACCGACTGCACCTCGCGCTCGACACTCGTCGCCGCGAGCAGCGACTCCTCCTCGCCGAGCTCGTCCGCCGAGCCGAACAAGGAATTCGGCGTGCCGTCCGGGTGCGCGGACCACTGTTCCGCCTGGTCGATCAACTCCCGCTTCTTTTTGGCGATCTGCTGCCGGGCCTTGGCTCCGTCGATGATGTTGAGGTCGATCACCGCATCGACCGGGTAGTCGAGCTGCTCCAGCTGAGCGAGCACATCCGCCGACTTCGCGGCGACCCGCTTGGGAATCTCGGTCAGCGCCAGGTGCGCCTGGTACCCGAAGCCCTCCTCGGTCTCGACCTCCAGCCACAGCCGGTTGAACGCCGCCCCAACCACCTTCTGAACCAGCGAGCGCACACCGCGCACAACCGCAGGGCTGGTGCTCTGCCCGCCCTCCTGCAGCCGGACCTGGCCCAAGTCCGCGTACGACGGAGAGCGCAGCACGTTGTTGAGCATCCGGCCGCCGCGCAGCCCCGAGGTCTCCGCCTCCATCAGCAGCGGCTCGCCCATCCCGCGCCGTACCGCGTGCTCGTGGATCCACACGATCTCCGCCGGCCGGGCCCGACGCATCGTCAGCCCGCCGCCGAAGCTCGCCTCCACCTGTGCGGCCGCGGCCCGGTAGGCGCGCACCTCCTCCAGCGACACCGGCGGAGCCGGCTCGCCCACGGACTCCCCGAGCTGCGCCCACGCGGAGTTCGCCATCGCCGCCAGCTGCGCGCCGCGATCGCCGACACGAAGCGGTAGGGCCAGCCACAGGGTGCGCCGGTGCATCTCCGCGCCGTCGAGCATCTCCAGCGTGGCGTGCGCGGTCTCGGCGGCGGCCGGGAAGCGGTGGGTGTCCACGCCGTCGGTCATCCGCAGGGCCACCTCCCCCGGGTCCACCGCCGCACACAGCGAGTACAGGCGGGCGGTGCCCTCCAGGGACCGGACCAGGGAGGTGACGCGGGCGAGGATCTCCTCGCGCTCCAGCGCGGGCGCGTACCGCGAGCCGATCGGCTGAAGGCGCCAGAACGCCCAGGCCGTGCCGGCCGTGGACCACACCAGGTGGCCGTGGATGTGCCGGATCGGAACCCTCATCGTGACTTCCCCCCTGTCGTGTCGTGCGTCGTGCTGCTGTGGCTCGCCGCCTGGGCGAGCAGGAGTTCCAGTGCGGTCGGTGCCGGCCTCATCGGCGGCGTCTCCTCCCGCTCGGCCTTGCGGCCGCGTCGCGGCTGCGGCCTTCGCGCTGTGTCCGGCGCGGGCGGACGGGGCCGCCTCGCATCGGGCCGGGTCGCTCGGGCTTCCTTCGGCTTCGCGGCTGCGGACCGCGGCGGCGCGGCGACCGGAGCGGGGGCCGGCGCGGACGCGACGGGGGGCTCGTCCTCGAGCGCCTCCTCGATGCCGAAGCCGCCGCTGAGCCACTCGGCGGGCACCGGGCGCACCGCCCGGCCGCCGATCCGCCCGTGGCGCGGGGCGAGTGCCAGCGCCACGGCGTCCATAACGGCGGGGCCCAGGGAGCGCCCGCCGACCCTCGAGTGCCGCGCAGCCCAGATCGCCACCGCCCAGACGACGACCGGGAGCGGGCCCAGGGTCGGAGCCCACCAGGTCGCGGTCTTGATCAGGACGAACGCGCCGACGCTGGCGATGATCAGCTGCGGGGGCGTGTACGGCCCCATCGGCAGCCGCCAGTCGCCGAGCTTGCCCAGCACCCACGGGTGCCTTCTCGCTCGCGTATAGCTGCGCCCGATCTTGGGCTGCGCGGCGCCGCTCACAGCCGGGCCTCGAAGACCGGCGGCAGGTCACGCACACCCATGCCCTGGGTGCTGGACTGGGTGGTGCCCGGGTCCTTGAACTCGTCCTCGACGATGCTGGAGAGCGAGTAGCGGCCGGAGAACACGGCCCAGCACAGGACCAAACCGATCACCGCGCCGATGCCGGCCTTGATCGACATCTTCTTGACGACCTGGATGCAGCAGATCAGGACCAGGGCGATCATGAGGAACTTGGAGACCCAGTCCAGGGCAGTCACGGACCAGGAGTCGCCGATGTTCTTCAGCGCGCCGGCGAGCATGACCGGGTGGGCGGAGGCCGCGTCGGCCAGCGTCAGGGTGGAAGCCATTACCGCACCTCGGAGGGGGAAGCCGGCGCCGGGGCGACCGGGGAAGACGGAGCAGAGGGAGAAGAAGGGGAGGGGGAAGAAGAAGGGGAGGGGGCAGGGGCGGCCGGGGCGAGCGCGGCGACCTCCCAGCGGCCGGCGCGCGCCCTCAGGTGCAGCGGGTAGGCCAGCGGCCACTGCCCGGAGGCGTCGGTCGCGCGCACCTGGGCGAGGACGTCGAGCACGGCGCCGTCGGCCGGCGCGGCGGGCACCGGGGTCCGGGCGGCCAGCGAGACCAGCTCGACCTTCTGGTAGACGGCACCGGCCGGCGGGATCTTCACCCCGGGCGACAGGTAGCGCGAGGACTCGCCCACCCCGGTCAGATAGGCGGTCAGGTACTCCGACACCGCCTGCTGAAGCGGACCCGCCTGCACCTGGGTGCCGTACGGACCGGTCGTCCCGTCGCTGCCGGACAGCGCCAGCGGACCCGACACCTGAGCCGGCGCGGCGGTCACCGACAGGGAGTCAGGAGCCCCGCCGCTGCTCGGCCCGCGCACCATCGACACCGGCACCGCGTAGTAGCGCACCACCAGCGCGGTGCTCGACTGCGAACCTCCGGACACCGCCGCCGGGGTCGGCTGCGACGACTGCGACGGGGCGACCGGGCTCTGCGACGACTGCGACCCGCTCGCTGCACCGGCCGTTGCAGGCGCACTCATCGTGGCCGCGACGGTCACCAGCCAGGTGCGACCGCCCATCGGCTGCGACCGCACCGCGACTACTCTCTGTACCGAAAGAGTGCTCTTGTCGGCCGGCTGCGGAAGGTCGACCCCGGGGGCCATCGAGTGCAGCACGTCGCCGCCGGTCGCAGCCTGCGAACTGCTTCGCAGCCACAGATCCACGAACAGTTCGGCATAGCCCGTCGGCGCCGGGATCACGGTCGGCGCCGGGGGCGCAGCCAGGACCGCCGGCTTGGCGAGCGCCTTCGCCACCGGCACGACCGCGAGCAGTGCGACGGGACCGCAGGCGATGGACGCCCACAGTGCGTAGCGGGCCGCGTGGGTCAGCCGGCCACGACGGCGCAGCGCCTCGGCCGGGACCACCACGGAATCCGCCTCGTCGTCAGGCGGGTTCCGGCGGAAGGAGAACAAGGACATCGGGGCCCTCTCGAAGATCGACTCAAGCTGTCGATCACAGAGAACCCCGCGGCTCTTACCGGTTTTCTGTCCACGGAAGCCGTCTTCCGTAACGGATCCACAACGCCCTCTGGTGAGTTTCGAAAGGCCCTCTGACCTGCGGTGGAGAGTTTCGAGAAGCAAACTCACCAGCGGCCCGGACCAAACTCACCAGCGCCCTGGGGCGGCGCGGAGCAAACTCACCAGGCCCGACGGCCAAACTCACCAGCCAGCTGGCCCCGAACTCACCACGGTCACCGCCAAACTCACCAGGTGGCCCGCAGCGGGCGCCTCAAACTCACCAGCCCCCGCCGGACGCCGAGGCGAAACTCACCAGCCGGACCGTCGGCGGACATCCACGCTGAGCAACCGCCCGGACCAGTCGCAGCTCCTGGTCGCACGTCCCGGAAGAGGGCCCGGCAGGGAGGCGGCGGCCCCGCGAACGGCTCGTTCCTACCGCTGCCTGTACGGCGCCAACGCTCGCCCGGGATCCTCAACGTGTGCCTGGCCGCAACCTCCGGACGCGGCTTGTCGCAGCCCTGCGGGACGTGCGACCCGGAGGCGGCAGCGTGCACCGGGCCGGTGACGAGGCCCGCGATCATCACACTCCGTGACTGCTATGGGGATCGCAGCCGGACGCCCCGAACGGTCGCAACAGCCATGTCCCGCCCCCTCCTGCGACGCGGGACCTGCAACCCCGATCGCATCCGGCCGTCGCACACCCGGCCGGTTGCGACACCCGGACTGCGACCGCTCGGCGCGCTGCGACCGGCCTCGCGGATCCGACATCACACGTGCCCGGACGGCCGCCGCGCCCTGCCTTGGGTCGAAGCCGGGCACGGCCGCAAAATCACTCCCCGCGACCGCCGCACCGGAACTCACCAGCCGCCGGGCAGCGCCGCACTGGAACTCACCACCCGCCGCCGGCCGTCGCCGAGCGGCACTGGACCATGCTCGTCGGCCGCAGACCCCGGCCATAACCGTCACCTCCGCAGCCCGGGCTCCGGCGGCACGTTCGTGGCCGCGAAGCTGGACTGCCGCTGGTCGGACGGGAGTCAGCGGCGGCCGGGATGGGGAGCGGGCTGGTCGAGCACGCTCGCCAGTCCGGCCAGCAGGCGGCCGGCGGCAGCCTCGGCCGCGATCTGCTCGGCGACAAGGTCGCGGTGCCCGGAGTGCAGCCCCTCGTCCTGGGGCTGGGCGCCGATGCTGGGCAGGGTGTCGGGCTTCACCAACGCGAACATCACCCGGCCCCGGTCGGCCGCCTGCTCCCAGTTGGGCGTGACGTCCGGCGGCGGGAACGCAAGGATGCGCGTGCGGCCGGTATGGAGCTGGGTGAGGTAGCCGTCCTCCACCGTGACCGAGCAGCTGGTGAGCGGGAGCAGCCCGCGGTTCCACTCGCGGTCCCCGGTGCGCTTCAACCCGGCCTGCTTGAGGCGGGTGGCCAGCGCGTCGTACTGGGCGTCGTCGGCGGCCTGCGCGACCACGACCGCCCACCGGTCCCCGTCGACGAGATCCACCACCGACAGACCCCACGTTGCTTGCGTCATGCCCGGCACCGTATCGGGCACGGCGAACTCGGAGTCATCCCCCGATGGGGTGTCAAAGCGGGAGCCGGGCGATTCAACGAGGCCGCAACCAGGCGGTGACGGCCGACTCGGCGAACTCACCAGCCGCCGGACACCGCCGCATCGGAACTCACCACCCGCCGCCGGCCGTCGCCGAGCGGCACCGGACCGTGCCCGCCGGCCGTCGACGCCGGTTAGAACCGCCACCTCCGCGTCCCGGGCTCCAGCGGCACGGGCCATCGAATCGAACACACCAGCGTCAGCGAACTCACCACTGCCCGTTATCAACCTGTAATCACGGAGGGGTTCCCGTGGACAGAAAACCGGTAAGAGCCGCGGGGTTCTCTACGGGTGACCGATGATCACCCGAGCGGGGAGCCCCAATGACCAGCACCACACCCCACGGCAACGCAGCCCAGCGGCGCCCCGGTCTCCTCCGCCGGCTGCGCACCCGACTGCACAAGAACACCTCGACACCCACCGCCGCGCCGACGCCTCCGCGCTCTCCCCGCCACGCCCCCACACCCCCGACCGCGACGACCGTCGCCCGGCTCCACATCGCCACCGCCGTCCGGACCGGCCGCCTCGCCGACGCCGCCCGCCTGTCGGCCCTGCACGTCGACGACACCGCACGCCGCTTCGGCGCCGACCACCCCTACACCGCCGAGGCGCTCGAAATCCTCGGCCAGGTCTGCGCCCTCACGGGAGACCACCAGCGCGCGCTGACCTGCCTCCTGCAGGCCGCCCACCACCGCGCCGTGAGCCCCATGCTCGCCACGCCCGACCCGATCCCGGGCCTCGCACAGAGGGCACTGACCTCCTTCACCGCCGGCCACGGGCCCCGCCCGCGCCACCTCGCCACGGCGACGACCCGATGAGCCTCAAGCCCGAGGTCCGCCGCGGCGGCGGCCTCCCCTTCGGCATGGTCGCCAACCTCTGGATGTGCGACCCGCGCTACTCCAGCAACGCGCGCACCCTCTACGGCATCCTCGTCAGCTACGCCGACACCCAGGGCCGCGACACCAGCCTCGGCCACCCCTACAGGCGAGAGCTCGCCCGCCAGCTCGGCGTCAGCCTCTCCACCCTCGACCGGACCCTGGACGAGATGGACGTGGCCGGCATGGTCACCGTCGAGGAACGGATGGACCCGCTCAACCCGGGCAACCACGACGCGAACATCTACCACCTCCACGACGCCGGCGTGATGTGGCAAGGCACCACCACCTGGACCGACCCCCTGCCGCCCGGCGTCAAAGCGGCCGACGTCGCCAAGGCCCGCCGGGAGCAGCGCCGCGAGGCCAAGCGCAAGGCCGGAATCGTGCCCCGCGGCGGCGTCCCGAAGGGCGTCAGCACCAAGGCGCTCAAGGCCGCCCGAGCCCAGGGGGGTAGCAGCACCGGTGACGCCACCCCTGGCAGCACCGGTGACGCGACCCTGGCAGCACCGGTGACGCCCAATATCTATAGCCCTGTCGAGAACCCTTCTCCAGACGCCTTCCGGACGGCCGAAGGCCAGGTGACGGGTGGCTTCGCGCGCGCAGGCGCGCACGAGGACCCCGCCCCCGGCGGCTCCGCCGCGACCGGCACCAAGAACAGCCCGCGACCGAAGACGATCCGCACCACCACCGCCAGGCTCCTTCCGGGGGAGAGCGACGCCTACACCGTCCTGGACACCCTGAACCTGTGGGCGCCCGGCCGGACGCCGAAGATGATCCGCGACCGCGTCCGCGACCTGCTGCGCTGCGGCCGCACCGCCGATCACGTCCAGACCCGCGTCAACGCCGGCTGGTTCCGCGCCCAAGCGCCGGAGCGGATCCAGCTCCCCGAAGGACACCCGGACGCGATCAAGCGCCCGGTCGGCTACCTGGCGACCGTCCTGGAGATGGGCCACGACTGCGACCTGCCCGACTGCGAACGCGGGCTGCTCCTCACGACCGGTCAGGAGTGCACGGCCTGCGGCTTCCGCGAAGCCGAGCGGCTCGCGGCCCGGGCCGCCGCCACGCTCTCCGCCGACACCGACGCCCTGGACGCGGCCGCACGCATCAGGCCCGCCCGGACCGAGGTCCGGGCCCCCGATCCCGTCATCCCCGACCAGGCGGTCGCCTGGCGCTGCGCGATCACCTCGTGCGGGCGACCCGGACGAGGAACACCGCCCGAGCTCCCCCTCTGCTCCGACTGCCTGGACACAGCGCAGAACGCCGTTCGCCCGTCCGGGCGCACCGGCAGCTCCGCCTGACCCCGGCCTCGCTGTCCACACCGCCCGCCGACCCCGCCCCACCGAGCACCTGGAGGACACCGTGCTGATCCCGGACCGACTGCCCGCCGTCGTCGCCCTGCTTCTCGTGGCCGCCGCGGTCCTCGGCCGGCGCCTGGCCGCCAAGGCCTCCAGCAGGCCGCCTGCTGCATCGTCGCGCGGCGATCACGCTGCCCACCGCACCGTCGCCGCACCGCCGTGCCCAACAGCGCCGCCCGTCCCGCCCGCGTGGTACCGGTTGGCGTGGACGGATACGCAGCAAGACCTCGTGGCCGGCCGCGCAGCTGTGGCCCGGCAGCGCGCGGGCCGTCTTGTCGTCGCGAGCACGCACGTCTTCGGCGCCGATCACGTCTACACGCGGTGGGCCTGGGACCAGTACACCGCGACGGCCGCGTCTCCCGCCGCCGAGCCCCCGGCGCAGTGGGTCGGCGAACCGCTGGACGAGTTCGAGACCGTTCTGATCCCCGAGGCCTTCCGGGACGGCCACTGCCGGCAGGCTCTGCCCGTAGGCCGGGCGTGAACCCGCTCCACGCGGCGTCCCGACCGACCGCGCCGTACGCCATCCTGGCCGACGGCGTCCCGCCGCTCCTCGCCCCACCGTGTGACCCCTTCTTCCTCGCGAGCTGGAGCGTCGCGGCCTGACGGGACGGCAGCCTCCCGCTCGCGCAGGTGTGCGCGCTCCCGTGCGCCCTCGAAGGTCACGCTTCCCGCGGCTACGATTCGTGCATGACTGATCGCGAGACGGTGTTCGCTTCGCTTGACGGGATTCAGCTGCACGGGACCATGACGGAGCCTCAGGGCGAGCAGCGCGGTCTGGCGGTGCTGGTCCACGGGGCTGGCGTGACCCGCCACGAAGGGGGGTTCTTCGACCGCCTCGCCGCAGGGATCGCCGCCGTCGGCATCAGGAGCCTGCGCTTCGACCTCCGTGCCCACGGCTCTTCCGACGGCCGGCAGGAAGACATCACCATCGCCGGCGTCGCCAACGACATCCGGGCCGCCGCCGACCACCTCCGCGCCGAGGCGGGCACCCGGATTCCGGTGCACGTCATCGCGGCGTCGTTCTCCGGCGGCGCGGCGGCGATGCACGCCGCGGCCCGTCCCGACGAGGTGGCCAACCTGGTCCTGCTCAACCCGAGGCTGGACTACAAGGAGCGCTACATTACCTCCCGCCCCTACGTCAGCGGCGACTACCTCCAGCCCCAGGCCGCCCTCGACCTGGAACGCCAGGGCTTCACCGAGCGCTCGCCCTTCGCCCTCGGTCGGGCTCTGCTGAACGAGGTCCAGCTCCTCGACCCGGACGCCTACTTGGCCAGGGTGCTCGCACCCACCCTGATCGTGCACGGCACCAAGGACACCTTCGTCCCGATCGAGTCCTCCCGCCGCTACCGCACCGCCTTCGAGGGACCCACCACGCTCTACGAGCTGGACGGCTCCGAGCACGGATTCGCCGTCCACAACGACCCCGGCTACGCCCACCCCCAGACGAAGGCCTGGCAGGTGGAGGTCGTCGACCGAGTAGCGCACTTCCTCGGATGCTGGCCCGGAGCAGAGCCGGCCGCAGCCTGACCGACACGAGGTGCCGGCGTGCTCGCGGGACCGTCACAGCCGACCGAGCGCCTGGCAGGCCGAGGCCATCGCGAGGGCAACCCGCTCCTCACTGCCCGCTGAGCCGCGCCTTCCTTCGTTCCCGCCGGCACCGTCCGCGCCCTGCGGACGGTGCCGGCCGTCGGTTGCTCCGGCGCTATGCCGGTGCGGACGGCGGCTGCGCGGGGCGGGGAGCCGGAATCCGGGCCTCACGGACGGCCTGGTGCAGCTGACGCACCGCCGGACGGCGGGCGTGGCCGGCCAGCAGGGCCGAGGTGCGGTGCAGCTCGGCGAGCGCCCTGCCGAAGCCTGCCCCGGCGGCGATCGCGAGCGCGTCCAGTCCAGCGCGTGCGGCCTCGTCGGGCTCGTTGGCGTCGGCGAGGGCACCGGAGAGCGCCGCGGTGTAGAACGCTCGGTCCCGGGGGCCGAAGGTCGCGGTGTCCAGGCAGGAGCGGAACTCCTCGACCGCGCGGGCTGCCTGGTCGGACTCGCGGTGGCACAGCGCGCTCTGTGCCATGAGCCGCTCCAGGGTGTAGGCGTCACCCAGGGGGCCGGTGCAGGTGGCCGGACCGGTCGGTGGGGGCGCGGCGACGATTGCTTCGTGGGCCTGGTCGAGCAGCCGGTCGATCGGATCGCCCCGAACCCCGGTCAGGGCCAGGGCACGGGCCTCCTGTTGCAGGGCCTCGGCCCGGGGGCGCAGCGGCAGCGACCAGGGCCCGGCGTGCGCGGCGTGGGCGAGGTCGCGCATGCGGGCGGGATCGTCGTCGGCGGCCTGCGCCTTGCGGAGCAGCACGTAGGCGTGGAGTGCTCCGTCGCCGCCCATGGTGGCGAACTCGACGGCGCGGTCGTGCCAGTAAGCGGTGTGCTCGGCTGCCGCTCCGGAGTCCCGGTACAGCCACGCTGCGAATTCCGCCGCGCGGGCCCCGAGGAGCAGCAGCTCGCGACGCAGGGGCGCGTGGGCCTCCCGGGCCGCGTCGGCGATGTCGGCGAGGATCGCGAGTGCCCGGGGGAGCGATTCCCGCGGGCCGAGGAGCGAGTCGGTCCGGGCCGCCTCGTCCAGCGCGTCCCGGAGTGCGGAGAGCCGCGCGCTGGATGGTTCCTCACTTGCGTCCTCACTTGCCGCAGGGCGCTGTCGACGTCCTGATGGTCGCGAGGGCCGTACGAAACCGAGGCCTTCCAGCGAGGTGCCGAGCAGCTCTACCAGCACATCGCGCGCGGCCCGGTTCGGCCAGCCCGGGCGGACAGACTCCCACCGGCGGACCTGGCGCACCGAGATGCCCAGCGGCGTTCCGAGCTCCCGGGCTCGGGCCTCGAAGGCCTCGGCGAACTCCTCCTGGGTGTGGAAGCCCAGCCGGACCCGGGCGGCGACGAACTGCGGGTTGCCGACACCGGCGGCTTCGTCCATCCGCCCCTCCCTCCACCCCTGCCTGACGCCCGCGGGGCAGCGCCCAGTATCCCTGGCCCGGCCCCGATGTGTCCGGTGATCTGACCTGGACTCACCCACCGGATGGGCGCTGGACTAAGGCAAAGCATCAGGCGAGAGGACCGGCGGTGGAGCACCAGCGCGCGAGAACGCCGTCGCGCGGGCGCGCCGGCCGAATCGGCCCCTGCGCGCACGTCCGTGAATGTCGGCCCTCCTTCGGGGTCGGCCGCGCATCGGCAGTGAGGGGAAGGCCGAGGGGGCGGGGATCAGCGGCGCGATGCCGCCGTCCGCGCCCCCTCGGCGGCGCTGGGGCGCTCCTACACCTCGAACGTCCGGGCGAACGATACGAACGTTGTCCACATCGGCGTCGAGACGCTCAGCGTGGGGCCGTCGGGGTCCTTCGAGTCGCCGATCTCGATCCGGTCCTCCGCGGTGCGGTCGCGGCGCCAGCGTACGCAGCTGCCCTGCTGGCCGCTGTAGGAGCTGGTGGTCCACTCGTCCGGCGCGAGACGAGGGGGGTGGTGCGGCATGAGGGTCCTTCCGGGATGGGGCTCGGGTCAGAGGGCGCGGGCGCGTTCTTCCAAGTAGGCCCGCGATGCGCTCGGGTCGAGCGCAAGATCGGTGAGCTGCTCGGCGGCGCGGCCGTAGAGCGACAGGGACTCGGGGTCGTCGAAGTAGGAGGTGGTGACCAGGCTCTCGACGCAGGCGAGCTCTCCACCATCGGGGTAGGTCAGCCTGGTGAAGGCGCCGTCCAGGCCGACGTGGGGTCGTCCGGTCGGCAGGATCCGCAGGTCGACCTCGGAGCGCGTGAGCAGGTGGGCGATCTGCTCGCGCATCACGTCCGGGCCGCCGACGATGGTGTCGAGCGCGGCCGAGTTGAGGACGACCGTGAGGGCGCTGGTGACGACCTCCTGTCGGTGCATGCGGACGGCGACCATGTCCTCCACGCGCTCCCGGCCGCCGGGAATCACACCCTCTCCCGAGGCCAGGAGGGCCTCGGCGTAGCGCCTGGTCTGCAAGCGGCCGTGTACCAGCAGCGGCTCCCAGGCCCAGGCGGCCGACGCGTCCTTCTCCAGGCCGAGGTAGTCCTGCAGGGCCAGGTGCAGCGAGTAGTTGGCCCACCAATCCGGCTTGGCAAGGTTGACGACCATGTCCTCCATCGCGTCGCGGCGGACTTGGTCCTGTACGCCGTAGAGGTCGAGAAGCGCACGGAGCAGGGCGACTTCGAGCTTCACCCGGCCCGACTCGACGCGATTGATCCTGTCCACGCCGACGCCAACCTGTGCGGCCACGGCGGATTGAGTCAGTCCGAGCTGCTCGCGGAGCCGGCGCATGACGCTGCCGAAACGCGCGCGGCGGTAGGTCTGGGCGCTGGTTGCCACGGGTGGGGTCCCTCCTACGGGTGTGGGTCACAGTCTGCCCGGTTGGGCCGGTGGGGTGGGTCGTGCCGGTAGGTACCGGCCATCCGCGAGGTGCTGGAGTGTCACATTCTCCCGCGTGGTCGCGATTTCGCGAGCATAGTGGTTGACGAGTCGCGATTTCGCGAGGACAGTGGATTCCGCTTGCTTTGAGTGACCACATGATCGCTAACAGCGATCTGTGGTGCTGGTCGGCCTGCCCAGGCCCGCGACGCGGCTGGAGCCCTGATGAACCCCAAAACGCGACCGCAGCAGACAACGGTCCCGCCCACCCCCCTCACCGGGCCGATACCGGTCCGCCAGGCCAGCCACCCCCTCAACCCGGGCGCGCGATGGCTCCTCCACGGCCAGGACCTCCACGCCTGCACCACGGCATGGCAAACCCCCCACGGGCAGGCCCCGATCCAACCCGGCGCCCCGCGCTACTGGGACGCGATCCGCGTGCACGCCCGACTCGGCGACCAGGCGCTGCGCCTACTCGCCGCGAACCACAAGCCCGGGCCCGTCCTCGACACCGGCGCCGACCTGATCTTCCTCGTCCCGGCGCTCTTCCACGACTGGAACACCCTGCTCACGGGCGTCACCGTCGTGCAGAACAAGTACTGGAACTGGGGCCGAGACCTGACCACACACCTGGGCCCCCACAGCGCCCCCCTGCCGTGCCCGCAGCCCGGCATACCCCACCCCGAAGGCGGGCGCTGGGTGATCGAACCAGACGGCAGCGGGACCCTCACCTTCGCTGGCCAACTCGCCCTCGCCCTGCACTCCGCCAACCCGGCGGCCATCGCGCCGACCCCTCGGCCCTCCGCGCAGGCCACCCCCGAGCCCGAGCCCGCGCAGCGACACAACAACCTCGCCGCCTTCTTCAAGCGGCCGCACCCGCAGGAGGCGTCATGACCGCCACTACTGCCCCCCAGATCCCGGCCACCGCCCCCGCTACGGCATGGCGCCTCACCAACGCCACCGAACACAAGGTCAGTGCCCTGCGCACGACCGCGCGCTCCTACCTGCGCACCACGCTGGCGACCCAAGGACGTACTCACGACCCCGACGCGCTGTTCGGCCCCGAACTCGTTCTGGCCGAACTGGTCACCAACGCGATGCGCCACGGCGGCACGGGGGAGATCGACATCCTCATCGCCGTCGAGGCCCCCCACATCTGGATCGCCGTCACCGACACCAACGGCGGTGCCAAGCCCGAGATCAACCCGGCCGCACCCGGAACCCTCACCCGCGGCCAGGGAATGCGCCTCGTCGACGCCCTGACCTGCGCCTGGGACACCATCACCCTCGGCGACGGCAAACTCGTCACCGCGGTGTGCCCGGTCCCGGACCTCGACCAGAGCCTCCCGCAACCGGCGATCGCGCACCAGCAACCCGCGCCCACCCCCTCACTGACGCCGAGCCATGACGGCATGGCCTGGCTCACCCGCGCCTGCCCGGTCGACGCGCGAGCGTCCCTCGCCGCCGGATGGAACCGCGGTGAGAACTCCCCGATCCCCGTCGGCGCCGAGTTCGATGCCGTCGCGGTGAACGCCGAGCACGTCGGCGCCGTGCTTGACCACCTGGGTACGTACGGCCTAACGCCCGGACCGGTCCTCGCCCACTACCCGCCGACCGGTCCGGACACCGCCTACTTCCTCGTCCCGCCCGGCTCCCGCTGGCCCGACATCGAGGGAACCCACACCGTTGCCGAGGGCCGAACACTGCTCTGCCCGCGCCCTGGCAGCACCAGCAACGAGCGAATGTGGCTGGTCCCGCCCGACGGTAGCGGCCACCTCACGGACCCCGGCCACCTCGCCGACGCCCTAACCACAGCCATCGCTCCCGCCAGCATCCCCGACCCCGCCGTCCTGCCCGCGTCCACTGCCGGCCGACGACCCTGACCAGGAGGAACCGTGCGCGTCCCACCCCCCACGAGGCAACCCGCCACCCGGCGCCCCGCCACCGAGGACCACCAGTGGAACGGCGCCGAGCCGCTCGGCACCACCCGCTTCCGTCTCGCCGACGGCACCACGCTCAGCAACCCGACCGACCGCACCGTCGCCGAGCTCACCATCGGCGACTGGGTACTCCTCGACGGCGCGCCCTGGTACGTCCGGGACCTGCGCGCCCGCCCGGACAGGGGCAAGATCATCCACCTCGAAGGGCGCGAGCCCGACAGCCGCAGCGCCAACGACCCCATCAAGGTCTTCACCCGCACCACCCAACCCGCCTGAGCCACGACAACCATGACCACCACCCAGCCACCGACCAGCCCCCTGCCGACCACGCGCCGACGTGTTCGGCCGACACTGCCCCCGGCCCTCTACCTCGCCCGCACCCTCGACCGTCATGACCGAGACCGTGCCCTCGTGACCTGGTCCGAACCCGGAACCCTCCTGGCGATCCCCACCGGACACGACTGGGACACCACCCGCATGCCCGTCGCCACCGGCCTCACCGCCCTCGCCCACCTCCAAGCCGACGACCGCCCGGACTACCTCGAACCCGTTCTCCTCGACACCGCCCGCCAGGTCACCTACTGGCTGATCACCCGCGGCACCGACCCCGAGCACTGGAGCGCGCTCGGCCCCGGCATCTGCCTCATCCCGCCCGGCACCACGGTGAACATGCCCGACCCGAGCCCCGACCGCCTCCCCACGCCCACCGGCCAGCCCGAACCGGTCCGCTGGCTCCATTGGCCGGTCGCCACCTCCACCCTGACCCCGGCAGCCTGGCTCGCCTCCGCCCTCACCGACCTGCCCGCCACACCGCTGGCAGGGACCGCATGAGGATCTACACCGCGACCATCAAGACCACCCACACCACCGAAAGGCACACCACTACCGTCCTGCGCGTCACCTACCACGCCACCCCCGGCCCGGCGCTGCGTCACCTCCGCCGCACCCTACGCGCCACACTCCAGCGAGCCGGTGTCGTGGCGGAGAGCGCACTTCCCGACTGGTTCGGTGGCAGGGACGGCTACGACACCGCGATCCGATCGCTCCGGCGAGGCGAGCAGCTCCGGCTCACCCGCCACCAGGGAACTCACCGCCTGACCATGGCCGCCACCGCCTACGACACCGACCGACGCCCGTTCAGCATCCGGCAGGGGGACCACCGTGCCCTCAGCTGACCCCCGAACCCTTCCACCGCTGCGCCCGGCCGGCATACCCCACCACCGCGGGGGCCCCCGGGTCCTGGTCGCCGTCTACGCCACCTCGCCCCGGCCCCGAGCAGCCCCCTCCACCCACGCCGTCGGGCGCCTCGAAGCGCACAGCCGGTCGTGGACCGTCGGCACCCTCTTCCACGACACCGCGGGTCAGCGGCCCCTCCGCTGGCAGCGCATGATCAAGGAACTGCGGGCACGGCGGTTCGACGGGATCGTCGTCCAGGAGCTCGATCTCCCATACGACCAGGACTACTGGGCCTTCCAGCACGCCGTTCAGTCCAGCGGCTTCGCCCTGGTCCTCGCCGACGCCCGCCGAGGCCCGCATACCATCGGCGCCCCACCGCAACCCTGACGCCGCGTCGCCGAGACGACTGTGGCCGGGACCGCATCCACGGTCCCGGCCACAGCCGCCTCCCTGTTCCTGCTCAGCGGGCTCCCGCCGGTACCACCGACCGAACGGCCGCCAGGACCCGGCGCCACTGCTCCGCCTGATCGGCCGGCGCAGCATCAAGACGCCACCGCTCCAGCAGTTCCACGTAGGCCCGCTGCGCCTTCACCGCGTCCTGGACGCGATCGGCCGCAAGCCCCGCCACATCCGCCTCGGCCTGCACGCCAGAGAAGACGACCGGGCCGTACAACCAGTACGAGCCGAACCCCAAGTCGACTCCCCGCCACGCGCTCACCAGCGCCGTCGCCAGCACATTCGGCCGGCACAGCACATCGCGCCACCGCGGATCGTCGTCCAGCCCGGCCTCGAACTGACCAACCCAGGTCACCGCCTGCCGATGGTAGAACGACGGCGACGCCAACTTGCCGGCCTCGCGGCCCGCGCATGCGAGCCGCCGCAACGCCTCATGCTGCTCGGCGCCACCGTCGGGAACCTGTTCCTGCCGAACGGACAGGTCGGTGCCGATCACCAGAACTGAGACTTCCATCGTCCTCGCCTTCGTTGTCGGAGCGACCGATCGGTCGTCCAGGGGTGTCACAGCTCCGCCCAACCGCACCGCGGCCGCTGCGGATCCGCCAGCGACGCCCACACCGGTGCCGACGGGCCGTGCTCCTGGATCTCCTCCAGGCTCGCGACACCGGCCCGCACCGTCTGGAGCGTGCGCTCGACGAGCGGGCTCGTCTGGGCGAGGGCCTGCAGGTCGCGTACCCGGTTCTGCCGTGCGGTCGGCCCGGCACTGGCCAGGACGAACAGGATCCGGGGGAAGTTCGCCGGGTAGTAGTGCTGCCACGCAGGGATCGCCGACTGGGCCTGGACGCTGCGCTGATGCCTGGCCGGAACCGGCAGCAGCTGGTGGAACCGGGCGTAGGCCAGGAGCTTGCTCGCCAGTGCCTCCGAGGACATGGTGGCGCGGTCGACCTCGATGAACGCCCGGTGCAGCGCCCGGGACGGCTTCACCACCGTGTACCGCATCAGCGCGTCGGCGATCAGCGCGTCGGCACCCTGCTCGGCCACCCGGTGGTAGATCTCCGGCGACCAGTCCAGGTACCCGTACTCGTCGCCCCGCCGGCGCGCATCCTTCAAGAACGCCAGGTGGGTGTCCAGGACCTCAAGGCTGTGCTCGCTGCGCATCTTCGCCTCGAAGGGATCCTCGGGCGCCGGCGGGCTGGTGCGGCCGGCGAGCTCGTCCATACTCTCGCCGATCGAGCGTCCGCGATCCGTGAGGTACCAGATGCCCTGCCTGCCCTCCTTCAGCGCGCGGTCGACGACGCCCTGCTTGCGCAGGCTGTTCAGCCGGCGCCGCGTAAGGTCTAGCGCGACGTCCGGGCTCACCAGCTGGTGGAGTTGCTCGGCGGTCGCGAGCCGGTGCAGGTACAGCGCGCACAGGAACGACCGGTCATAGATGCTGCTCATGAGTGCCTCGGGGAGTCCTTGGTGATCGTGTCGAACTGAGACAACCCCGCGGTTCTTACCGGAATCCTCCCCACGGTCCGCGGTCTGCGTAACAGATCCGCATCGAGGGCTGGTGAGTTTGCCGGTGAGTTCTCCTGGTCTCACCGCAGTGCGGGCTGCGTGCTGGTGAGTTTGCCGAGCGCGGTGGTGAGTTTGCGGTCCGCGGCACCGTCCGGCCTGGTGAGTTTCCAGCGTTTCGGCAGGTCAGGAGCTTGATGGCCCGCCGGCGTCCCTGGTGAGTTCGTGCGGCGGCGTGATCGTGAGCGGATGTCCGCCGCGGCGTCAGTCCTCCTGCTGGTTGCCGCCGGCGCGCTCCTCCTCGAGGAAGGCGAGGATGCGCTCGACGGTCCGCTCCGACTTCACGCCGAGCGCCAGGGCGAGCTCCGCGTTGGTGCGGTTGGGGTCGTCGGCGAGCAGCCGGCGGGTCTTCTCGACCCGCTCGATGAAGTCGCGCCGCGGCTGACGGATCCCGGGCTCCTCCGGGCCGGCGGGGCGACCCTGGCCGAGGCCCGTCGCGTGCTGGGGGATCCGCTTGGCGTTCCAGTCCATGAGGCTGCGGTACCGCCAATACCGGGCGCCGGCGATGTCGAACTCGTCGTCGGTCCCGGGTCCCGCCGTCGTGGCGCCGCCGCTGGGCGGGGCGATCAGCCGCAGCCAGGTGGACCAGGCCGGCCGGTCTTCCTCGGGGATGGCCGCGTAGGCCTCGTACCGGTCGAGCAGGTCATCGTCCTGGAGCGTGACCCCGGGCTTCAGCTGGGGCACCTCACCGGGCTTCTGCGGAAGCAGGATGTCGGGGTCGCGCGGCAGCAGGGGGATCTCCTGCTTCGCGCCCTCCTCCAGCTTCATGTTGCTGATCTGGACTGTGAGCTGCTCGAGGTCGTAGACACGGACCTTGGCGGCCGGGCTCTGCAGGTACTTGACGCTCGGGGGGAACTTCTTCCAGGGCTGGACGGTGCGGAACCGGCTCAGGCTCAGGCCGTAGAGCTCGGCGGCCTTCTTGTCGTCTGCGGGGATGCGGCCGGCGGGGATCATCACAAACTCCTTCGGGGGTAGGTCCCCAGGGCTCCGGAGACAGAAAGAAGGTACCACAATTTAAAGTCGATGCGGGACTGTGGGGCGATGGTTCCTTCGGCCGGTGGCCGGCCCTCCGGCCACCGGTGGCTCATGGGTTCCCTGAGCCGCCCCGAAGGTCCGGCGCCGGGTGACTCCCCGGCGGGAGGAGCCGGCTGGGTGAGTGCTGCGGCCTGCGACGCTCGGTGGCCGTGGCCGGGGCGTCATCCGCGCGATCCGGCTGTCGGCCCGATCTCGTCGACGACGACCTGGTCGCGGACGTCGACGGGATCGGGCCGACAGCCGGACCTGGGCTGCGACCGGATGGTTTAAGGGCAGTTGCCGGCCGGGCCGCCCGGCGGACGGCTGGGTCGTCAGCCGAGAAACGGACCGAATCCGTCGGCGTGGAACAGGGTTGCGGAACGCGGGATGCCGTCGTCGCCCCGGTAGTAACGGACCGCCAGGCGGCCGCGCACCGCCACGCGATCGCCCGGGCGCAGGTCCTGCTGGAGTGCTCGGGCGCCGAGCTCGCCTTCGAGCCGGCAGACGAGCAAATCGGGCACGGGGGAGAGGTGCTGGCGGAACTCCTCGTCGGGTACCAGCTGGAGGCGGGCGACGATGCCTCCGTCGTTCTCGCGCTTCTGGTCCGCCGCCCGTTGCAGGGTTCCGGTGATGATCAGCGGGGCAGGGTGGGGCAGCAGGACGCTTTCGCGGTTCTCAGCCTCGACAGCGGTGCCGCGGATCGCCGTCCGGGCGCGGGCGCTGTGGTCGCGGTTGGCGTCCGCCCGCAGCGTTAGCCATGCCGAGTCGACCTCGTCGGCCAGGGCCGTGGCGGACTCGACCAGCTTGAGCAGGTCGGAGGAGTTGAACCTGCGGTTCACTGCGCGCAGCCGATCGCGTTCGCCGGCGATCTCGTCCAGCGCCCCTTTCACGATGTCGCGGCAGCCGCGCCAGATCCGTTCGTGGCGGAACCCGCCGCATCCGTCCTCTCCCTCGAGCACCGACAGCGAGCAGCCCCGCCAGGCGGCGGGCTTCCGGGTGTCCAGCACGAAGTCCAGCAGGCACGTGACCTGCGCGTCGTGACGCGCGCTCTTCTCGTAGGTCCACAGGTAGGTCGGCTCGGGTGCACGGCTGAGGAGGTAGTCGCGCAGGGCGGCGGCGCTCGCCTCGACCTCGCCCTGGCGCAGTCGCCCGAGGTACAGCGCGAGCGCGGCGCACTGCCACGGGGGGCTTCCCTGTGGCGCGGCCGGCATCGCCAGGGAGAGATCTTGAGTTCCGAACGGCAGCACGAACCTGGCGTTGAGCACGAGCAGGGTAGGGGCGTGCGGGTGGATCTGCACGCGGGTGCGCTTGTCGACGGCGGACTGCTCTTCGGTCGTCACGGCGGCGGGCATCGGGGCCTCCTGGTGTTGCGGGATCCGGGATCGAGAGCCGGGCGGCGGAGCCACCGCCGACCGGGAGTCGAACCGCACGGTTCGACAGAAACAATGATACCACATTTACATGCTGTCCGAATGGGGCATGCCGCCCGCCACCGCGTCTTGCAGCCGGCCATCGTGGGGCGCCAGGCCGGGCCGGCGCGGCTCGACACCTACGACGGGCATGACCAAATGCGGCGGTGCGGCAGGAGGAAGGTAGCGGCCAGCCCGGCCGGTCAACCCCCAGGCCAAGGCGAAGATCGGGCGGCGCAGCGCGGCGCCGTCAGGCCTGCGGGCGTCGGGAGCGCGGCGGCTCCCAACGCCCTTGGGCTTATCGGCCCGGCAGCGGAACGCATCCGGTCCCGTCACCGTGCCGGCACTCCTTCACTCGGATGCGGATGCGTCGCCGGTCGGCAGGTTCCCGTCGTCGGGCAGAAGCAGGCCCGGCTGCAGGCAGTCGGGGGCAGGCAGTGTTTTCACGACCAGTCGCACCCGGCTGGCGGCAGGGGGTAGCCGAGGGCATCGAGTGCTGCGGCGGGGTGTCCCGTCAGCCGGAGGCACCGGTCATCCAGGGACGGCGGGCTGCCGGGGCGTCGGACTGCCGGGGCGTCGGCGCCGTGAAGACGGCGGTGCGGCGCTGTGCGGGGTGGAAGAACTCGTAGCTGTCCTGTTCGGGCAACGGTTCGCATGTGAAGCCGGCGCCGGGGACGTAGGTGATCACCTCGGGGAAAAACTGGATCTCGTAGCCGACCCCGACTCCCCAGATCGCGGCGGTGGCGCCGACGGCGCACGCGGCGAACCGGTCGAGCGTGTCGAAGAGGTGGAGCCGCGCACCGTCGTCGCCGCCGGGGTCGCGAGCCGTCCAGGCCAGACCCGTGACGGTGCCCGGCTGGTCGCCGGGCAGCAGGCTGTACCGGGTCGCGACGCCGACGTGCTCCTGCGCCTGGTTCCATGCGGCGGTCAGGCTCTGCCCCGGGTTGAGCAGGGCCGCCTGGTCCGGCGTCGCCGTCTCCCAGGGACCGGCGAGGAACGGGCCGGCCGGAAGCGGCTTGTCCAGCCAGGCGACGCCTTCCGAGTCGAAGTAGCCACTCATGGGGGTTCTCCTTCTGCCGTGGTGACGGCCCTCGCCCGGGCATGGTTGGGCGGAAGGCCGGGGGTGTGGAGTTCAGGCGGCGGTGGACCGGGCGGCTTCGTCGCGAAGTCGGAGCTCGGTGAGCGTGATCCGGTGGACGACGCCCTTGCGCTGCTCCCGCAGGATCGTCACGTCCTTGCCCAGGTACTCCCGGACCTCGTGCTCGCGCCGCTCGGCGTACGCGTAGGCCTGCGGATCGGTGCGCAGCGTGCGGAGGAACGCGCCCTTGCCGCCCCGTACGCACATGCCTCGGCAGTTGTTGTGTCCGTGACCGTCGCGGTACAGCTGCGGGAGCTCGATCCCGAGGGCACGGGCCTCCTGGAAGAGCTCGTCCTTGCCGGCTGGCTGCTCGTCCCATTCGGCGAGGGGGAAGACCACTGGCCAGGGCGACCAGCCGCGCACGATGGCCGGCATGCGGGCCCGGTCGTGCTTGGTGCCCTCGATGCCGACGTAGAGCATGGTGTCGCCCGGGTCGCAGTTCGCCTCGATCCAGTCCCGACACGGCTTCTGCTTGAGCCAGTAGCTGCACGGCGCGAGCCGGTTGTTACCCAGGTATCTGACGTCAAGGAAGACGTCCCACGGGTCGCGGCCCTCGGGGTCGGCGACCACAGTCAGTGGGACCTCGAAGTGCGCGGCGACGTCGTCGGCGAACCTCCACAGGTCGGGGTGTTCGGCGTGCGCGTCGGCGATCAGCAGCACCAGGTCCCTGGTTCCGTACCGCTCGGCGACGCGCAGAGCGGCGGCGAACGAGCCGATGCCCGCGCTGAACTGCACCACGTGCTTCATCTTGTTCTCCTTCGGCGGCCGAGGGGCCCGCGATCCAAGGGCTCCCCGGGGCGATCGGCTGTTGGTATTGCGCGATTAGGTCCGGCCGGCTCCGCTCGCGGGGCAGTGGGGGCGGCCGGGGGGCGCGGTGAGTAGCTCGCCGCGTGCGGCCGCGGGCAGGCCCCTGCGGGGGCGGGCGGACCAGGGGTGCGCTGGGACCGGCCGCGCGGGGCGCCGCGCGGCCGGTCCGGATCAGGAGCTGAGGGCGCGTCGTTCGGCGACCGGCATGGCGTGAACGGCGGTCGCGGCGGGCCAGCGTCGTCCGTCCGCGTCGCTCACCAGGAAGGTCATCCCGCCCGTCTCCACGACTTCGGCCACGGCGACCACCTCCTTCGCCTCGCCGTCGCCGTCCGCCACGAGGACCTTGTCGCCGGGGCGGAAGAACGGTTCGTCGAGGTGCCCCCCGAAGTGGCTCAGCAAGGTGCGCACCCAGTCCGGCACCCGGTCGACGGTGAGGTCGGAGCGCGACCCGCCGACACCCGGGCCGTGCTTGTCGCGCAGTTGCCACAGCGTGCCGAACTCGTCGGTGCTGACTTCGAGGTGCATGGAGACCCCGCCGAGACAGACGGGGATCTCGACCGAGTACTCGCCGCTGCCGGTGTGTACGACGCGGGCGGGGATCTGCGAGGTGTCGAGGTGGAACCAGAGAAGGTCGGCGTACTCGCCGGAACTGGGCATGATGCCTCCGTTGAGGTCAGGGATCGAGCGGGCGGAGGGGCGCCAACCCCTCACGACAGATAGAAGTATACCACATTGCAGTGCCGCCTGGGTGTGTACTGCCTTGCTCGCAGGTCAGCCACGCCAAGGCGCGAGATCCGGGCGTTTCGGGTAGGCCGGCAATGCGGGCACACCCAGGCGGACCGCCTCCCGCTCACGCCTGGTGGCTCCCAGTCTGAACACGTATCGGTGCGCACCCCGGTGTCGGACCGTCCGCGCCCCCACCTCGTCCAGGGCACGGCGCAGCCAGGCGCGCGGGTCGGTCCCGGCCCGCAAGGGTGAGGCGCCGAGACGGGCGAGCCTCTCCTGGACGTACTCACACCCCTGCTCCTGGCGGCGCACCTTCTGTGCCGACCGGTCATTCAGCACAGTGCCGTCCGGCAGCAGCTTGATCGACCGCGCAGCCGCGCGGCCCGTGTAGACCCCGTTCGTCGCCTGGTAGATCGTGCCGACATGACCCACAGCCACCAGCCGGCCAGCCGCATCGCGACGGGGAACCGGGTCCGCGAACGAGACAACCCCGCGCACGCCGGCCGCGAGCAGGTCCTCAAAGCACCTGGCCAGGAACCAGCTCTCCGAATTGGCTGGACACTTCGTGCGCAATACGAACCTAGAGCACTCCAGTGCCTCGGAGTGAGGCTCGTTCTGCGCACCGGGCGCGGTCGTCGTCGCAGGTCACATCGCGCGCAACCTGTGAGTTGATGCATTGATGGACTGGGAAGGTCTCCGGCCGAGCTCCGATCTCGGGATTCCAGCCGTGGGTGTCAGCGCCGGTGACTAGCCGGTGACTTCGCACGTGGGGTTTCAGGTTTCCAGCCAGCGGGGTCGGGTTTCGTCGATGCCGAGGAGTTCGAGCAGGTGTGCTTCAAC